>NZ_JBVIGX010000001.1:594876-640471 GCF_055570595.1 Streptomyces sp. NPDC031132
CTTTGTGGTTGGTGTTGTGGAGGCGTGAGAGGCGGAGGGGGGTGGTGTGTGGGGCGGCCAAAAAAACACGGCAGGAAGAACGACAACCCCCCCCCCCCCCCCCCCCCCCCCCCCCCCCCCCCCCCCCCCCCCCCCCCCCCCCTGTGCCGTCCGGCCGCCGGTCCTCCGTCGGCCGCCCGTACCGGGCGCCTACGCCACCCACGGCCAGTCGGCGTCCCGGCCGCCCTCGATCAGCGACACCATGCGGAAGGCCGCATCGGTGAGCCCGCCGAAGGTGTGCCGGTTCCCGGATCCGGAGGGCGCGTGGCCCGCCCGGTACCCGGCCAAGTTCCAGGTGTACACCGGGACCTCGTCCGGGACGAGGGCCGTCGGGTCACCGCCGTACTGGTACGTCGCCTGCTCGTCCGTGACGATGAGGACCCGGTCGTGCCCCTTGTAGTAACGCCGCACCGCCTCGGCGGTGTAGGTGCCGCCGAGGTCCTCGAACCGCTCCAGCACCTTCAGCACGGACTCGCCCCGGTCGTACGGGACCTGCTTGCTGTCCGTCCCGAACTGCACCAGGTCCGCGTCCTCGGCGCGCAGCGCCAGCGCCGTGCCGAAGACGGCCGCCGCGTCCGCCCGGTTGAGCTGCGAACGGTCCGACAGCGGCGCCCACATCGACCCCGATCGGTCGACGAGGACCAGCGTCCGGCCGGGCAGGGCCGGTACGTTGGCCAGCGAGTGGCCGAGCGCCTGCTCGAGCGGGTACGCCCAGCGCAGCGAGGGCGCGTGCTGGTAGGCGGCCAGGTAGCGGAACGGGAACTGCCGGGACCGGGCGACGACCTCCGGGTCGGAGACGTTCGCCGCGACCTGCGCGGCCACCGCGTCCGAGACGCCGGCCTGGTCGAAGTTGCGCAGGTTCCGCAGCAGCGCCATCGCGCCCATGGACGGGATGACCGCCTCCCAGGCGGCCGCGTCCATCGGCCCCTGGAGCCAGCCGGCCAGCGCCTCCCAGGTCATGCCCGCGGCGGCGAGCCGCTCGGCCCCGTCCGGCGCGGTGACGACGGCCCGGCGCTCCTCCACCGGCAGCTCCATGAGCTCCCGGTGGGCGAGCAGGGTGCGGTTGCCGGCCGGGACCTGCGCCGTCTCCGGGTGGTGCCGCCGGTCGAGGGCGTGGCGGAACAGCTCGCCCTGCCAGGCCTTGGCGGGATCGGGGGAGGCGTGGACGAGGTTCAGCACGTCGCCGAAGCGGAAGCCCTTGGACGCGGTGTCGTACTTCAGCAGCGAGCTGCCGGAGTAGAGCCTGCGTACGGCATCCGCGACACCGCGCTTGACCGGCTTGGGCACGTTCCGCCCGTACGTCGCCGTCCAGTAGGCCAGCAGCTCACCGGGCTCGTCCGCGCGCCGCAGTACGGAGTCCACGACCTGGCGGTTCGAAGGCCCTTGCGTGGCTCCGGCGTCGAGCCGCGCCTTGACGTACTTGGCCGCTCCGACCAGCGATGCGGTCCGCATGTTCGCGTCGGTGCGCAGCCAGCCGAGCAGGCCGGCGGTCCACGCGGGGTCCTCGACGGCGAGGCGGCGCACGAGTGCGGAGAACCGGTCGTCGCGGGCCTCGCCGCTCTCGTAGAACGTCCGCTGCGTCACGAAGTTGGCGACGGCGAGCAGGAACAGCTCGGAGCGCGGATCGCGTTCGAAACCGCGGCTGCCGTGGTGGTTGGCGGTGCGGCCGACGGAGCGCACGGGCGAGGTGGGCGCGGTGGCCGCGGGTGCGGCCTTGGACGTGCGGCGCAGGTTGAAGCGAGCCATGGTGAATCCCCCCGAATTCAGTGGAACGTGGGGGAGGCGTGACGTGCGGGATGCCCGAGATCAGGATCGGCGACGGACTTATTACCAGGCGAGCTGCCAAGCTGCTCCACCGGCCGGAGCCGGGCGGGATTCGAACCCGCGACCTCCTGGTCCCCGAAGTAACCGTCGCCTGCGCACCCGGCATCCCGCACGCGTGCCTCCCGAGATCAAGGTGGCGGCGGCGTGGGATTCTCTGCAAAAGAAGGAGCCGCAGCCCGCGCACCGGGAGGTGCGTGACGTAGGTGTCCAGAGATCGAGGTCGGCGAAACCAACGTGCTGCTCTCACCAACTGAGCTACACCGGCCCGAAAGCCGGTGGCGGGACTCGAACCCGCGACCTGCCCATTAAGAGTGGAAGTAGGTCTCGCCTGCGCACCTGGACGAGTCCTACGTTAGGCGGCCCGCTCGCCCGGCCGCCACGCATTTAGGATCGCGCCCGGCCGAGGTCAGACGGCGTTCGTGCGCAGCCGGTCGCGGGCCTCCATCAGCGCGAAGCCCAACAGGTTCAGGCCGCGCCAGCGGGACGGGTCCAGGGCGCGCTCGTCGTCCGCCGCCAGTCCGATGCCCCAGATGCGGTCCATCGGGCTCGCCTCCACCAGCACCCGGTTCCCCGTGGACAGCAGGTACGCGCGCAGCTGGGGGGTGGAGGCGAACTTGTGCACGCTGCCCTCCACCACGAGCGCGAACCGCTCCCGTTCCCATATCTCCGCGTCGAAGCCGCGCACCAGCCGGCCGATCTTCTTGGCCTGCGCCGGGGTCTTCGCCTCCAGCGCCGCGCGCTCCGCCTCGGCGTCTGCGAACAGCCGGGCCTTGCCGGCCATCATCCAGTGCTCGGCCGTGGCATACCGGACATCACCCACGGTGAACTCCGAGGGCCACCACTGGCTCATGCAGCTGGGCCCGAGGGTCCCGTCCGGACGCGGCCGGTGCCCCCAGAACGGCAGGTACTTCACCCGCTCACCGCGGCTGACCTGCTCGATCAACTTGTCGATCATCTCCATGCACGCGAGTGTGGCAGTCGCCACTGACACTTCGTACGGGATTTGGGACGCGCCTCGACACATGGTCGACCGATTCCGTCGCGTAATCAAAAGGCAACAACGGAATCACTTGGCGGTGGGGAACACCTCTGCCAGGATCGGCACTCAATTCGAGCTGAAGCTACGGAGAGCGTGAGAGCGTCATGGGTAATCGCTTCCAGGTCAAGGACCGCTTCGCAGACGGCGCGCAGTACATCGACGGGCAGCTCAGGTCCGGTACCTCCGGCCGGTCGCACACCATCGTGAACCCTGCGACGGGCGAGGACGTGCTCACGTACGAGCTCGCCTCCACCGCCGACGTCGACGCGGCCGTGGCCGCCGCCAAGCGGGCCTTCCCGGCCTGGGCCGCGGCCACTCCGGGTGAGCGTTCGGACGCCCTGCACCGGCTGGCCGCCGTGCTGGCCGAGCAGGCGGAGGACTTCGCGTACGCCGAGTCCCTGCAGTGCGGCAAGCCGATCAAGCTGTCCACCGAGTTCGACGTACCGGGGACCATCGACAACACCGCCTTCTTCGCGGGCGCCGCCCGGCATCTTCAGGGACAGGCGGCAGCTGAGTACTCAGGGGACCACACCTCCTACGTGCGCCGCGAGGCCATCGGGGTGGTCGGTTCCATCGCACCCTGGAACTATCCGCTCCAGATGGCCGCCTGGAAGATCCTCCCGGCGATCGCCGCGGGCAACACGATCGTCCTGAAGCCCGCCGAGCTGACCCCGCTCACCTCCCTGATGTTCGCCCAGGCGGCCAGGGACGCGGGCCTGCCCGACGGCGTGGTCAACATCGTCACCGGCGCCGGCCGCGACGCGGGCGAGCACCTGGTCGGCCACCCGGACGTGGTCATGACCTCCTTCACCGGCTCCACCGCCGTCGGCAAGCGGGTCGCCGAGATCGCCACCGCCACCGTCAAGCGGCTCCACCTGGAGCTCGGCGGCAAGGCGCCCTTCCTGGTCTTCGACGACGCCGACCTGGAGGCCGCCGCGCACGGCGCCGTCGCCGCGTCCCTGATCAACACCGGCCAGGACTGCACCGCCGCCACCCGCGCGTACGTCCAGCGCCCCCTGGACGACGCCTTCGTCGCCCGCGTGGCCGAGCTGATGGAGACCGTCCGCCTCGGCGACCCGTTCGACCCGGCCACCGACCTCGGCCCGCTGGTCTCGCACGCCCAGCGCGACCGGGTCGCCGGCTTCGTGGAGCGCGCCCGCGGCTACGCCTCCGTCGTCACCGGCGGCGAGATCCCGGGCGGCGAGCTCGCCGAGGGCGCGTACTACCGGCCCACCCTCGTCTCCGGCGCCGCCCAGGACAGCGAGGTCGTCCAGTCCGAGATCTTCGGGCCGGTCCTCGTCGTCCTGCCCTTCGACACCGACGACGAGGGCATCGAGCTGGCCAACGACACCCCGTACGGCCTCGCCGCCTCCGCCTGGAGCCGCGACGTCTACCGGGCCGGCCGGGCCACCCGCGAGATCAAGGCGGGCTGCGTCTGGATCAACGACCACATCCCGATCATCAGCGAGATGCCGCACGGCGGCTACAAGGCGAGTGGCTTCGGAAAGGACATGAGCGCCTACTCCTTCGAGGAGTACACGCAGGTCAAGCACGTGATGTACGACAACACGGCGGTGGCTGCCAAGGACTGGCACCGCACCGTCTTCGGGGACCGCTAACCGTTCACGGCTTTCGCCGAGTGGCAGCCGGCCGCCTGACCAGCGGCGCCACCCCTTCCGAAAGGGCAGCTCATGGAGCAGTACGAGCCCGACCGCCTCTCGGCGGCGCAACTCGCCGCGATGCGGCGCAGCCTCACCAGTGGGCGGGGAGCCCTCACCCGCCGCTCACTGCTGCGCGCCTCCGGGATCGGCGCGCTCACCCTCGGCGGCCTGGCCTCCCTGTCCGCCTGCGGCATCCCGCCCGCGAAACGTGCGGGCGACACGGCCGTGGCCTCCGACGACCACTCGGACCAGGAGAAGGAGATCAACTTCTCCAACTGGACCGAATACATGGACACCAGCGAGGACGAGAAGGCCCACCCCACGCTGGAGGAGTTCACCAAGCGCACCGGGATCAAGGTCAAGTACACCGAGGACATCAACGACAACGTCGAGTTCTTCGGCAAGGTCCGCCCGCAGCTGGCGGCCGGCCAGGACACCGGCCGCGACCTGATCGTCGTCACCGACTGGCTCGCCGCCCGCATCATCCGGCTCGGCTGGGCGCAGAAGCTGGACCCCTCCCACCTCCCGCACGCCTACGCCAACCTGATCCCGCAGTTCCGCACCCCCGACTGGGACCCGGGCCGCTCGTACAGCTACCCCTGGACCGGCATCGACACCGTCATCGCCTACAACGCGAAGGCGACCGGCGGCAAGAAGGTCGACTCCGTCACGCAGCTGCTCGACGACCCCTCCCTCAAGGGCCGCGTCGGCTTCCTCACCGAGATGCGCGACACCGTCGGCATGACCCTGCTCGACCAGGGCAAGGACCCGGCGAACTTCACCACCGCCGACTACGACGCGGCCATCGGTCGGCTCCAGAAGGGCGTGGACACCAAGCAGATCCGCCGCTTCACCGGCAACGACTACACGTCGGACCTCGACAAGGGCGACCTCGCCGCCTGCCTGGCCTGGGCCGGCGACATCATCCAGCTCCAGGCCGGCAACCCGGACATCAAGTACGCGATCCCGGCGCCCGGTTACATCACCTCCAGCGACAACCTTCTGGTCCCCGCGCACGCCCGGCACAAGGCCAACGCCGAGAAGCTCATCGACTTCTACTACGAGCCGCCGATCGCCGCCCAACTGGCGGCGTTCATCAGCTACGTCTGCCCGGTCGAAGGCGTCAGGGAAGACCTTGCGAAGATCGACCCCGAGCTCGCGGACAACCCCTTGATCATTCCGGACAAGGCGATGGCGGCCAAGGCCCACGCCTTCCGCTCCCTCAGCAGTGAGGAAGAAACCGCGTACGAAGAGAAGTTCGCCAAGCTCATCGGAGCCTGACGAACCCCCTCCCGTGCCGGCACCCGCGCCCCGCACCCTTCCGACGACACCACCACCGAAGGCCGCGACCCATGACTGACAAGACCGCGGGCGGCGACGTCCGCCTCGCCGGGATCAGCAAGCACTACGGCTCGTTCACCGCCGTGCACCCGCTGGATCTCACCATCCCCCAGGGCTCCTTCTTCGCCCTGCTCGGCGCATCGGGCTGCGGGAAGACCACCACCCTGCGCATGATCGCCGGTCTGGAGGAGCCCTCCACCGGTACGGTCCACCTCGGGGACCGGGAGGTCACCCAGCTGCCGCCGTACAAGCGCCCCGTCAACACGGTGTTCCAGAGCTATGCGCTGTTCCCGCACCTGAACATCTACGAGAACGTGGCCTTCGGGCTGCGCCGCCGCGGCATCAAGTCCGTCAAGAAGCAGGTCGAGGACATGCTCGAGCTGGTCGAGCTGGGCCAGTTCGCCCAGCGCAAGCCGCACCAGCTCTCCGGCGGCCAGCAGCAGCGCGTGGCCGTCGCCCGCGCGCTCATCAACCACCCGCAGGTGCTGCTCCTCGACGAGCCCCTCGGCGCCCTCGACCTCAAGCTGCGCCGCCAGATGCAGCTGGAGCTGAAGAGGATCCAGACCGAGGTCGGCATCACCTTCGTGCACGTCACGCACGACCAGGAGGAGGCCATGACCATGGCCGACACGGTCGCCGTGATGAACGGCGGCCGCGTCGAGCAGCTGGGCGCCCCCGCCGAGCTCTACGAGAACCCGAAGACCACCTTCGTCGCCAACTTCCTCGGCACCTCGAACCTCATCGAGGCCAAGGTGCTGGAAGCCGGCGGCTCCGATGTCGTGGTCAGCTCGGCGGGCACCACGCTGCGGCTGCCCGCGGCCCGGTGTTCGACGACCCCCAAGGCCGGCGGAAAGCTGCTGGTCGGGGTACGTCCCGAGAAGATCTCCCTGGTCCACGCGGACGAGGAGGACACCGTCGCGGCCGGCCGCAACACGGTCCGCGGCACGATAGCCGCCTCCTCCTTCATCGGCGTCTCCACCCAGTACGTCATCGACAGCCAGGTCTGCCCCGAGCTGGAGGTGTACGTCCAGAACATCGAGCGGGACGCCCGCCTCGCCCCCGGCGCCGAGGTCGTCCTGCACTGGAACCCGGAGCACTCCTTCGGCCTCGACGCGGCGCAAGACATCGACGCGGGCATCGAGACGGTCGAGGAGAGCGCATGACCGCCACCGCCGCGCCGCCACAGGCCCAGGCCCCCGCCGAACCCCCGGTCCACAAGCCGTCCCTGCGCAAGCGGCTGGTCCCGTACTGGCTGCTGCTCCCCGGCATCCTGTGGCTGCTGGTCTTCTTCGTCCTGCCGATGATCTACCAGGCCTCCACCTCGGTGCAGACCGGCTCCCTCGAGGAGGGCTTCCAGGTCACCTGGCACTTCCAGACCTACTGGGACGCCCTCACCGAGTACTACCCGCAGTTCCTGCGCTCCCTGCTGTACGCCGGCACCGCGACCGTGCTGTGCCTGCTGCTCGGGTACCCGCTGGCCTACCTGATCGCCTTCAAGGCGGGCCGCTGGCGCAACCTGCTGCTGGTGCTGGTCATCGCGCCGTTCTTCACCAGCTTCCTGATCCGCACGCTGGCCTGGAAGACGATCCTGGCCGACGGCGGCCCGGTGGTGGAGGTCCTCAACACCCTGCACGTCCTGGACGTCACCAGCTGGCTCGGGATGACCGAGGGGGAGCGGGTGCTCGCCACGCCGCTCGCCGTCGTCTGCGGTCTGACGTACAACTTCCTGCCCTTCATGATCCTGCCGCTCTACACCTCCCTGGAGCGGATCGACACCCGCCTCCACGAGGCGGCCGGGGACCTGTACGCCCGCCCCGCCACGACCTTCCGGAAGGTGACCTTCCCGCTGTCCATGCCGGGCGTGGTCTCCGGAACCCTGCTCACCTTCATCCCGGCGAGCGGCGACTACGTGAACGCCGAGCTGCTCGGCTCCACGGACACCCGGATGATCGGCAACGTCATCCAGTCGCAGTACCTGCGCATCCTCGACTACCCGACGGCCGCCGCGCTGTCCTTCATCCTCATGGCCATCGTGCTGATCATGGTCACCATCTACATCCGCCGAGCGGGGACGGAGGACCTGGTCTGATGCGTTGGCTCCGGCGCAATCTCGTCGTCATCTTCGGACTCGGCACGCTCGCGTACCTGATCCTGCCGAACGTCGTCGTGACGGTCTTCTCCTTCAACAACCCCACCGGGCGGTTCAACTACGCCTGGCAGGAGTTCTCGCTCGACGCCTGGAAGGACCCCTGCGGGGTCGCCGACCTGTGCGGCTCCCTGTCCCTGTCGCTCCAGATCGCCGTGTGGGCCACCATCGGCGCCACCGTCCTCGGCACGGCCATCGCCTTCGCGCTCGTCCGCTACCGCTTCCGGGCGCGCGGCGCGGTCAACTCGCTGATCTTCCTGCCGATGGCCATGCCCGAGATCGTGATGGCGGCCTCGCTGCTCGCCCTCTTCCTCAACATGGGCATCCAGCTGGGCTTCTGGACGATCCTGATCGCCCACATCATGTTCTGCCTCAGCTTCGTCGTCGCCGCCGTCAAGGCACGCGTCCTGTCGATGGACCCGCGGCTGGAGGAGGCCGCCCGCGACCTCTACGCGGGCCCGGTGCAGACCTTCGTACGGGTCACCCTGCCGATCGCGGCACCCGGTATCGCCGCGGGCGCGCTGCTGTCGTTCGCGCTCTCGTTCGACGACTTCATCATCACCAACTTCAACTCGGGCAACACCGTCACCTTCCCCATGTTCGTGTGGGGATCGGCCCAGCGCGGTACGCCTGTCCAGATCAACGTCATCGGTACGGCGATGTTCGTCATCGCGGTGCTGGTGGTGCTCGCCGGCCAGATGGTCGGCAACCGCCGCAAGAACGCACAGCCCAAGTAGCTCTGTAGGGAGTTGGAAGCCATGGCCCCAGTCGCCATGCGAAGTGTTGCTCAATCTCTTTCCGAAGCACTGCCGGTCTCGTACTGGCTGGACGACCCCGGCAAGCCCGCCGCACAGCCGGCGCTGACCTCGGACGAGGCCTGCGACCTGCTCGTCATCGGCGGCGGGTACAGCGGACTGTGGACCGCGCTGATCGCCAAGGAGCGCGACCCCGCCCGGGACGTCGTCCTGATCGAGTCCAAGGAGGCGGGCTGGGCCGCCTCCGGACGCAACGGCGGCTTCTGCGCCGCCTCCCTCACGCACGGCCTCGCCAACGGCATGGCCCGCTGGCCGGGCGAGCTCGCCCGGCTGGAGGAGCTGGGCGCCCGCAACCTCGACGAGATCGAGGCGGCCATCGCCCGCTACGGCATCGACTGCGACTTCGAGCGCACCGGCGAGATCGACGTGGCCACCGAGCCCCACCAGGTCGAGGAGCTGCGCGAGCTGTACGAGGAGGCCGAGAAGCTGGGCCTCGCGGGCGGCTCGCGCTGGCTGGACCGCGAGGAGCTGCGCGCCGAGGTCGACTCGCCGACGTTCCTCGCGGGCCTGTGGGACACCGACGGCGTCGCCATGCTCAACCCCGCCAAGCTCGCCTGGGGCCTGAAGGAGGCCTGCCTGTCGCTGGGCGTGCGGATCTACGAGAACACCCGCGGGCTGTCCCTGACCTCCTCGGGCGCCGGGATGGCCGTACGCACCCCGTACGGGCGGATCTTCGCCCGGCGGGTGGCGCTGGGCACGAACATCTTCCCGTCGCTGGTCAAGCGGATCCGCCCGTTCACGGTCCCGGTCTACGACTACGCGCTGATGACCGAGCCGCTGACCGCCGAACAGCTCAAGGCCCTCGGCTGGCAGAACCGCCAGGGCCTGGGCGACAGCGCCAACCAGTTCCACTACTTCCGCATCACCCCGGAGAACCGCATCCTGTGGGGCGGCTACGACGCCATCTACCCCTACCGCGGCAAGCTCGACTCCGAGTACGACCACCGCCCCGAGACGTACCTGAAGCTCGCGCAGCACTTCTTCAGCGCGTTCCCGCAGCTGGAGGGCATCAAGTTCAGCCACGCCTGGGGCGGGGCCATCGACACCTGCTCGCGCTTCTCGGCCTTCTTCGGCACCGCGCACGGCGGGAAGGTCGCCTACGCTGCCGGATACACCGGGCTCGGGGTCGGCGCCACCCGCTTCGGCGCCGACGTGATGCTGGACCTGCTGGACGGGGCCCGCACCGAGCGGACCGAGCTGGAGATGGTGAAGTCCCGGCCGATGCCGTTCCCGCCGGAGCCCTTCGCCTGGACCGGGATCACCCTCACCAAGTGGTCCCTGGCCCGGGCGGACGCCCGCGGCGGGCGCCGCAACCTGTGGCTGAAGGCCCTGGACAAGCTCGGCCTGGGCTTCGACAGCTGACCGGCCCGTGACTGCACGCCTTCCCGTACGCCCCCGGCGCGCGCCGGGCTTCATGGCGTGAGCCGTTTCACCGCCACGGGGTGACGAAACCCGCGTCATCGCAGGGCCCGGACCCGCTCTCTTCCGGTGAGGACACCTCACCCCAGAGAACGGAGGCCGGGCGATGCAGGGCTCGGAGATCAGGACCGCGGTGGAATGGCTCGTGTCGGGGGCGCCGGACCCCGACGCCTGCCGGTGGGAGTGGGAGCGCAACCCCCTCGGGGTCGCCCTGCTGCCGGCCGGCCGGCACTGGGACGTGCTGATCCTGCCCGGGGAGCTGGGGCAGGCCGCCCTCGACGTCCTGACGCAGTTCCTCCACCGGCCCGGCCCCGTGCTCGCCGACTTCGCCGACTCGCGCCTGGGCTTCTTCGTGCCCCCGGGCACGGCGTCCCGCTGGATCGGCACCGGCGTACGGGGAGCCGGGCGCGGGACCTGGATCGTGGTGCCGTACCCCGGCCGGGACACGGGCGGGGTGCGCTGGCTGGTGGTCCCGGACGGCCGCGGGACGCTCACCGATCCGGTGCTGCTGGAGCTCGCGATGCACGAGGCCGCGGCCCTGGCGGTGGGGGAGGAGAGCCGGAAGCCTTGACAAGGGGATTGGTCTGGACCATGTTGGGCGCCGCTGCCGCCTCACCGGCGGCCTGGCTCCATCCCCCCATGTTCCGGAGGCAGTTGTGCGCAGACCTGTGTCCCTCTTCACCGCGACCGCCCTCGCGGTGGCCGGCTTCCTCGCCGCGGGCCGGCCCGCCGCCGCGGCCGATGCGGACCTCGCCCGCAACGGCGGCTTCGAAGCCGGACTCGACGGCTGGAGCTGCTCGGCCGGCAGCGGAGCCGTCGTCACCGCCCCCGTCCACGGCGGCAGTTCCGCCCTCAGGGCCACCCCGGCCGGCCAGGACAACGCCCGCTGCTCCCAGACCGTCGCCGTCAAGCCCGATTCGACGTACACGCTCGGCGCCTGGGTGCAGGGCGCGTACGTCTACCTCGGCGCGGCCGGGACCGGCACCACCGACGTGTCCACCTGGACGCAGACCCCGGGCGCCTGGAAGCAGCTGAGCACGACCTTCCGTACGGGCGCCGCCACCACCTCCGTGACGATCTACACGCACGGCTGGTACGGCCAGCCCGCCCACCTCACGGACGACGTCACGCTCGTCGGCCCCGACCCGGGCGGCTCCGGACCCGGCCAGCCCCAGCCCCCGGCCGCCCCCACCGGCCTGACGGCGTCCGGCGCCACCGCGAGCAGCCTGAACCTCTCCTGGTCGGCCGCCTCCGGCGCCACCTCGTACAAGCTCCACCGGGACGGCGCCGCGCCCGTGAGCGTCACCGGGACCTCGGCGACGGTCACCGGACTCGCCGCGTCCACCTCGTACACCTTCCAGGTCAGCGCGGTGAACGCGGCCGGCGAGTCCGCGAAGAGCGCCCCCGTCTCCGCCTCCACGACGAGCGGCGGCGGCAATCCGGGCAACCCGGGCCTGCCGGCCCACGCCCTGGTCGGCTACCTCCACGCGAGCTTCGCCAACGGCTCCGGCTACGTCCGGATGGCCGACGTACCCGCCTCCTGGGACGTCGTCAACCTCGCGTTCGGCGAACCGACTTCGGTGACCTCGGGGGACATCCGCTTCTCGCTCTGCCCGGTCAGCGAATGCCCGGGCGCGGAGTCCCCGGCCGAGTTCAAGGCCGCCATCAAGGCCAAGCAGGCCGCGGGCAAGAAGGTCCTGATCTCGATCGGCGGCCAGAACGGCCAGGTCCAGCTCGCCACCACGGCCGCCCGCGACACCTTCGTGTCCTCCGTCAGCAAGATCATCGACGAGTACGGGCTCAACGGGCTCGACATCGACTTCGAGGGCCACTCCCTCTCCCTCGCCACCGGTGACACCGACTTCCGCGCCCCCACCACCCCGGTGATCGTCAACCTGATCTCCGCCGTCAAGACGCTGAAGGCCAAGTACGGCCCGGACTTCGTCCTGACCATGGCCCCGGAGACCTTCTTCGTCCAGCTCGGCTACCAGTACTACGGCTCCGGCCCCTGGGGCGGCCAGGACCCGCGCGCCGGCGCCTACCTCCCGGTCATCCACGCCCTGCGCGAGGACCTCACCCTGCTCCACGTCCAGGACTACAACTCGGGCTCGATCATGGGCCTCGACAACCAGTACCACTCCATGGGCGGCGCGGACTTCCACATCGCCATGACGGACATGCTGCTCACCGGCTTCCCGGTCGCGGGCGACACCGCCCGCGTCTTCCCGCCGCTGCGCCCGGACCAGGTGGCGATCGGCCTCCCGGCCACGACCAACGCGGGCAACGGCCACACCTCGCCCGCCGAGGTGAACAAGGCGCTGGACTGCCTGACGAAAAAGACGAACTGCGGGAGCTACGCGACGCACGGCACCTGGCCCGCCCTGCGCGGCCTGATGACCTGGTCGATCAACTGGGACCGCTTCGGCGGCTGGGAGTTCTCGAAGAACTTCGACGCGTACTTCGGCGGCTAGTCGCCGGAGGAGCCGTGGAAGCCGATGTGGGTGGGCTGCCCGTCCGTGTACAGCAGGACGTACAGCCCGCTCCACCGCAGGTCGGCCTCGCCCAGCAGGCTTTCCGTGTACTCCTGGTGGCTCATCGCCCGCTCCGCCCGTGCGAGCGCCTCCTCGTACTGGGCCACGGTCGGCCGGTCCGTCCCGAAGTGGTGGAGCAGCCGGTCGGCCGCGAGGGGCCGGACCGCGCCGTCCTCCTCCTGCGGGCCGGGGGCGACCCGTACGACGTCGAGGACCGTGTGCGTGCCCTGTGTTCCCATGAACTCGTGGTCGGCCCACAGCGCCGCCAGGTCCGGGTAGTCGTCCATCTCGCCGAACTCCTGCGCGAACACCCGCTCCTGAAGGGCGGCCAGCGATGCCTCGACGCTGCCCTCGTACGCCGTCACGTAGTCCCACCCGCTGGCACCCATTGCGCCACCCCTCCCTCGCCGTTACGGAACGGGCTTCAGGCTAGGGGGAGGGTCTGACAGCGCGGCGCACTGCGTGGGCGACGGCCAGCAGCAGGGGCGTGCACAGGAAGCAGCTGGCCAGTACGTCCAGGGGCCAGTGCCAGCCGCGCAGGACCAGACCGGCGGCCGTGGCGGCGGTCAGGACGAGCGCGGCGGCCATCGGGCGTGTGCGGCGCGTGTACGGGCCGATCAGCAGGGCCGCGCCGATGTACGCGACGGCCGAAGTGGCCGTGTGCCCCGAGGGGTAGTAGCCGGCGGCCCAGGGCTCCAGGGGCCCCGGGCGGGCGGTCCACTCCTTCAGCGGCACGATCACGGCCGGGACCAGGGCCATCGCCAGCCCCGCGGTCAGCGCCGGGACCCAGGTGCGGGATCGCCGGACGGAGTACGCCATCGCCAGTACCAGGACGGGCAAGGCGACCGGGACGTTGCCGAGGTCGGACAGGCGCTCGGTGACGGAGTCGGGGACCGTACGGACCAGGGCGCGGCTGATGCTCTCGTCCGGCGTGAGCAGCGGACCCGAGACCAGGACCTGCCAGGTCGTCAGGGCGAGCCCCAGCAGGGAGAGAAGGAGGAGAATGGCCGGCCGTCCCGGAACAGGGGGGATGGTTCCGGGACGGCCGCCCGGATCGGGTTGCCGAGCGCCCCGGGGGGTTTGGGGCGAACGGCCGTCCGATCGGTGAGGAGTGTGCGCGAACGCAGGCCCAGTGCGGCGCTGGGGAAGCCCGGTACTGGTGTCGCCCCCGGTTTCCCGGGAGCGGGGTGTCTCACTCATCTGCAGAAACCGTACGGCAGCGGAAAGGGGACCGACAGCAGGATCGCGCTCCTGCCATCGGCCCCCCACATCTTCTTCACAGCGTCCGCCCGTTACCGGGGGTAGCGGCGGGCTCTCGTGTTCGGAAGGTCGCTCAGACGTCCGTGCCGATGGCCGCGAACGCCGCCTCGATGAGGTCCAGGCCCTCGTTCAGCAGGTCCTCGCCGATGACGATCGGGGGGAGGAAACGGAGCACGTTGCCGTAGGTGCCGCAGGTGAGGACGAGCAGGCCCTCGGCGTGGCAGGCCTTGGCGAGCGCGCCGGCCGCCTCCGGGAACGGGGTCTTGGACACCGGGTCCTTGACCAGCTCGATCGCGATCATGGCGCCGCGGCCGCGGATGTCACCGATGATCTCGTACTTCTCCTGCATGGCCGTCAGGCGGGTCTTCATGACGGACTCGATCTTCTTCGCCGCGGCGTTGAGGTCGAGCTCCTTCATGGTCTCGATGGAGCCCAGCGCACCGGCGCAGGCCACCGGGTTGCCGCCGTACGTGCCGCCCAGGCCGCCCGCGTGCGCGGCGTCCATGATCTCGGCGCGGCCGGTCACGGCGGCGAGCGGCAGACCGCCCGCGATGCCCTTGGCGGTGGTGATCAGGTCCGGGACGATGCCCTCGTCCTCGCACGCGAACCACTGGCCGGTGCGGCAGAAGCCGGACTGGATCTCGTCGGCGACGAAGACGATGCCGTTCTCGTTGGCGAACTTCACGATCGCCGGCAGGAAGCCCTTGGCCGGCTCGATGAAGCCGCCCTCGCCGAGGAGCGGCTCGATGATGATCGCGGCGACGTTGTCGGCGCCGATCTGCTTGGTGATCTGGTCGATCGCCTGGGCGGCGGCCTCGGGGCCGCAGTTCTCGGCGCCGGTGGGCCAGCGGTAGCCGTAGGCGACCGGGACGCGGTAGACCTCGGGGGCGAACGGGCCGAAGCCGTTCTTGTACGGCATGTTCTTCGAGGTCAGCGCCATCGTCAGGTTCGTACGGCCGTGGTAGCCGTGGTCGAAGACGACGACGGCCTGGCGCTTGGTGTACGCACGGGCGATCTTGACGGCGTTCTCGACGGCCTCGGCGCCGGAGTTGAACAGCGCCGACTTCTTCGCGTGGTCACCCGGGGTCAGCTCGGCGAGGGCTTCGCAGACCTCGACGTAGCCCTCGTACGGCGTGACCATGAAACAGGTGTGGGTGAAGTCCGCGAGCTGCGCGGAGGCGCGGCGCACGACGGCCTCGGCGGAGGCGCCGACGGAGGTCACGGCGATGCCGGAACCGAAGTCGATCAGGCGGTTGCCGTCGACGTCCTCGATGATGCCGCCGCCCGCGCGCGCCGTGAAGACGGGGAGCACGGAGCCCACGCCGCCGGCGACCGTCTCGAGACGGCGGGCCTGCAGCTCCTGCGACTTGGGGCCGGGGATCGCGGTGACGATGCGGCGCTCCTGCGGAACAGCGGTCATAGAGGGCTCCTGGGGGTGTTTTCGGACGCACTTGTGTCTTTGTCCGCAGGCTAGGCCCGGGGGAGGGGGTACGGCATGCTCCGTTCGGGAGTGGTGCCCGCGTGTCCTTGTCCGTGACGGCCATAGGAAGCGTCGGCCGCCTGTCTTGTGGACGCTGCGGAGACAGCGGCTCGTACGGGGCCCACGGCCGCCTCCGGGCAACTACATTGAGCGACGCAGCGCAGGCACGGGCAGGGGGCAGGGGTTTCATGGACACCGACGGCACGTACGGCACGGACGAGAAGCGGCCGCCGCGCGCCGGGCACGTCCCGCGCCCCGCCGGCCCGCCGCCCGCCCTCCCCCCGAAGCCCGCCCACGCCCCCACCGACCCCGGCCCGTCCCTCGCCGACTGGCTGCGCACCCCGCGGAGTTCCGACGGGCCCGGCGTGTGGACGTACGGGCACGTGCCGCGCGCCGCCGAGGAGCCCGAGCGGACCCCGACCCGGCAGCTGATCAGCGGTGCGCTGATCGCCCTGCTGGCCGGGCTGCTGCTGTGGTCCCTTCTGTGGAACGGCTACCTGGGCGGCTTCTGGCTCTGGCCGCTCTACATGTTCACGCCCGACTCCTGGGCCGGGAAGCTGCCCTCCGTGGTCGCCTCGTACATCTGGTACGGCATGGTCATCGCCATCCTCGCCGTCGGCTTCGGGCGGCTCGGCCGCTGGCCCGAACTGGCCCGCCGGATGCTCCGCAGCCGTGCCGTGCAGGCCGTGCAGGCCGCCGTCCCCGACCGCCCCGAGGAAGGCGGCCCCGATGATCCCGTTGCGTGGCCGCAGGTGCGGGGGGCCGGGCTGGGGGAGATCGCCGACCGGCTCGGGGCCGAGCTCGGGGCCGGACGGATGAACGACGTCGACTACGCGCGGATCCGGCGGGCCTGGGAGTCCGTACGGGCCGAGCCCGCGCGGGCCACGGCCTTCGCCGACGCCGTCCGCGACAAGGGCGCGGGCGCCTGCGTCCACCCCTCCGGGGCCCGCGACCTGCCCGTCCGGGCCGCGCGGCACGACCTGCTGGCCCGGCAGGTCCTGCTCGGCACGGTCGACGACAGCGGGCGCAACCCGTACGGCAGGCGCGGCACCCGCCTCGCCCTCGACCCCGCCGTGCTCGGCACCTCGCTGCTCGCCGTCGGCCCGTCCGGCGCGGGCAAGACCCGGCAGCTGGTGCGCCCCGTCGTCGAATCGCTCGCCCTCCAGGCGCTCGCCGGACAGGCCGCCGTCATCGCCGTCGCCTCGGCCGGCGCCCAGCTCGGGCCGGACACCGCGTACGACGTCGTCGTCCGCGTCGGCGATCCCGACTCCGTCTACGACCTCGACCTCTACGGCGGCACCACCGACGCCGACGAGGCGGCCACCCTGCTCGCCGAAGCCTTCGTCGGCGACGTCCCCGGCCTGGAGGTACGCCGGGCCGCGACGGCCCTCGCCCAGCTGCTCGGCCCGTTCCGGGCGGCGTACGGCCGCTTCCCCGCCGTGCCCGAGCTCCGCGAACTGCTCGACCGGGTACCCGAGGCCCTCGGCGGACTGCGCACCGCCCTCGAAGCCGCCGGGCAGCAGGTGATGCTCCGCGAACTCGACGCACGCGAACGGCAGTACGCGGCCCACGGCGACCCGGGACCCGCCCTCGCGGACCGGGTGGCCCTCCTCGACCGGCCCGCGTTCGCCGGCTTCTTCGACACCACCGGGCAGGGGCGCCCCTTCTCGCTGCGCGCCCTGGAACACCCGCTGCGCGTCCGCATCGACCTGCCCGAGCGCGGGCACGCCGACGCCTCCCGGATCCTGGCCCGTCTGCTCCTCGCACAGTTCAACGCCTCCGCCGCGGCCCGCGCCGACCGGTCCCTGTTCGCGTTCCTCGCCTTCGACGACGCCTCGCACACCCTGACCCCGCAGACCGTGCGGGGCCTGCAGCGGCTGCGCTCGGCGAACGCGGGCGTCCTGCTGACGCTGCGCACGCTGGACGACGTACCCGAAGCGCTGCGCACCCCGCTGCTCGGGGCGGTCGGCTGCCGGATGGCCTTCTCCGGGGTCACCACCTGGGACGGCAAGCGCTTCGCCGAGGCCTGGGGCACCGAGTGGGTGGAGACGCGCGACGTCACCCACCGGACCGTCTTCGCCGACCAGCCGCTGACCCGTGCCATCCACGCCTTCCGCAAGCTGGTCACCGGCAAGGCGGTGACCACGGACGCGGTGACCGTGCGCCAGGTGGAGCGGGAGCGCTGGTCGGCCTCCGAGCTGGCGCACGCCGTACCGCCCGGGTACGCGGTGCTGTCGCTGACCTCCGTCCGCGGCGAGCGGGCGGCTCCGCTGCTGGTCCGGCTGGCCGCGACGGGCTGAGCCGACCCGTACGAGGTGGCAGAATCGAGGGGAGTCGTTCATACGACAAGGCGAAATTCCGCGCCGCGCCCCTCCTTCCGCTAAGGCCCCTGGTACCCGATGCCGCTCACCCTCGCCTCGCTCGTCCAGCACTCGGCGCTCAAGCTCAGCGTCCGGGCGGGCGAGAGCCGCCTGGACACCCCCGTGCGCTGGGCCCACGTCAGCGAGCTCGCCGACCCCGTCCCCTATATGGAGGGCGGCGAGCTGCTCCTGATCACGGCGATGAAGCTGGACGCGGAGGATCCGCAGGAAATGCGCCGGTACGTACGCCGCCTCGCCGCGGCCGGGGTCGTCGGCATCGGCTTCGCCGTCGGCGTGAACTACGAGGCGGTCCCGGAGGCGCTGGTCGAGGCCGCGCGGGGCGAGGACCTGCCGCTCCTGGAGGTGCCGCGCAGGACCCCGTTCCTCGCGATCAGCAAGGCCGTCTCCGCGGCCCTCGCCGCGGACCAGTACCGCGCGGTGACCGCCGGCTTCGAGGCCCAGCGGGAGCTGACGCGGGCCGCGCTCTCCGCCGACGGCCCCGCCGAGCTGCTGGCGAAGCTGGCGGCGCACGTGCACGGCTGGGCCGCCCTGTACGACACCTCGGGTGCGGTGGTCGCGGCCGCCCCGGAGTGGGCCGCCCGGCGGGCCGCCCGGCTGACCCCCGACGTGGAGCGGCTGCGCGAGCGGCCGGCGCCGGCGAGCGCGGTGGTGGGCGGCTCGGAGGACCGGGTCGAGCTCCAGTCGCTGGGAACGGGCCGGCGGGCCCGCGGCGCGCTCGCCGTCGGCACCGGGGCCCCGCTGGGCACGGCCGAGCGGTACGCCGTGCACTCGGCGGTGGCGCTGCTGACCCTGACCACCGAGCGCTCGCGGTCCCTGCACGACGCGGAGTCCCGGCTCGGGGCGGCGGTGCTCCGGATGCTGCTGGACGGGGAGGCCGAGCACGCCCGGGCGGTGGCCGGGGACCTGTACGGGGCGCTGCTGGAGGCGCCGTTCCGGCTGATCGTGGCGGAGCCGGCGCTGCCGGGGACCGCGCAGCCGGAGGGCCTGGCGCTGCTGGCCGACGCGGTGGAATCGGCGGCGGCCCGGGCCGGGGAGGCACTGCTGGTGGTGCCGGAGCCGGGGCGGCTGGTGGTGCTGGCCACCGACGGGGGCTCGGCGGTGCAGGCCTGTGGGGACCACGCGGAGGCCCTGGAGTCGCGGCGCGGGCGGGAGGCGACGGGTCCGGAGCCGGACGAGCTGGTGATCGGCCTGTCCGCTGCCGCGGTGCCTGCGGGGGTGGCGGCGGCCTTCAAACAGGCCGACCAGGCGCTGGCCGTGGCCCGGCGGCGGGGGCGGCCGATGGTGGAACACGAGGACCTGGCGGCGGGATCCGTGCTCCCGCTGCTGGCGGACGAGGCGGTACGGGCCTTCGCGGACGGCACCCTGCGGGCGCTGCGCGAGCACGACGAGAAGGGGCGGGGGGATCTGGTGGCCTCGCTGCAGGCTTGGCTGTCGCGGCACGGGCAGTGGGATGCGGCCGCCGCCGACCTGGGCGTGCACCGGCACACCCTGCGGTACCGGATGAAGCGGGTCGAGGAGATCCTCGGCCGCTCCCTGGACGACCCGGACGTCCGCATGGAGCTGTGGCTCGCGCTCAAGGCCACCTCGCCTGCGGTGTAGCTGCGGGGCGCCGCTGCGCGGCAAAGTCCGGCCCCGTCGGCGTTCGAGGCGCGGGGTCCGGGGCGGAGCCGGAGCCGGAGCCCCAGGGAAACGGTGGAAGGGCGGGCGGGGAGAAGGCCCCGCGCGGCGGGACCGGGGCGCCGACACTGACAAAGCGGCGCGAGCAGCGCTCGGCATACTCCACCCCGGCTAAACGCCGAAACCCGGACCGAGTCCTACGGTGGAGGGGACAAGGACCCCGCACACACTCGAAGGGCCGGGATTCGCATGACTTCCACCCACGCCTTCTGGCTCGCCGGCCGCCAGGCCACCGGCGAGGACAGCTTCGACGTCCACTCCCCGTGGGACAACAGGCTCGTCGGCACCGTCAGCGTGCCCACCGACGCCCAGGTCGAAGAGGCCGTGGCCGCGGCGTACGCCGTGACGGCCGAGTTCTCCGCGACTCCCGCCCATGTGCGTGCCGCTGCCCTGGACCACGTGTCCAAGCGGCTCACCGAGCGCACCGAGGAGATCGCCCAGCTGATCTCCGCCGAGAACGGCAAGCCCATCAAGTGGGCCCGCGGTGAGGTCGGCCGTGCGGTGTCCGTGTTCCGTTTCGCCGCCGAAGAGGCCCGCCGCTTCAACGGCGGAGAGGCCCAGCGCCTCGACACCGACGCCGGTGGCGTCGGCCGTCTCGCCCTGACCCGCCGCTTCGTCAAGGGCCCGGTCCTCGGCATCGCGCCGTTCAACTTCCCGCTGAACCTGTGCGCCCACAAGGTGGCCCCGGCCATCGCCGTCGGCGCGCCCATCATCCTGAAGCCGGCCCCGGCGACCCCGCTCTCCGGCCTGATCCTGGGTGAGCTGCTCGCCGAGACCGACCTCCCGGCCGGTTCCTGGTCGGTCCTGCCGGTCGCCAACGACAAGATGCCGGCCCTGGTGAAGGACGAGCGCCTGCCCGTCATCTCCTTCACCGGCTCCGACAAGGTCGGCTACGCCATCCAGCAGTCGGTGCCCCACAAGCACTGCACCCTGGAGCTCGGCGGCAACGCCGCCGCCGTGGTCCTGGACGACTGGTCCTCCGAGGCCGACCTCGACTGGGCCGCGACCCGTATCGCGACCTTCTCGAACTACCAGGCCGGCCAGTCCTGCATCTCCGTGCAGCGCGTGATCGCCGACGCCTCCGTCTACGACCGCCTCGTCGAGAAGGTCGTCGCGAAGGTCCAGGCCCAGGTCACCGGCGACCCGTCCGACTCCGCCACCGACGTCGGCCCCCTCGTCTCCGAGGACGCCGCCAAGCGGGTCGAGTCCTGGGTCGACGAGGCGATCTCCGCCGGAGCCAAGCTGCTCACGGGTGGCAAGCGCGAGGGTGCCTCGTACGAGCCGACCGTCGTCGCCGACCTGCCCGCCGACACCACCCTCGCCGTCGAGGAGGTCTTCGGGCCGGTGCTGACGCTGACGAAGGTCGAGAACACCGACGAGGCCTTCGCCGCCGTCAACGACTCGAAGTTCGGCCTGCAGACCGGCGTCTTCACCCGGAACATCCAGACCGCGTTCCGTGCCCACCGCGAGCTCGAGGTCGGCGGTGTGATCGTCGGCGACGCGCCGTCCTACCGCGCCGACCAGATGCCGTACGGCGGCGTCAAGCAGTCGGGTGTGGGCCGCGAGGGCGTCCGCTACGCGATGGACGACTACACGTACGAGCGAGTCCTGGTCCTGACCGGCCTCGACATCTGATTCTCGTACGGTCCACAAGCCGACGGCCGGAGCCCACTGTGCGGGGGCTCCGGCCGTCCCCCTTTTCTTTTGCGTGCTCGGTTCGCCTCCGGGGCGCTGTTGCCGGCTCCAGGAGGGCGTGCGTCCTCGAAACCGCTCCTTCGTCGCGGTTTCTCCGGGCGCTCGCCCTCCTTCGCCGGCGCGCCCCTTCGGCTCACTCGCCCGGGTGGGGGCGGCGCGGCCCTTCGGTCCCCTCGCCACGGCTCGGCCGGCGCGGGCCCGTTCGGCTCACTCGCCAGGCGGTAGCCGGGCGCGCGGGCCGGTTTTCCCTCACTCGGACCGCCCCGGCTTTTCCCGGAGGGCCGGACCGGGTACGACTCACAGGTAGCACCGGCCAGTAGGCCGGTACCACCGACTCCGGCGGCGAGGTGAGTCCCCTCATGTCCGCAACACAGCCCGCACAGCCCAAGGTGACCGAGCGCGAGGCACGGCAGGTCGCGGAAGCGGCCCGGGAACAGGACTGGCGCAAGCCCAGCTTCGCCAAGGAACTCTTCCTGGGGCACTTCCGGCTCGACCTGATCCACCCGCACCCGATGCCGGCGGACGAAGACGTCCGGCGCGGCGAGGCCTTCCTGGCCCGGCTACGGGCGTTCTGCGAGACCGAGATCGACAGCGCGCGCATCGAGCGCGAGGCGAAGATCCCCGACGAGACCCTGCGCGGGCTCAAGGAGCTCGGCGCCCTCGGCATGAAGATCGACCCCAAGTACGGGGGCCTGGGCCTCACCCAGGTGTACTACAACAAGGCGCTGGCCCTCGTCGGCTCCGTCAGCCCCGCCATCGGGGCCCTGCTCTCCGCGCACCAGTCGATCGGCGTTCCCCAGCCGCTGAAGATGTTCGGCACGCAGGAGCAGAAGGAAACCTTCCTGCCGCGCTGCGCGACGACCGCCGTCAGCGCCTTCCTGCTCACCGAGCCGGACGTCGGCTCCGACCCGGCGCGCCTCGCCACCACCGCCGTCCCCGACGGCGAGGACGCGTACGTCCTCGACGGAGTGAAGCTCTGGACCACCAACGGGGTCGTCGCGGACCTGCTGGTGGTGATGGCCCGGGTGCCGAAGTCGGAGAACCACCGGGGCGGGATCACCGCCTTCGTCGTCGAGGCCGATTCCCCCGGGATCACCGTCGAGCACCGCAACGCCTTCATGGGCCTGCGCGGCCTGGAGAACGGCGTCACCCGCTTCCACCGGGTCAGGGTGCCCGCCTCGCAGCGCATCGGCGCCGAGGGCGCCGGGCTCAAGATCGCACTGACCACGCTGAACACCGGCCGGCTGTCCCTGCCCGCCATGTGCGTCGGCGCCGGGAAGTGGTGCCTCAAGATCGCCCGCGAATGGTCCGCCGTCCGCGAGCAGTGGGGCCGCCCGGTCGCCAACCACGAGGCCGTCGGCGCCAAGATCTCCTTCATCGCCGCCACCACCTTCGCCCTCGAAGCCGTCGTCGACCTCGCCTCCCAGATGGCCGACGAGGACCGCAACGACATCCGCATCGAGGCCGCCCTCGCCAAGCTCTACGGCAGCGAGATGGCCTGCCTGATGGCCGACGAGCTCGTCCAGATCCGCGGCGGGCGCGGCTTCGAGACCGCCGAGTCGCTGGCCGCCCGCGGCGAGCGCGCCGTCCCCGCCGAGCAGATGCTGCGCGACCTGCGCATCAACCGGATCTTCGAGGGCTCCACCGAGATCATGCACCTCCTGATCGCCCGCGAGGCCGTCGACGCCCACCTGTCGGTCGCCGGCGACCTCATCGACCCCGAGAAGGCGCTCGGCGACAAGGCCAAGGCCGGAGCCCGCGCCGCCGGGTTCTACGCCCGCTGGCTGCCCAAGCTCGCCACCGGCCCCGGCCAGGTCCCCGGCGCGTACCGCGCCTTCCACCCGGGCGGCCACCCCGACCTCTCCGCCCACCTGCGCTACGTCGAGCGCAGCGCCCGCAAACTCGCCCGGTCCACCTTCTACGCCATGTCCCGCTGGCAGGGCCGCATGGAGACCAAGCAGGGCTTCCTCGGCCGGATCGTCGACATCGGCGCCGAGCTCTTCGCGATGAGCGCCGCCTGCGTGCGCGCCGAGCACCTGCGCGCCTCCGGGGAACACGGCCGCGAGGCCTACCAGCTGGCCGACGCCTTCTGCCGGCAGTCCCGGATCCGCGTCGAGGAGCTCTTCGGCCGGCTCTGGTCCAACACCGACGACCTGGACCGCAAGGTCGTCGCCGGGGTGCTCTCCGGCACCTACACCTGGCTCGAGGAGGGCGTGCTCGACCCCTCCGGCGACGGCCCCTGGATCGCGGACGCCACCCCCGGCCCCTCGACTCAGAAGAACGTCCACCGCCCCATCCGCTGACCTGCGATCATCGCCGGGTGCCCGTCAGGCGTACGACACTGGCGACAGGGAACCCGGGGAAGCGGATGCATGTGAACGTGGACAGGGAGAGCCGACGGCTCGCCTGGTGCGTGGCGCTCCTGCTGCGCCACGCACCGGACGCCGTCGCCTCCGACCTCCTCGGGCGGCTCGACGGGCCCACCCGCCGCTTCTTGTGCCGGGACGAGTACCTGCCGGCTTCCGCCGTCACCCTGCTGCTGCGCGAGGGCACCGACGAGGACCGCCGCACCATCGCCCGCAGCCCGCAGGTGCACGGCCGCCCCCTGCCCGGCCTGCCCGGCCCCGCGCGGTACGCGGCCCGCCCCGGCCCCTCGCCGGAACTGCTCGCCACCCTCGGCGCCGAGCTCGGCCGCCCGCTCGGGCCGCCGAGCGGCGCGGAGCCCGTCGGGCCGCCGCTGACCGGCCCCGAGCTCATCGGGCTGCTGCGCCGGCACGGCAGCCGCCGCCCGCGCATCCCGCTCGACGTGCTGGCCCTCCCGTACGAGCTCGACACCGAGACCCTGCTGCGCGAGCACGCCCGCGCCCCGCTGCCGCCCGGCTCCGTGGAGGCCCTGCTGCTGGTCGCCGATCTGGACCGGCGGGCCCGGCTCGCCCTGCTCGACACCCGCGCGCAGACCTCGTACGGCCCGGGATGGCACCGGCCGCCGGTCCGCGCCGTCCGGACCGGCACCCTGACCTTCGACGAGGTCGCGGCCGCCGTCGCACCGGCCCACCGGGCCCTGCTCCTCGGGCAGGCCCACGCCGTCGGCGGCCTCGGCTGGAACCTGGCCGAATGGGCCGGGATGCGCTCCGCCCTGCTGCGGGTGCTGCGCCCGGCGCTCGGCGACGACCCCCGGCTGTGGGCCGAGCTGCAGCGGCACGCCCCCGGGTTCACGGGCACCCTGCCCGAGCTGGCGGCCGCGGTCGCCGCCGGGGCCGCGCCGCCGCAGCAGCCGCCGCAGGCCGCGATACCCGGCCTCGCCGCGGCCGTGGACGCCCTCGCGCCGGGATCCCCGTGGGAGCCGGACGACAGCGTGAACCGCGAGCTGGCCCTCGCCAGCCTCGGGGTGCCCAACGCCATGGGCGATCTGCGCGAGGACATCCGGTGGGTCCGCGCCTGCCTCGACGCCGGGATCCTGGCGGGCACCGACGTGATCCGGTACAAGGCGCCCGCCGCGTGGGCCCTGGACGAGGGCCACTGGCTGGGGGAGGTGGACCACCCCGACCGCCACGACCACCACCCGGCCGTCCTCGCCGCCCGCGCCGAGGCGGACCGGCTGTTCGAAGCCGCCCTCGGCGACGACGCCGACGCCTGGTGGCGGGCCGCCCGCGCGCTCCCGGACTTCGCCGGGACGCTGCCCGAACTGCTCGCCGGGGCCGTTCACGGGGACTCCGTGTCCAACCGCTCCTGAGTTGCGGCAACAATGGGGGCATGAGCGACCGCCCAGCCCCCCTCGCCGATCCGCACCTCCTCTTCGACCCCGCGGCCGGCCGGCGGGACATCGTCATCCTCGGGTCCACCGGGTCCATCGGGACCCAGGCCATCGACCTCGCCCTGCGCAACCCCGACCGGTTCCGGGTGACCGCGCTGTCCGCCGCCGGCGGGCGCGTCGGGCTGCTGGCCGAGCAGGCCCGGCAGCTGCGCGTAAACACCGTGGCCGTCGCCCGCGAGGACGTCGTACCGGCCCTGAAGGAGGCGCTGAACGCCCAGTACGGCGCCTCCGAGCCGCTGCCCGAGATCCTGGCCGGGCCCGACGCGGCGACCGAGCTCGCCGCTTCCGAGTGCCACACCGTCCTCAACGGCATCACCGGTTCCATCGGCCTCGCGCCGACCCTCGCCGCGCTGCGGGCGGGCCGCACCCTGGCCCTGGCCAACAAGGAGTCGCTGATCGTCGGCGGACCGCTGGTCAAGGCCCTCGCGAAGCCCGGCCAGATCATCCCGGTCGACTCCGAGCACGCGGCCCTCTTCCAGGCCCTCGCCGCCGGCACCCGGGCCGATGTCCGCAAGCTCGTGGTCACCGCCTCCGGCGGGCCCTTCCGCGGCCGCACCCGCGCCGAGCTGGCCGGCGTCACCGTCGAGGACGCCCTCGCGCACCCCACCTGGGCCATGGGCCCGGTGATCACCATCAACTCGGCGACCCTGGTCAACAAGGGGCTGGAGGTCATCGAGGCGCACCTGCTCTACGACATCCCCTTCGACCGCATCGAGGTCGTGGTCCATCCGCAGTCGTACGTCCACTCGATGGTGGAGTTCTCCGACGGCTCCACGCTCGCCCAGGCCACGCCGCCGGACATGCGCGGACCCATCGCGATCGGCCTCGGCTGGCCCGAGCGCGTCCCGGACGCGGCCCCCGCCTTCGACTGGACCAAGGCGTCGACCTGGGAGTTCTTCCCGCTGGACACCGAGGCCTTCCCGTCGGTGGGACTGGCCCGGCACGTGGGCGGCCTTGGCTCCACCGCCCCCGCCGTGTTCAATGCGGCGAACGAGGAGTGCGTCGAGGCGTTCCTGGCCGGTCGGCTGCCGTTCACAGCAATCATGGATACGGTCTCTGCCGTGGTCGATGAGCACGGGACGCCGGACGCGGGAACTTCTCTCACCGTCGCAGACGTCCTCGAAGCGGAGACCTGGGCCAGGGCCCGGGCACAGGAGATGGCGGCCCGGGCCGCCGTGGAGGCGCGCGCATGACAGCACTCATGACGGTGCTCGGAATACTCATCTTCGTATTCGGGCTGCTCGTCTCCATCGCCTGGCACGAGCTCGGCCACCTCTCGACGGCCAAGCTCTTCGGCATCCGCGTGCCCCAGTACATGGTCGGCTTCGGCCCGACCATCTGGTCGCGCCACAAGGGCGAGACCGAGTACGGGATCAAGGCCATCCCGATGGGCGGCTACATCCGCATGATCGGGATGTTCCCGCCCGGCGAGGACGGCAAGGTGACCGCCCGGTCGACCTCGCCGTTCCGTTCGATGATCGAGGACGCGCGCTCGGCGGCGTACGAGGAGCTCCAGCCCGGCGACGAGACGCGGCTGTTCTACACGCGCAGGCCGTGGAAGCGCGTGATCGTGATGTTCGCCGGCCCGTTCATGAACCTGGTGCTGGCGCTGGCGATCTTCTTCGGCGTCTGGATGACCTTCGGGATCAACCAGACGACCACGCAGGTCGCGAACGTCTCGCCGTGCGTCATCCAGCAGAGCGAGAAGCGCGAGATCTGCAAGGCCGGAGACCCGGTCGCCCCGGCCAAGGCCGCCGGCCTGCTGGCCGGGGACCGGATCGTGGCGTTCAACGGCCACAAGGTGGTCGACTGGGCCGCCCTGCAGAAGCAGATCCGCGACACCGTCGGCCCCGCCACGGTCACGGTCGTCCGGGACGGGAAGCAGCAGACCCTCCCGGTCAACCTGATCGAGAACAAGGTCGCCAAGACGGACGGCCACGGCGGGTACGTCAAGGGCCAGTACGTGACGGCCGGCTGGCTCGGCTTCAGCCCGAAGAGCGAGATCGCCCCGCTGTCCTTCGGCCAGTCCGTGGACCACATGGGCGAGGTCGTCGACAACAGCGTCCAGGGGCTGCTCAAGCTGCCCGCCAAGATCCCGGCCCTGTGGGACGCGGCCTTCAGCGGAGCCGAGCGCGAGCCCGACTCCCCGATGGGCATCGTCGGCGCGGCCCGGATCAGCGGCGAGATCGCCACCCTGGACATCCCGGCCGAGCAGCGGCTGGTGTTCTTCCTTCAGCTCGTCGGGTTCTTCAACCTCTCGCTGTTCCTGTTCAACATGCTCCCGCTGCTCCCGCTCGACGGCGGGCACATCGCGGGCGCCCTGTGGGAGTCGGTCCGGCGCACCGTGGCCCGGGTCTTCCGGCGCCCCGACCCCGGCCCGTTCGACGTGGCGAAGCTGATGCCCGCCGCGTACGTGGTGGCAGGAGTGTTCGTCTGCTTCACGCTGCTCGTGCTCGTGGCCGACGTGGTGAACCCGATCAAGATCACCTAGTACGTCCGCATGTGCGTCAGCCTTACGGGGAGCCGGGCACGCTTCGTGCCCGGCTCCCTACGTTCGGGTGTTCCGGGCCCTCGGATGCAGGGGCCGCCCCGTGGTTGGCGTAATCTCGAAGCCTGGAGCCCGCCGATCTCGGGACCTTGATCCACACCTTGGGGTTGCACAGCAGATGACTGCCATCTCTCTCGGAATGCCGGCCGTGCCGACGAAGCTTGCCGACCGCAGGGTCAGCCGCAAGATCCAGGTCGGTTCGGTGGCCGTCGGTGGCGACGCACCCGTTTCGGTGCAGTCGATGACCACCACCCGTACCTCCGACATCGGCGCCACGCTCCAGCAGATCGCCGAGCTGACCGCCTCCGGCTGCGAGATCGTCCGCGTGGCCTGCCCGACCCAGGACGACGCCGACGCCCTCGCCGTCATCGCGAAGAAGTCGCAGATCCCGGTCATCGCCGACATCCACTTCCAGCCCAAGTACGTGTTCGCCGCGATCGACGCCGGCTGCGCCGCCGTCCGCGTGAACCCGGGCAACATCAAGCAGTTCGACGACAAGGTCAAGGAGATCGCGAAGGCCGCCAACGACGCGCGCACTCCGATCCGCATCGGCGTCAACGCCGGTTCCCTCGACGCCCGGCTGCTCAAGAAGTACGGCAAGGCCACCCCCGAGGCGCTCGTCGAGTCCGCGCTGTGGGAAGCCTCCCTCTTCGAGGAGCACGGCTTCAGCGACATCAAGATCTCGGTCAAGCACAACGACCCGGTCGTCATGGTCAACGCCTACCGCCAGCTCGCCGCCCAGTGCACGTACCCGCTGCACCTCGGCGTCACCGAGGCCGGCCCCGCCTTCCAGGGCACCATCAAGTCCGCCGTCGCCTTCGGCGCGCTGCTCTCCGAGGGCATCGGCGACACCATCCGCGTCTCCCTCTCGGCCCCGCCGGTCGAGGAGGTGAAGGTCGGCATCCAGATCCTGGAGTCGCTGAACCTCAAGCCGCGGCGCCTGGAGATCGTCTCCTGCCCGTCCTGCGGCCGCGCCCAGGTGGACGTCTACAAGCTGGCCGAGGAGGTCACGGCGGGCCTGGAGGGCATGGAGGTCCCGCTGCGCGTCGCGGTCATGGGCTGCGTCGTCAACGGCCCGGGCGAGGCCCGCGAGGCCGACCTCGGTGTCGCCTCCGGCAACGGCAAGGGCCAGATCTTCGTGAAGGGCGAGGTCATCAAGACCGTCCCCGAGTCGAAGATCGTGGAGACCCTCATCGAAGAGGCGATGAAGATCGCCGAGCAGATGGAGAAGGACGGCGTGATGTCCGGCGAGCCTACCGTCGCCATCGGCGTCTGAGCACCCCGGGCGCCCCGGCGGCGCCCCGCACGCATCGGCCCCGGCCCCGTTCCCGCAGCTCGCGGGCGGGGCCGGGGCTTTTTCGTGACCCGTGGGACCAGGCATCCTCCGGTGGCGGCGGGTACAGTTCGGAGATCAGCAGACTTGTATGGTGAGGCCCCAGTGTTGACGCAGACCACCACCCGGGTCCTTGAGCCCAGTGATCTCGACGCCGCCCTCGAAGTCCTCGGACGCGAGCCGGTCGAGAACGCCTTCGTCACCTCCCGGGTCCAGGTCGCCGGACTCGACCCCTGGCGGCTGGGCGGCGAAATGTGGGGCTACTACGCCGACGGGGAACTGCGCTCCCTCTGCTACGCGGGCGCCAACCTGGTCCCCGTCTGCGCCGACTCCGACGCCGTACGCGCCTTCGCCGACCGGGCCCGCCGCACCGGCCGCCGCTGCTCCTCCATCGTCGGCCCCGCCGACGCCACCCGGCTGCTGTGGCGGCTCCTGGAGCCCAGCTGGGGACCCGCCCGCGACGTCCGCTCCCACCAGCCGCTCATGGTCACCGAACAGGCGGCCGCGGACGTGCGCCCCGACCCGCTGGTGCGGCGGATCCGCAAGGACGAGATGGACCTGATCATGCCCGCCTGCGTGGCCATGTTCACCGAGGAGGTCGGCGTCTCGCCGATGGCCGGCGACGGCGGGCTGCTCTACCAGGCCCGGGTCGCCGAGCTGGTCGCCACCGGCCGCTCCTTCGCCCGCATCGAGGACGGCAAGGTCGTCTTCAAGGCGGAGATCGGCGCCGCGACCGCCAGGGCCTGCCAGATCCAGGGCGTGTGGGTGGACCCCGAGTTCCGCGGCCGCGGGCATTCCGAGACGGGGATGGCGGCCGTCGTCGAGTACGCGCTGCGCGATGTCGCGCCCGTGGTGAGCCTGTACGTCAACGACTTCAACACCGCGGCCCGTGCCGCGTACCGCCGCGTCGGCTTCCGCGAGGTGGGCGCGTTCATGAGCGTGCTGTTCTGACGCGCCGCTCCGTTCGGTGCACCGTCGTCGTCGGGGGCGCCGCCCCCGAACCCCCGCGCCTCGAACGCCGGCGGGGCTGAGCGCGGTAGGGGTGGGGGCCGTACGGACGGGGTGGGGGAACGCCCAGTAAGGTCGCGGCATGCTGCCTACCCCCGGGGGCGACGACCCCGACCGGCCCGCCGGACTCCGCATCGGCTCCCTGGACCTCGCCGACCGCGTGGACGAGGCGCTGCGCGTGCAGGCCGTGGCCTTCGGGCTCAGCGAGGAGGAGGTCGGCATCCGGCGCTACATCGTGCAGCGCCACATGACCTGCCGCGGAGCCCGCGCCCTCGGCGCGTTCACCGAGGACGGCGCCCTCGCCGGGTTCGTGTACGGGATGCCGAACGACCGGGCGTACTGGTGGTCCTCGGTCGTCGAGCCGTACCTGCGGGCCGAGGGTCACGACGGCTGGCTCGACGGTGCCTTCGTGATCACCGAGCTGCACGTCCACCCCGGCTTCCAGGGCCACGGCGTCGGCCGCACCCTCATCACCCGGCTCACCGACGCCGCCGAGGAGCCCCGCTCCATCCTCTCCGCCATCGACACCGAGAGCCCGGCCCGCGGGCTCTACCGGTCCCTCGGCTACACGGACCTGGCCCGCCAGGTGCACTTCCCGAGCGCGAGCCTCCCGTACGCCGTGATGGGGGCCCCGCTGCCGCTGCGCCGTCCCTGAAACGGGTTTCCGGGGCGCCGGGTGCCCCGGGTAGCCTCCCGTCATGTCATCGCAACACGTGCAGCGCATGTCCCGCCTCATGGCCAAGACCCTCCGCGAGGACCCGGCCGACGCGGAGACCCTCAGCCACCGGCTCCTCGTCCGCGCCGGATACGTCCGCCGCAGCTCCGCGGGCGTGTGGACCTGGCTGCCGCTCGGCAAGAAGGTCCTCGACAACGTCTCGCGCATCGTCCGCGAGGAGATGGACGCCATCGGGGCCCAGGAGGTGCTGCTCCCGGCGCTGCTGCCGAAGGAGCCCTACGAGGTCAGCGGACGCTGGTCGGAGTACGGGGACCTGCTCTTCCGGCTCAAGGACCGCAAGGGCGCGGACTACCTGCTCGGCCCCACCCACGAGGAGATCTTCACCCTGGTGGTGAAGGACCAGTGCACGTCCTACAAGGACCTGCCGGTCATGCTCTACCAGATCCAGACCAAGTACCGCGACGAGGCCCGGCCGCGTTCCGGCGTGCTGCGCGGGCGCGAGTTCCAGATGAAGGACTCGTACTCCTTCGACGTGAGCGACGAGGGCCTCGCGGAGTCCTACGCCCTGCACCGGGCCGCGTACCAGCGGATCTTCGAGCGCCTCGGCCTGGACCACCGCATCGTGTCCGCGGTGTCGGGCGCGATGGGCGGCTCGGCGTCCGAGGAGTTCCTGGCACCCGCGCCGGCGGGCGAGGACACGTTCGTGGACTGCCCGTCGTGCGACTACGCGGCGAACACGGAGGCGGTCACCTTCGCGCTGACGCCGGTGGACGCCGAGCACCCCGCGCTCGAGGAGGTGGACACCCCCGACACCCCGACGATCGAGACGCTGGCGGCGCACCTGGGCGTGCCGGCGTCGGCGACGCTGAAGAACCTCCTGGTGAAGGTCGACGGCGAGATCGTCGCCGTGGGCGTTCCCGGTGACCGGGAGGTGGACCTCGGCAAGCTCGGCGAGCATCTGGCCCCGGCGGTGGTGGAGTTGGTGACGGCCGAGGACTTCGTCGACCGGCCGGACCTGGTACGCGGCTACGTGGGCCCGCAGGGCCTCGGCAAGGTCCGCTACCTGGCCGACCCCCGTGTCGCGCCCGGCACTTCGTGGGTGACGGGAGCCAACCGCGACAACACGCACGCCCGGAACGTGGTGTGCGGGCGCGACTTCGAGGTGGACCAGTACCTCGACGTGGTCGTCGTCGAGCCCGGCGACCCCTGCCCGCGCTGCGGGGCCGGCCTCCGGCTGGACCGCGCGATCGAGATCGGGCACATCTTCCAGCTGGGCCGCAAGTACGCGGACGCGTTCGGGCTGGACGTGCTCGGCCGGGAGGGCAAGCCGGTCAGGGTCACGATGGGTTCGTACGGCATCGGCGTCTCGCGGGCGGTGGCCGCGCTGGCCGAACAGACCGCGGACGAGAAGGGCCTGGCCTGGCCGGCGGCGGTGGCCCCGGCGGACGTCCACGTGGTGGCGGCGGGCAAGGCGGTGCCGTTGGCGCTGGCGGAGCGGGCCGCCGAGGCCCTGGCGGGGTCCGGGCTGCGGGTCCTGCTGGACGACCGGCCCGGTCTGTCGCCGGGCGTGAAGCTCACGGACGCGGAGCTGATCGGTGTCCCGTGGATCCTGGTCGCGGGCCGCCGCTCGGCGGACGAGGTGGTCGAACTCCAACACCGCGCCACGGGCACCCGCGAGGAACTCCCCCTGAGCGAAGCCCTGTCCCGCTTGACGGCTTGACGGCCGGCGTTTGAGGCGCGGGTCCGGACAGAGCCCGGGAAACGGAGAAAGGGCGGGGCGGCGAGAAGAGCCCCGCGCAGCGGCAACGATCAGCCGGCCTGCGGTTCGTCCGTGCCAGGTGCCCCGGAGCCCCGCCCGGCGGCGCCCGGGGCCGGGCCCGGCGAGCCGTCCACGCTCGGTCCCGCGTGCGGCAAGCCTTCCGGCACGGGGCCCGAATCCGGGCAGCCGTTCAACGTGGGCCCGGGGTCCGCGGAGCCGTCCAACGCGGGGCCCGGGCCCAGGGAGCCGTCCACTGCGGGGCCGGGGTCCAGGGAGCCGTCCACTGCGGGGCCATCGTCCGGGGAGCCGTTCAGCGCGGGGCCGGCGTCCGGCGAGGCGTTGAGTTCCGGGTCGGGAGTCGGCGAGGCCAGCGCGGGGCCGGCGTCCGGCGAGGCGTTCAGCGCGGGGTCGGGGGCCGACGAGGCGTTCAGCGTCGGGCCGGGGGGCGGCGTCGGGTCCGTCGGCGGCTGCGTCGGGGCCGCTCGTTCCAGGAAGCGGAGGAGTTCCACCGGGAACGGAAGGACCAGCGTGGAGTTCTTCTCCGCCGCCACTGCCACCACCGTCTGCAGCAGACGCAGCTGGAGCGCCGCCGGCTGCTCCGACATCACCGCCGCCGCCTCGGCCAGCTTCCTCGAAGCCTGAAGCTCCGCATCCGCGTTGATGACCCGCGCCCGCCGTTCGCGGTCCGCCTCCGCCTGCCGTGCCATCGACCGCTTCATCGTCTCCGGCAGCGAGACGTCCTTGATCTCGACCCGGTCGATCTGCACGCCCCACCCCACCGCCGGGCTGTCGATCATCAGCTCCAGGCCCTGGTTCAGCTTCTCGCGGTTGGACAGCAGATCGTCCAGGTCCGACTTGCCGATGATCGAGCGCAGCGAGGTCTGCGCCATCTGCGAGACCGCGAAGCGGTAGTCCTCCACCTCGATGATCGCGTTCGCCGGGTCCACGACCTTGAAGTACACGACCGCGTCCACCCGCACCGTGACGTTGTCCCGCGTGATGCCCTCCTGCGCAGGCACCGGCAGCGTCACGATCTGCATGTTCACCTTGTGCAGGCGGTCGACGAACGGGAGGATCATGGTGAAGCCCGGTGCACGGACCCCCTCCCGCAGGCGGCCGAAGCGGAAGACCAGGCCCCGCTCGTACTGCCGCACCACCCGTGCGGCCACGCCCGCGTACGCCGCGACTCCCACGGCCGCTGCGATTCCCGCTGTCAGCAGTTCCTGGACCATGACGGCCTCCTGCGGGGCACCTACCCGTATCTACGGTATGCCCTACAGCCAGGCCGCGAACTCCAGCAGCAGCTCCGCGTCCCGGCGCCGCCCCGCCGCCAGCGCCCGGTTCCCGGACTCCACCGCGCGGAACAGCGTCCAGCCCCGCAGTCGGTCCCGGTCCACCTCCAGGGAGTCGGCCAGCTTGTTCACCCGGCGCCGGGCGCCCGCCGCCCCCGCCGAGGACGCGACCTGGTCCTCCAGCCGGTCCCGGACCAGCCGGGCCAGGTCGTACGCGCGCTCCCCGACCAGCGGGTCCGGGCCGACCGCCAGCCACGGCGCCCGCTCGCCCGCCAGCACCTTGCCCTGCCGGAAGTTTCCGTGCAGCAGCAGCTCTTCGCCGGGCAGCGCCGTCAGCTCCTCGCGGACCGCGAGCGCGGCGGACGCCAGCGCCTCGGCCTCCGGCGGGGCCTTGCGCAGCACCTCGGCCTGCTGCGCGGTCCGCTCGGCCACCGTCTCGAACGGGTGCCCCGCCGCAGGGGCCACCCACAGCCTGCGCAGCGTCCCGCTCGCCTCCAGCAGGGCTTTCGCCTCCGGAAGCGACCGCAGCGACACCTCCGGGTGGAGCCGCTCCAGCAGCAGCGCCCCGTCCTCCTCGTGGTGCCGGGTGTCGAGGACCCGTACGGCGCCGAACCCGCCCCAGTGGGCCAGCGCGGCCAGCTCCCGGTCGGGCCGCGCGGACTGCGGAGCCAGCTTCACCGCGGCCGGGGTCCCGTCGGCGTAGTGGACGAGGACGACCAGACTGCTCCGGCCTCCCGGGGCCTGCACCCGCTGGGCCAGCACCCCACGCCGGGCCAGCGCCTCCTCGGCGAGCCGGGGCAACTGCCCCAGCCAGTCCGCGTTCTGCGCCGGTTCCGGCGTCTCGCCGAGCGCCCGTACAAGCCGCTGCGGCGGTTCGAAAGCCATGCGTGCGTGATCCCTTTCAGCTGGTCCGGGCTCGTTCTCCACGTTCCGTGAGCCCAGGGAAGGCTACGCCGACACCACGCCAGCGTGCCGCGCGCACGGCCGCGGCGCTCAGCGCGTCGGCCGCCTCGCGGCGCAGCCGGCCGTCCGCCGCCCGCACCAGATCGGAGTATGCGCCCGCCACCCGGTCCTCGATCTCGGCGGCCAGCCGCTCGGCATCGGCCGGCGTGCGCACCTCGAAGGGCAGCGCGTACGCCGCCTCCGCGGGCCGCGGCGAACCGCCCATCTCGCGCACCGTCCGGGCGAGCGCGTCCCGCCGGGACAGGTGGCCTCCGTGCGCCTCGCGGGCCTCGGCGGAGCGCGCGGAGGAGGCGCGCGCGCCGATGACCCCGTAGCCGTACGCGGCCGCGTGCTCGGCGGCGAGCGCGGACTGCGCGGCCTCGAGGGCGCGGTTCGCGGGGGAGGGATCGGGCTTCACGGCGTGGCTCCCTGGGGCGAGGTCAGCAGGTAGGCGTGTACGGCGCCGCACGCGGCCACCGAGGCCAGCAGCCGGGCCAGCTCCCCGGGCGCCCCGGCCAGGGCGATGGTCCGGGCCTCGGCGAGGCTCCGCTCGGCGTCCGCGAGGGCGGTCAGGGCCTCTTCGGGCTTCGGCGGCACGGGCTCGCCGCTCACCGCCGGGGCCCCGGCCGGCGCGGAGGCGGCTGCGGAGGGCGAGGCGGAGCCCGCGGGCTTGCCGGGCGCGGAGTCCGCGGAGGCCAGTGCGCCGGTGTGCGAGGCGACCGAGGCCCGCAGCGGTGCGAGGCGCGCGGCCAGGGCCGGATGGGCGGCGGCGGTGGCGTCGTAACGTTCCAGCAGCCGCTCGCTGTCCCGAACGGCCGTCTCGCGCATCCGCCGTTCGAGTGGAACCCCGGCCGCGGTGTCCGGCGAGCCGTCCCCGTCGGAGCACCCGGTGAGCAGCGCGGTGCCGGCCACGCCGGCGGCGCCGGCGAGCAGGCTCCTGCGGGAGAGCCGCAAAGGCGAAGTCCAGGGCACGGCGACGTCCTCGAAGGTGGTGACGGAGCAGGGTGTGATCACCGTACCCGGGGCCCTGTCCCCACGGAGGACGGCAACACCCTCCGCGACCGGATACCCTTTGACCTGACACGCGACGTAAACCACAACAGCACACGCGGCCGAGGAGTCACCCGGATGAGCACCACCCAGAGCGACAGGCTGCGCGGATTGCTGGAGCCGCTCGTCGCCGCCAAGGGCCTGGATCTCGAGGACATCGAGATGTCCAAGGCCGGCAAGCGCCGGATGCTGCGCATCATCGTGGACTCCGACGAGGGCGTGGAACTGGACGCGTGTGCCGAGCTGAGTCGCGAGGTCTCCGACAAGCTCGACGAATCCGATGTGATGGGCGAGGACGAGTACGTCCTCGAAGTGAGCTCGCCGGGCGCCGACCGCCCGCTGACCGAGCACCGTCACTACGTACGGGCGATCGGCCGCCTCGTGAAGTTCCAGCCGGTCGAGGGCGGGGAACTGATCGCCCGCATCCTCGACGTGGACGACGAGGGAATGGACCTCGAGGTTCCGGGCGTGAAGGGCCGCAAGGCGACCGCCCGTCGTATTGCTTTTGCCGACATCGCCAAGGCGCGGGTCGAGATCGAGTTCAACCGCAAGGACAAGAAGGAAGAGGAGGCGTAGCCGTGGACATCGACATGAGTGCCCTGCGGGGTCTGGTCCGGGAGAAGGAGATCTCCTTCGACCTGCTCGTCGAGGCGATCGAGTCGGCCCTCCTCATCGCGTACCACCGCACCGAGGGCAGCTTCCGGCGCGCGCGCGTGGAGCTGGACCGCACCAACGGCCACGTCGTCGTGTGGGCGACGGAGGACCCGCGGGACCTGGAGGAGGGGCAGGAGGCCAAGGAGTTCGACGACACCCCGTCGGACTTCGGCCGGATCGCCGCGACGACCGCCAAGCAGGTGATTCTGCAGCGTCTGCGCGACGCCGAGGACGACCTGACCTTCGGCGAGTTCGCCGGCCGTGAGGGCGACGTCATCACCGGTGTCGTCCAGCAGGGCAAGGACCCCAAGAACGTCCTCGTCGACATCGGCAAGCTCGAGGCCATCCTGCCGGTGCAGGAGCAGGTCCCCGGCGAGGAGTACACGCACGGTCTGCGGATCAAGGCGTACGTCGTACGGGTGGCGAAGGGTGTCCGCGGCCCGTCCGTGACCCTGTCGCGCACCCACCCCAACCTGGTGAAGAAGCTCTTCGCGCTGGAGGTCCCGGAGATCGCGGACGGCAGCGTCGAGATCTCGGCGATCGCCCGCGAGGCCGGCCACCGCACCAAGATCGCCGTACGGTCCACCCGCTCGGGCCTCAACCCGAAGGGCGCCTGCATCGGCCCGATGGGTGCCCGTGTGCGCAACGTCATGGCCGAGCTGCACGGCGAGAAGATCGACATCGTCGACTGGTCGGACGACCCGGCGGAGATGGTCGCGAACGCGCTGTCACCCGCCCGGGTGAGCAAGGTCGACGTCGTCGACTGGGACTCGCGCTCCGCCCGGGTGACCGTGCCCGACTACCAGCTGTCGCTGGCCATCGGCAAGGAGGGCCAGAACGCCCGCCTCGCCGCGCGGCTCACCGGCTGGCGCATCGACATCCGTCCCGACACCGAGGTGTCCCCGGACGCCGACCGGGGCCGGGACGGGGAATAAATCCGCTACCCGCCGGAGCTGTCCGGCGGGTAGACAGGATCAAGACAGCAGATCTCGACAACATCCGTTCGATTTTTCGCCCGAAGGGGTGAGGTCGGTGCGGGGAGGTAGACTTAGGCGTGTCTGGCCGGACGCAAGCCCGCGCATGCCCCGAACGCACCTGTGTGGGGTGTCGGGAGCGAGCGGCCAAGAGCGATCTGCTGCGCATCGTGGCGATCGGGGACGAATGCGTCCCTGATCCAAGCGGTACGCTGCCCGGCCGGGGCGCCTATGTGCACCCTGCCGTGGTCTGTCTGGACAAGGCGGTCCGTCGCAGAGCGTTCCCCCGGGCCCTTCGGTCCCCGGGAGCACTCGACACGACCGGACTGAGCAAAGCCGTGGCCGTCGTGGCCGAGGCGACACCGTAAGAAGTAGTACGGCACGGATACCCCGTGCGGTCAGGTACCTCGCGAGTTGGAAGTAGGTCGAGATTGCGATGAGCACTCGATGAGTACGCGATGAGTACGCCCATGAAGTAGCGACGGTCCGGCGTAACCCGGACCTAAAAGGAGCGAAGTGGCTAAGGTCCGGGTATACGAACTCGCCAAGGAGTTCGGAGTTGAGAGCAAGGTCGTCATGGCCAAGCTCCAGGAACTCGGTGAGTTCGTCCGTTCGGCGTCCTCGACGATCGAGGCGCCGGTTGTACGCAAGTTGACTGACGCACTGCAGGGGCCCGGCGGCAACGCCGGCAAGTCCGCTGCGAAGCCGGGTGCGCCCCGCAAGGCCGCGCCCGCCAAGCCCGGGGCTCCCACCCCGGGTGCTGTTGCACGTCCCGCTGCCCCCAAGCCCGGCGCACCGGCCCCCAAGCCGGCCGCTGCCGAGGCTCCGGCTCCCAGCGCGTCCGCCCCGGTGACTCCGGCCGCTTCCGGCCCGCGTCCCGGTCCCAAGGCTCCGGCCGCCCCGAAGCCCGCTCCGGCGGCTCCCGTGGCGACCGAGTTCTCCGCGCCTCCGGCGGCCCCGGCCGCTCCGGCGCGCACCGAGCGTCCCGCCGGTCCCGGCGCGACCCCCGGCCCGCGTCCGGCGCAGCAGCGTCCCGCGGCCCAGGGTGGCCAGGCCGGTGCCCGTCCCGGCGCTCCGCGTCCGGCCGGCTCCGCCCCCGGCGGCCAGGGACAGCGTCCCGCCGGTCCCGGTGGCCAGGCCCCGCGTCCGCAGGGCGCCCGTCCGGCCGGTCCCCGTCCGGGCAACAACCCGTTCACCTCTGGTGGCTCCACCGGCATGGCGCGCCCGCAGGCGCCCCGTCCGGCCGGCGCTCCCCGTCCCGGTGCCCCCGGCGCCGGTGGCGGCCAGGGTGCTCCCCGCCCGCAGGGTGGCCCCGGCGGCGCTCCGCGTCCGCAGGGTGCCGGTGCGGGTCGTCCGACCCCGGGCGGCATGCCCCGTCCGCAGGGCGGCGCCCCGCGTCCGGGTGGTGCTCCCGGTGGTAACCGTCCGAACCCGGGCATGATGCCGCAGCGTCCCGCTGCCGGTGGTCCCGGTCCCCGTCCCGGTGGCGGCCCCGGTGGCCGTGGTCCCGGTGCCGGCGGCCCGCGTCCCGGTGGTGGCGCCGGTCGTCCCGGTGGCGGCGGCTTCGCCGGCCGTCCGGCCGGTCCCGGCTCGCGTCCCGCGGGCGGCGGCGGCTTCGGCGGCCCGCGTCCGGGTGGCGGCGGCTTCGGCGGCGGCCCGGCCGGCGCCGGTGGCGGCGGTCGTCCCGGCTTCGGTGGCCGTCCCGGCGGTCCCGGTGCCCGTGGTGGCACGCAGGGTGCCTTCGGCCGTCCCGGCGGGCCCGCCCGTCGCGGTCGCAAGTCGAAGCGTCAGAGGCGCCAGGAGTACGAGGCCATGCAGGCCCCGTCGGTCGGCGGCGTGATGCTGCCCCGCGGCAACGGCGAGACCGTTCGCCTGTCGCGCGGTGCGTCCCTCACCGACTTCGCCGAGAAGATCAACGCCAACCCGGCGTCGCTGGTCGCGGTCATGATGAACCTCGGCGAGATGGTCACTGCCACGCAGTCCGTCTCCGACGAGACCCTCGAAATGCTGGCCGGCGAGATGAACTACCAGGTTCAGATCGTCAGCCCGGAGGAAGAGGACCGCGAGCTCCTCGAGGGCTTCGACATCGAGTTCGGCGAGGACGAGGGCGGCGAGGAATTCCTCATGCCGCGTCCGCCGGTCGTCACCGTCATGGGCCACGTCGACCACGGTAAGACCCGACTGCTCGACGCCATCCGCAAGACGAACGTCGTTGCGGGCGAGGCCGGCGGCATCACCCAGCACATCGGTGCCTACCAGGTCGGCACCGAGGTCAACGGTGAAGACCGCAAGATCACCTTCATCGACACCCCGGGTCACGAGGCGTTCACCGCCATGCGTGCCCGTGGTGCCAAGTCGACCGACATCGCGATCCTCGTGGTCGCGGCCAACGACGGCGTCATGCCGCAGACGATCGAGGCGCTGAACCACGCCAAGGCCGCCGGCGTCCCGATCGTCGTCGCGGTCAACAAGATCGACGTCGAGGGTGCCGACCCGGTCAAGGTGCGCGGTCAGCTCACCGAGTTCGGTCTGGTCGCCGAGGAGTACGGCGGCGACACGATGTTCGTCGACATCTCCGCCAAGCAGGGTCTGCACATCGACTCCCTGCTGGAGGCCGTCGTCCTCACCGCCGACGCCTCGCTCGACCTGCGTGCCAACCCCGAGCAGGACGCTCAGGGTATTGCGATCGAGTCCCACCTCGACCGCGGCCGCGGTGCCGTCGCCACCGTCCTCGTCCAGCGCGGTACCCTCCGCGTCGGCGACACGATGGTCGTGGGCGACGCCTACGGCCGAGTGCGCGCCATGCTCGACGACAAGGGCAACAACGTCGAGGAAGCGGGTCCGTCGACCCCCGTCCTGGTCCTGGGTCTCACCAACGTCCCCGGCGCCGGCGACAACTTCCTCGTCGTCGACGAGGATCGCACCGCCCGTCAGATCGCCGAGAAGCGTGCTGCGCGTGAGCGCAACGCCAACTTCGCCAAGCGCGTCCGCCGGGTGTCCCTGGAAGACCTCGACTCGGTCCTCAAGGCCGGTCTGGTCCAGGAACTCAACCTCATCATCAAGGGCGACGCGTCCGGTGCGGTCGAGGCTCTCGAGTCCTCGCTGCTCCAGCTCGACGTCGGCGAAGAGGTCGACATCCGCGTCCTGCACCGCGGTGTGGGTGCGGTCACCGAGTCCGACATCGCCCTGGCGATGGGCTCCGACGCCATCGTCATCGGTTACAACGTCCGTGCGGCCGGCCGTGCCGCGCAGATGGCGGACCGCGAGGGTGTCGACGTCCGCTACTACTCGGTGATCTACCAGGCCATCGAGGAGATCGAGGCGGCCCTCAAGGGTCTGCTCAAGCCGGAGTACGAAGAGGTCGAGCTCGGTACGGCGGAGGTCCGCGAGATCTTCCGCTCGTCCAAGCTGGGCAACATCGCGGGTGTCCTCATCCGCTCCGGCGAGGTCAAGCGCAACACCAAGGCGCGGCTCCTGCGCGATGGCAAGGTCATCGCCGAGAACCTCACCATCTCCGGTCTGCGCCGCTTCAAGGACGACGTCACCGAGATCCGCGAGGGCTTCGAGGGTGGTATCAACCTCGGTTCCTTCAACGACATCAAGATCGACGACGTCATCGCGACGTACGAGATGCGCGAGAAGCCCCGCGCGTAAGCGCGAGGCGGTTCGTACCGTGTCGTAACACCGGGGCCGGTCGACGGAATATCCGTCGATCGGCCCCGGCCGTTGCGTGTACGGTTCTGGTGACCCTGCCGCGCGACGGCCGGCAGGCCACCGAACCCGCACCGGCGGGATATCCGGAACTGAATGTACGTGGGGACTCTGTCCTTCGATCTGCTCCTCGGCGACGTCCACTCGCTGAAGGAGAAACGCTCCGTCGTCCGGCCCATCGTGGCCGAGCTCCAGCGCAAGTTCTCGGTCAGCGCGGCCGAGGTGGGGGACCAGGATCTGCACCGCAGGGCCCGTATCGGGGTCGCGCTGGTCAGTGGGGACACGGGGTTCCTCTCGGACGTACTGGACCGCTGCGAGCGGCTGGTCGCGGCACGTCCGGAAGTGGAGCTGCTGTCGGTGAGACGGCGGCTGCACGGTGATGAAGACTGATTGCAAGACAAAGAAGGAGACGGACCAGTGGCCGACAATGCGCGGGCGAAGAAGCTGGCGGACCTCATCCGGGAGGTGGTGGCCGAGAAGCTGCAGCGTGGTGTCAAGGACCCCCGCCTCGGTACGCACGTGACCATCACGGACACCCGGGTCACCGGCGACCTGCGGGAGGCCACGGTCTTCTACACGGTCTACGGTGACGACGAGGACCGCGCCAGCGCGGCAGCGGGTCTCGAAAGCGCCAAGGGCGTACTGCGCTCCGCGGTCGGCCGGGCGGCGGGCACCAAGTTCACGCCCACCCTGACCTTCGTCGCGGACGCCCTCCCGGAGAACGCCAAGACCATCGAGGACCTCCTCGAGAAGGCTCGGACCTCCGATGCCCAGGTGCGCGAGGTGTCCTCCGGCGCCCAGTACGCCGGCGACGCCGACCCGTACAAGAAGCCCGGTGAGGACGCCGACGACTCCGACGAGGACGCAGCCGCGGAATGAGCACCAACGCAGGGAAGACTCCGGACGGCCTTGTCATCGTCGACAAGCCGTCCGGCTTCACTTCGCACGACGTGGTCGCCAAGATGCGCGGGATCGCCAAGACCCGCCGCGTCGGCCACGCCGGCACGCTCGACCCGATGGCGACGGGCGTCCTCGTCCTGGGTGTGGAGAAGGCCACCAAGCTCCTCGGCCACCTCGCGCTCACCGAGAAGGAATACCTCGGGACGATCCGCCTTGGTCAGAACACCCTGACGGACGACGCGGAGGGTGAGATCACCTCCTCGACGGACGCCTCCGCGGTGACCCGAGAGGCCGTGGACAAGGGCATCGCCAAGCTGTCCGGCGAGATCATGCAGATCCCGTCGAAGGTCAGCGCCATCAAGATCAAGGGCGTGCGCTCCTACAAGCGCGCGCGGGACGGTGAGGACTTCGAGATCCCGGCCCGGCCGGTGACCATCTCCTCGTTCCAGGTGTACGACATGCGGGACGCGGAGGCCGAGGACGGCACCAAGGTCGTCGACCTGGTGGTCTCCGTGGTCTGCTCCAGCGGTACGTACATCCGTGCCCTGGCCCGTGACCTGGGCGCCGACCTCGGCGTCGGCGGGCACCTCACCGCGCTGCGGCGCACCCGGGTGGGCCCGTACAAGATCGACCGGGCGCGGACCCTGGACCAGCTCCAGGAGGAGCTGACCGTCATGCCGATCGGCGAAGCGGCAGCCGCCGCCTTCCCGCGCTGGGACCTGGACGCCCGGCGGGCCTCGCTGCTCGCCAACGGCGTGCGGATCGAGATGCCGGACGCGTACCCCGCCGGCAAGACGGTGGCGGTCTACGGGCCGGAGGGCCAGCTGCTCGGGCTCGTGGAGAGCAAGGGCGGCAAGGCGAAGTCACTGGCCGTCTTCGTCTGATCCGCTTTGACGTGGAGCGGTGAGCGCACATCGCCTGCTGCTCACCGCTCCACGACCCCCCTCGGGTAGGTGTCTATCCAGCCGGACCCCCGGATTCACCCGTCCGAGCAGGCGCGCGGAGTGACTGGAGGGAGCGTAAGGGGGCGCTTTTGCCACCCGTGCTCCTCCTCTTGGCGTGAAGGCGCCGGCCGCCCCCGCCGAAGCCCACTACCCTCCCGCGGCCCCACCAGGCTTTATGCCGCTGTCCGGCGCCGGGGGCGCGGGCGGGCCCGGGTACTCGGGGAGACAGGACGGCACCAGCGCCGTCTTGAGCGAGCCGAAGGACACCGCCTTGGGGTTGGCCCGCGACTGTCCGAGCACGAGCGTGCGCCCCGGCGGAAGCGTCGTCGAGTTGATCTTCAGTACGAATCCGCTGCCGTCGCTGCCGAGCAGACCCTCCGCGGAGTCGAAACCACCGGCCGGCCCTTGGGCGCATTGCGCCGCCGGGACCTTGGGAACCAGGGCGACGCTGACGCCCAGCGCGCGGAGCTCGCCCTCGAGCCCGGGCATCCCCTCTGGATGGAAGAGCCTGACCGTGATGGTCCCGTCGCTGCCCGTGGTCACGGCGTACGCGGCTGAAGAGCCCCCGTCGTCGCCGACCGCCGGCAGGGCGACCAAGAGGCCGGCGGCCGCCGCCGCTGCCACGCCTATGGCGAGCGGCATCCGGAACCGGCGGGCGGGGGAGCGGACGGCGAAGTCGGCCTGCTCCTCGAGCCTGCTCCGGTCGGCGGCGATCGCCAGGAGCTCCTCCTTGAGACGCTCCTCGAACCGGGTGGGCCTGCCGTTCATCGTGCTGCCTCCAACTGGTGTGCAGGGACGGTGTGTTCGGGCGGCGTGGGCGCGGTCCGCAGAATGCGCCGGGCGCGGTGCAGGCGGACCCGGACGGTGGCCTGGGTGACGCCGAGGGCCTGCGCGGCCTCGGCCGGGCTGAGCCCGTCGACGACGACCAGGTCGAGGACGGCTCGAAGCGGCTCGGAGAGGGCGGCATGTCTCTCCGCCAGCGCCCGGAACGCCCGCTGGGCGTCGATCCGCTCCTCCAGCGCGGCGACGTCCTCGTCGTCGAGCAGCCGGCGGCCGCTCAGCCGCTCCAGTGCGCCGCGCTCGCGAGCACGGCCGCGGGCATGACCCGCCAGGACACGCCGCGCGATGCCGTACAGCCAGGCGACCGGGACGCCCCGGTCGGACCGGTAGCCCGGAGCGGCCTTCAACGCCGCGAGGAAGATGTCGGCCGTCAGGTCCGCCGCCAGATGCGGGTCGGCGACGCGGCGCGTGACGAACCCCAGAACCGCGTCTATGTGCTCCTGGTAGAACGCCCCGAATCCTTCGGGCGTGGTCAGATCCGGCGGTCCGATCCCCGCCGGCACGGTCTCCTGCTCGGTGCTGCCCACCGGGCCCCCTCCCTGGTGTCCGGGACCCGTACCGGCCCCTCTACCCCTTACTTGGCCGCAGCCGCCCCCGCCGTTACATCCGCGAGCCGGGGCTCGGCCCTGCCGAGATGACACAGAGCGCCCCCAGCCAGATGCCGATGCGGGGCCCCGGGCACGGGCATGGCAGTCTTAGACCTGCAATCGGCAACCAGGACAGGGCCTACACGGTTCGGGCGAGGAGCGGTCACAGTGCAGCGCTGGCGTGGCTTGGAGGACATCCCCCAGGACTGGGGACGCAGCGTCGTCACCATCGGCTCGTACGACGGTGTGCACCGGGGCCATCAGCTGATCATCGGGCGGGCCGTGGCCAAGGCCCGCGCGCTCGGCGTCCCGTCGGTCGTCGTCACCTTCGACCCGCACCCCAGCGAGGTCGTGCGCCCGGGCAGCCACCCGCCGATCTTGGCCGCGTACGACCGCCGTGCCGAACTGATGGCCGGGCTGGGGGTGGACGCGCTGCTGATCCTGCCGTTCACGGCGGAGTTCTCGCAGCTCTCCCCGGCCGACTTCATCGTGAAGGTGCTCGTCGACAAGCTGCACGCGCGGGCCGTCATCGAGGGCCCGAACTTCCGCTTCGGCCACCGGGCCGCCGGAAACGTCGACTTCCTCCGCGAGCTGGGCGGCACGTACGACTACGAGGTCGACGTTGTGGACCTCGTCGAGCGGGGCGCGGCGGGCGGTGGCGTGCCGTTCTCCTCGACCCTGGCTCGAAGGCTGGTCGCAGAGGGAGACATGGCGGGTGCAGCCGAGATCCTCGGAAGGCCGCACCGGGTCGAGGGCGTCGTCGTGCGCGGTGCCCAGCGCGGGCGCGAGCTCGGTTTCCCGACGGCCAACGTCGAGACGGCCCCGCACACCGCCATCCCGGCGGACGGCGTGTACGCGGGCTGGCTCACGGCCAACGGCGAGCGGATGCCGGCGGCGATCTCGGTCGGCACGAACCTGCAGTTCGACGCCACCGAGCGGACCGTGGAGGCGTACGCGATCGACCGGATCGGCCTGGACCTGTACGGCCTGCACGTGAGCGTGGACTTCCTCGCGTACGTGCGCGGCATGGCGAAGTTCGAATCGCTGGACGGCCTGCTCGAGGCCATCGCCGACGACGTGAAGCGGGCGCGGACGCTGACCGAGACGTACGACGCGGAGCACTGAGCCGCGGGCGGCCGCCCCCGGCGCGGGGGGGGGGGGGGGGGGGGGCCCGGGGGGGGGGGGGGGGGGGGGTTTGTGGGTTGGGTGGGGGGGGGGGGGGGGGGAGGTGGGGGGGGGGGGGGGGGTGTTGGTG
>NZ_JBVIGX010000001.1:640481-667249 GCF_055570595.1 Streptomyces sp. NPDC031132
GGGAAGAAGGAGAAGAGGGACAGAGAGGAAAAACAGGGAACACCAACCATCGTGAGCCCCCCCCGGACGAAAGAGAAGGGCCCGTACCTCCCCGGGGAGGTACGGGCCCTTCTCGCTGCCGTCGGCGCAGCGTCAGCGTCAGCCGAGGCGCGGGTCGCGCGGGGGCTGCTGCGGGTGCTGGGGCTGCTGGGGCGGCTGCTGCTGCGGCTGCCAGGGCTGGCCGGGCTGCGGGTACGGCTGGGCGTACGGCTGCGGCGGCTGCTGGTACGGGGACGGGCCCTGGGGCTGGCCGTACGGCTGGCCCTGCGGCTGCTGCGGCTGGGGTTGCGGCTGCTGCGGTGACTGGTGCGGCTGGGGTTGATGGTGCGGCTGGGGCTGCTGAGGTGCTCCCCAGTGGCCCTGGGGGGCCTGCTGGGCGGCGCGTACGAAGTCCTCGGCCACGAGCGCGGAGAGGTTGAAGTACGCCTCCCGGGTCTTCGGCCGCATCAGGTCGAGGTCGACCTCGGCACCGGCCGCGAGGTGCTCGTCGAACGGCACCACGACGACGCCGCGGCAGCGGGTCTCGAAGTGCTGCACGATGTCCTCGATCTTGATCATCTTGCTGGTCTCGCGGACCCCCGAGATGACGGTGAGCGAGCGGGAGACGAGGTCGGCGTACCCGTGCGCGGAGAGCCAGTCGAGCGTCGTGCTCGCGCTGCTGGCACCGTCCACCGACGGGGTCGAGATGATGATCAGCTGATCGGCCAGGTCCAGGACGCCGCGCATCGCGGAGTAGAGGAGGCCGGTGCCCGAGTCGGTGAGGATGATCGGGTACTGGCGGCCGAGCGTGTCGATGACCCGGCGGTAGTCCTCGTCGTTGAACGTCGTGGAGACGGCCGGGTCCACGTCGTTGGCGATGATCTCCAGGCCTGAGGGGGCCTGGGAGGTGAACCGCCGGATGTCCATGTACGAGTTCAGGTACGGGATCGCCTGGACCAGGTCCCGGATCGTGGCCCCGGTCTCGCGGCGGACGCGGCGGCCGAGGGTGCCGGCGTCGGGGTTCGCGTCGATGGCCAGGATCTTGTCCTGGCGCTCGGTGGCCAGGGTCGCGCCGAGGGCGGTGGTGGTCGTGGTCTTGCCGACGCCGCCCTTGAGGCTGATGACGGCGATGCGGTAGCAGGACATGACCGGGGTGCGGATGAGCTCGAGCTTGCGCAGGCGCTCGGCCTCCGCGGCCTTGCCGCCGAAACGGAAGCCGGAGCGCTGGGGCTTGGGCTTCTGCTTGCCGCGCAGGAGCCGGTCGGAGGACAGCTCGACGGCGGCGGTGTAGCCGAGGGGCGCTCCGCCGCCGCCGGCCGGGCCGGGCTGGTAGCGGGGGTCGTGCGGCTGCGGGCCCGGCTGGGGCCCGGCGGACCACTGGGCCCCGCCGGCACGGGGGTCGTACTGCGGCTGCTCGTGTTGCTGCGGCTGCGGCTGCGGCTGCGGCTGCTGGTGCTGGTGCTGCGGCGGTACGGGCGCGGGGGCCGGCGCGGGCGCGGGCTGCGCGGGCGGGAAGGCGTAGTCGCCCGCGCCCACGGGCGGCTGCGGCTGGGGCTGCGCCGGTACGGGCGCCGGCGGGAAGCCGTATCCGTCCTGGGGCGGGGTGGCGGCGGGGCCGGGGGCCGGCGGGAAGCCGTACCCGTCCTGGGGTGCCGTGGTGGCGGGGAACGCGGGCGGCAGCGCCGGCAGTTCGCCGCCGGGTCCCCCGAAGGGGGCCTCCACGGGCGGGTGAACCGCGTCCACGGGGGTGACGGGCTCCGGAGCCTCCGGTACGGGGGACGCGAAGGGCGCGGGAACGGCGTCGGCCACCGGCGCGGGAACGGCGTCCCGGGGAACCTCCGGAGCCGCGGGCTCGGGGTTCGCGAACGGGATGGCCGTCCCGTCGGGCGGGGTGTCGTGCCGCTGGACGGAGGCGGATCCCTCGAAGGAGGCGTTCACGGGCGATCCGGGCGTGTCGGCGGGGGCCTCGGCGGAGGGCGTGCCGAGCGGCGCCGGCGCCGGCGTCGGCAGGGCGGGTGCCTTGTCCAGGGTCAGGCCGGGGTGGCCCGCGGGTGCCGGGGCCGGTGCCGGCAGAGCCGGTACCTCGGCGGGTGCCGGGAGCGCGGCGGGCGCGCCGGGGGTGTCTGCAGGGGCCGGCGGGGCGGGTGCCGGGGTCGGGGCCGGGAAGGCCGAGGGGGCGCCCGTGTTGTCGGCGGGTGCCGGGGGCGGGAAAGCCGCAGGCGGGGTGGGGTTGTCGGCCGGGGAGCCGAAGGGTGCCGGGGCCGGTGCCGGGAACGGCGACGGCACTCCCGCGCCGTCCGACGGGGTACGGGGGGCCGGCGGGGCGATCCGCATCGTCGGGGGCGAGGCCACGTCCGACGGGCGGTGGGGTTCGAAGCCGCTGCCCTCGGGGAGGCCCGGTACCGGCGAGGCCGGGGCCGCGCCCTGCGTGTACCAGGCCGGCGGGGTGTAGTCGATGGTGAACTCGCCCGTCATCTCGGGCTCCGCGTCGGACTGATCGTCCGTCGGGACGTCCCACGTCCCGCCGCGCCTCTCGTTCCGATCGCCGCTCACTGGTCCTCCTGGTCTGTCGAACACTGGTCCGGCGCCCACCTCGACGCCGCGCCCGCGCCCAGCCTAATCGCGTGCCGACACCGGTGTCCGCCCCCGTTGGACGCCCCGCGGTGCGGGGGCCCTTGCGGGCCGGCTTCGTGCCGTTGTCCTTGCCGTCCTGCCTACAGGGTGGCTGCCTCCTGAGCAACCGTCACCGGCCCGGTGGGGGCGGGTGCGGTGCCGCTGCGCGGGGCTCTTCTCCCCGGCCCGCCCTTTCTCCGTTTCCCGGGCGCCGCCCCGGACCCGCGCCTCACACGCCGGCGGGGCTGGAAAGACCCCGGGGCGCCGCCCCGGACCCCGCGCCTCAAACGCCTACGGGGATGGATGGTGTCGGCGGGCCCGGAGAGGCCCTGGGGCTTCGCCCCGTCCCGCGCGTGAACCGCCGTCGGCGCTGGTGGCGCCGACAGGGCGGATCGTGCCGCGTGGGCCGGTGGCCCGTGCGGGCCATCCGGCCCGTGCAGCCCGTCTGGATCGACCAGCCCGCCCAAGCTGGAGCGACCTTGGCGACCCCGGCCCGGCGGGCCAGTCCCGGCACGTGGGCCGACCGGCCAGTCCGGCCCGCGCATCCGGCCCGTGCAGCCCATCCGGCCAACTGCCCTGAGGAGCCCGCTCGGCTCGCGCCGTCCCGCGTGGCCCGACCAGCCTGACCGGTCCGACCGGCCTGATCGGTGCGACCGGCTCGACCAGCCTGATCGGTCCGACCGGCTCGACCAGCCTGACCAGCTCGGCGGGTCTGACCGGCCTGATCGGTTCGGGCGGTCTGACCGGCCTGATCGGTTCGGGCCGTTCGGGGCTCGGCCCGGTGGCGTCGGGGCTGGGCATCCGGGGGTCAGTCGATGCGGCGGGAAGGGCCCAGGAGGCCTGTCTCCGGTTCCGTGCCCTGGGTCATCACGAACTGGCGGTCCCTCGGCGTGCACCACAGCGTGACCCCGTCGCCCAGCGTCGGCAGGGAGTCCACCGCCGCCCGCGGCAGGTTCATCAGGCGGCCGAGCTGCTCCGCCTCGTCCGGGGACACCCGCTGGACGCCCACCAGCGACGAGTTCTGCAGCAGCCTGGGCGCCGCCGGGCTCAGGTACGGCAGCAGGGTCAGCACCGACTGCCAGGGTCCCGCCACCACGCGCCCGCGCGGCGGCCGCATCCCGCAGTCGCGGATCACCAGCACCGGGCTGCCCGCCGACGCGCCCTGCGGCGGCACCCGGCCGACCTCGTGCAGCGTCACGCACTGCTGGCCGCCGCCGGCAGCCTGGGCCAGCCCGGACCACACCTGCCCGCGCCCGGTCTCCACCGCCACCCGCGCGCCCGTGGCCGCCGCGCGCAGCGCCAGCACCTGCGCCGTCCACAGGCCGCCGATCAGCGTCACCTCGTACGGTGTCGGCCGGTTGATGCCGAGCACCGCCGGTCGCCCCTCGGCGTCCACGCCGATGACGACCCCGTCGTCCCCGACGGGCAGCGCCAGCGCGTCCAGGTCCACCGCGGGGACCGCATGCCGTTCCCGGCGCGGGCCGATCAGCCCGAACCCGCCCCTCATCGCGCCCCTCCCAGCGGCAGCGAAGCCAACAGCCCCGGTACCTGTTCACGGTCGAGCCGGACCAGCCCGGTGCGCACACCGCGGGCCGTCCGTTCCAGTTCCCGGCGGGCCGCCACGAGTTCCTCGTCGCTGCGCCCCGTGACCCGTACGTGGCCGGTCAGCGTCACGCCCTGGCGCTCCGCCGGAGCCATCGTCAGGCTGAAGTTCGTCGCCAGCGCCGGCAGCGAGGTCAGCAGCGCCACGAACTGCGGCAGGGACGCCGCCCCGCTGCCGCCGAGCTGCGGCCAGCGCCCTATCCAGTAGGTGGTGTGCCGCCGGTCGTCGCAGCGCCAGATCCGCGCGGTCTCCTCCGTCCGCCGGCCGGTGCTCGCCGAGCGCCCCGCCTGCGTGATCGCCATGGGGTTCGCGCACGAGGAGGTGGCCAGCGCGGCCGTCAGCTCCTGCTCGGTCAGCACGGTCGCCCGGAAGCCGGCCCCGGTCAGCCGGCTCGCCAACTGGTCGGCCGCCCGCACCAGACAGCGCTGCGCGCCCGCGAGCCCGCCGCCGCGCGCGGTGACCGCCTCGGGGCACAGCTCCGGGTCGAGCTTGAGGGCTATCCAGGTCAGCCGCACCGCCGGGGTGCCGGTGGCGGCCTGCAGCGGCGCGTAGTTGCGGGTGGCCATCGACTGGGCCGGCAGGTGCGGGGCCGGCGCCGGCTGGGTGTGCTGCACCAGCTGCGCGGACTCCAGCCGGATGCCGTCGACTTCGAGGATGTCCCGTACGAGGGCCAGCGGCAGCGGATGGGCTCCGCGGTCGGGCCGCAGCGCGGTGGCGTCCGTGTCCACCTGGACGACGGCGGTCAGGAAGGTCCCGTCACCGACCATCCCGACGGGCCGCCGGTCGCGGTCGCTGAACGTCAGGGTCCGCAGCGCCGGATCGGCCTCGACGAGCGGGGCCAGCCCCGGCTCGGTCCCCGCGGGCACCGCGAACGAAGCGGCCCGCCGCCGCCGGGAACGCAGCGCGAGCGCGCCGCCGATCCACTCCGGCAGGGAGCGCTGGTGGCGGCGTACGACGGCGAGCACCACCAGTACGAGCGCCAGGACACCGGCGGGGATCAGCAGCATCGGCTCCACGACCCAGGCCACCAGAAGGGCGGCCACGGCGATCTGGAGCAGTACGAGTTGTTGCAATCGGAACGGGCCGAAGCGGCCCGGGCTCGACTTCGGATACGGCGTCACCCCGCCGCGTGCGGGTGCGGGTGCACCCGTCTGCGGCTGCGTCGCGGTGGCCATCACTCGCCCACCTCCCCTTCCCGGGGCCGTACCCCGTGAGTGCCGGAGCCGGGCGCTGCCCGCCGCGTGACCCGGATCTCGTCAATCCACCCCAACAAGCCCTGAATACCGCGACGACCCCTGAATCGTGCGGCCCGGAAGACAGCGAGCGGCGGCCTCACCCTACCCGGCCCCTACGCACGCTCCGTCAAGAGGCATAGTAGGTCCCCGGTCCGACAATCGAGGCTCGGGGACCGTACTCACCGACCGGGCCGTGCGGGGAGAAGCAGGCGGTCATGGCATCACGACGTGATGAACTCAACGCGTACACCTTTGCGAAGCGGCGCACGGTGGCCGCGTTCCTCCAGCCTTCCGCCACGGGGTCGGAGGAAGGTGCGCCGCGTCCGCTGCGTGCGGTCCTGCCCGGGCTGGTGGCGGGGGCGCTCGTACTCGCCGCGTTCGGTGCCTGGGGAATGTTCAAGCCGCAGGCCCCCAAGGGCTGGGACGAGGCCGGCACCAAGGTCATTGTCGGCAAGCAGTCGACGACCCGGTACGTGGTGCTCACGACGAAGGTGAACGGCAAGGACCAGACCCGGCTGCACCCGGTGCTCAACCTGGCTTCCGCCCGACTCCTCCTGGACCCGCAGAAGTTCAAGGTCATCCAGATCGACGACAAGGTCCTCGACGCGGGCAAGCCGCCGCGCGGGCCCATCATCGGCATCCCGTACGCGCCCGACCGGCTGCCGGCCCCGCAGGACGCCGGCAAGGCGAAGCGCTGGGCCGTCTGCCAGGCGCCGGGCGGCAACGGCAAGACCGTCCAGACCGCGACGTTCGTCCTCGCCGACCGCGAGGCGGGCCTGATGGACGACGCCCGCAAGGTCACCGACAGCCAGATGCTGTACGTGCAGAGCACCGGCGGGGCCAAGGAGCGCTACCTGGTCGACGCGACGGGGACGAAGTACAAGTTCCCCGAAGGCGGCGCGGACGCCGGGAAGATGACCAACGCGCTGGTCGGCAGCACCGGCGCCACCCCGCAACAGGTCACCGAGACGTGGCTGGCCACCCTCAACTCCGGGGACGACCTGGCCTTCCCGCAGCTGCCCGTCGCGGCCGGCACGAAGGCCGACGTGCAGGGCCTGACCACCGCCGACAACAAGGTCGGCATGGTGCTGAAGGCGCAGACCGGCTCCGGTACGCAGCACTACGTCGTCCTGCCCGGAAAGGTCGCCCCGGTCTCCGACTTCGTGGCGTGGCTGCTGATCTCGGCGCCCGCGACCGACGGCCTCAACATGCACGGCAAGCCCCGCGAGGTCGACCTCCAGTCGCTCAACCCGGACGCCACGGCGTTCAAGGGCGAGGCCAAGTGGCCGCAGAAGAAGTCCGACCGGATCAACCAGCCCGCCGGCTCCGGCGCCCGCGACACCGTCTGCAACGTGCTGCGCTCGGTCGACGGCCAGGGCAACCAGACGCTGAGCACGTGGGCCGGCACCGGATTCCCCATCGACATCACCGCCAGCGGCACGAGCGCGTACGTGACCCCGGGCTCGGGGCTGCTCTACACGCAGGTCCAGGGCAAGCAGACCACCGCGGGCGGCTCCCTGTTCCTGGTCACCGACACCGGCCTGCGGTACGCGGTGCAGGCCAACGGGGACAGCGACGCCGAGAAGTCGAAGATCGGCGCCCCCGACCAGCCGAACGGCCAGGCCGGCGCGGACGGCCGCCCCGAGGCCAGCCAGGCGCAGATCCGGCTCGGCTACGGGACGGTCGCGCCGGCCATGGTGCCCATCGCCTGGTCCGAGTTCCTCTCGAAGGGGCCGCGCCTGGACACCAACTCCGCCCGCCAGCCCCAGGGTTCGTGAGGAAGCCGCCGATGCCCATGCCCTCGTACACGCGCAGCGCACTTGCCGCCGCGGCCCTCGCCGTGGCCGCCCTGTCCGGCACGACCGCCGCGGCCGGTACCGCCGCAGCTGCCGCACCGCACCCGGAACCCGTCCGCGCACCGGCCCTGAACCTCGCGGGCGCCGGCGAGTGCACCTTCCCCATGAAGAAGCAGATCGCCGACCGCCCCTGGTCCCTGCAGCGGCTGCTGCTCGACGCGCTCTGGGCGCGGACCAAGGGCAAGGACAAGAACGGCAAGCCCGTCCGCGTCGCGGTCATCGACACCGGGGTGGACCGTGCGAACCCGCAGCTCAGCGGTGCCATCGACGTCGGCGCCGGCAAGGACTTCGTCGACCCCAAGGGCGGCGACGGCACGACCGACACGGTCGGCCACGGCACCAAGGTGGCCGGGCTGATCGCGGCCCGACCGCAGGAGGGCACCGGCTTCGTCGGCCTCGCCCCCGACTCCACGATCATCCCGATCCGGCAGAACGACGGGCAGGGCAAGGGCAATGCGCTCTCCCTGGGCCAGGCGATCGACCACGCGGTGTCCAAGGGCGCCCAGGTCATCAACATCTCCCAGGACACCGACGTGCCCCTGAGCGCCGACTCCGAGCTCGGCAAGGCCGTCCAGCGGGCCGTCGACGCGAAGGTCGTGGTCGTGGCCTCGGCGGGCAACGACGGCATGAGCGGCGAGAAGCGCAGGACCTACCCGGCGGCCTTCCCCGGCGTCCTCGCCGTGGCCGCCTCGGACCGCAACAACGAGCGGGCCGCGTTCTCCCAGCCCGGCGACTTCATCGGGGTCGCCGCGCCCGGCGTCGACATGGTCTCCACCGTCCCCGGCTTCGGCCAGTGCATCGACAACGGCACCAGCTTCTCGGCGCCCTACGTCGCCGGAGTCGCCGCCCTGCTGCGCGCCCAGCACGAGGACTGGACCCCGCAACAGATCGCCTGGCAGATCCAGGGAACCGCCGAGCGCTCGGTCAACGGCCGTGACGACTACGTCGGATGGGGCGTCGTCGACCCGGTGCGCGCGGTGACCCAGGACCACGAGGCCCCCAAGGCCCCGGTCCCGGACCCCGGCCCGCCCCCGGCGGCCGCACCCGAGGCGGCGGCGCTGCGGATGACCGAGACGGCACAGGAGCGCGAGGAGCGGTTCGGCACGTACGCTCTCGGGATCACAGGCGTGCTGATCGCGGTCATCGCGGGCACGGCGACGGTGGTCCGGGACGCCCGCAAGCGGCGGGGCCGTTTGCAGTGAACCGTCACAGTTCATCAACGGAAGCGGCCCACTGGTGTTGGGGCTGTCAGATGAACTGGCTAGAGTGACACCAGGCTTCACGACTGTGATCGGGGGATCGCGTGAGGCGGAGGGGGATTCCGGCGGCGCGTGGCTCAGATCCGCGCCCGGATCCTCCCCGCCGCTGCGCAATCCGCCGGTTCTGCCGGCGAATTGAGAAGTGAGGAGCTTCGGATGAGCAATTTCGGACTCGCAGACGATCCGATCGTCCAGGCGAAGAACAAGATCGAGACGACGGCCCGTGCCGTCACCACCCAGTCCCGCGAGCTGGCCGACATCCTCGCCACGGTGAGCGCCGGCTGGACCGGTGTGGGTGCCTCGGGCTTCGTCTCCGCCCAGACGGTCGTCAACGAGGACCACGACGAGATCCGTCGTCTGCTCGGGGTGCTGCACAACGCGGTCGCGCAGACCAAGAACCTCAGCAACGCGCAGGACGACGACGTGCGCGCGGCGTTCAAGACGGTGCAGGCCTCCGCGGGCCAGGGCGGCTCCGGCCTCAACGGCATCTGACCTGCCCTTTACGCCCTTACGTCTTTACGTCGTTCCCCACTCAGCCCAGCGCGAAGGAGAAGAACATGGCTGGTTCCGACGGCCACACCAAGGTCCGGTATGAGAGCGTCCAGGAGATGGCGAACCGCATCCGCGTCGTCTCGAAGAAGATCATGACGGACCTGGAGGAGATGGACCAGGCCCTGAAGGTCGTCACGGACACCTGGGACGGTGAGGCGCACCAGGCGTACGTCACCCTCCAGGGGAAGTACAAGGGCAAGGCCGACCACATGCACAAGCAGCTCGAGCAGGTCGCCGCGCTGATCGAGCGCGGCAAGGGCGACTACCGCGCCACCGACGTGAAGGCCTCGCGCCTGTTCACCGAGGCCTACTGAGCCAGGTCGACCGCAGTCACATGCGGATACGGGGCGCGCCCGCACCGGGCGCGCCCCGTCGTCGTACCCCGGGGGACCGGCCTCAGCGGGGGCCGCGGTCGAGGTCGAACTCCCCGTCCCTGGCACCGAGTACGAAGGCCTCCCACTCGGCCGCCGTGTAGCGCAGGACGGTGTCCCGGTCGAGCGAGGACCGCATGGCCACGGCGCCCTCGGGCAGCCGGGCGATCTCGACCCGCTCCTCGTCGGGGCTGGTCCCGGGCGGGCCCTCCCACTCCACGCCGCTGATGTCGAGCGCGTACAGCTCGTCCTTCTCCTGCTGAGTGCCCATGTGCGGCCTTTCCCTCGGCGGTGCGGTGCTACCGCGGTCTTCCCTGCCGATTATCGGTGCTGCGGGGCGGGCCGGGGGACTGTTTCCCGTTGATCAAAAGAAAGCGGGGCCCGGTCCGACCGGGCCCCGCCTCTTGTCAGCCGCCTCCTACATCCCCGGCAGGCGGCCCAGCTGTACGAGCGACGTGCCGCGCTTGCGCGAGGAGAAGTACGCGCGGCCCGGCGGCATCGGACGGGGCCGGACGTTGCCGATCAGGTCGCCCTCGGACGGGTCGCCCGACAGCACCACGCCCTGCGCGCCGAGCTCCTTGAAGCGCTGCATGAACGGCTCGTACATCGAACGCGAGGCGCCCGCCGAGTTGCGCGCGATGATGAAGCGGACACCCGTGTCCCGGGCGAAGGGCAGGAACTCCACCAGCGGGGCCAGCGGATTGCCCTGGCTCGTGGCCACCAGGTCGTAGTCGTCGATGACGATGAACACGTCCGGGCCGGTCCACCAGCTGCGGTCGCGCAGCTGCTGCGGAGTGACGTCGGTCGGCGGCTGCCGCCGGGAGAACACCCCGCCCAGCGCCTCCATGTGCGTCTGGAGGGAGCTCGCCATCGGCGCGTACTCCAGCAGGTGCTCCTCCGGCAGCGCACCGAGCAGGCTGCGCCGGTAGTCGCCGACGACGAGCCGGGCCTGGTCCGGGGTGTAACGCTCCGCGATCTGCTGGCAGATCAGCCGCAGCAGGTTCGTCTTGCCGGACTCGCTCTCGCCGAACACGAGGAAGAACGGGTCGCTCTCGAAGTCGACGAACACCGGCTCCAGGTCCGTCTCGTCGATGCCGATGGCCAGCCCGCGGCCGGGGTTGTCCCCGCCCCTGGGCAGCTGGTCGGCGTGCAGCAGGCGCGGCAGCAGCCGTACGCCGGGAGCCGCGGCCCCCGCCCAGTTCTGCTTCACCAACGACACGAAGGCGGCCGTGGCCTCCGACAGGTCCTCCGGGTCGTGCGCACCGTCGATCCGCGGCAGCGCGCCGAGGAAGTGCAGCTTCTCCGCCACCTGGCCCCGGCCCGGCATCCCCGTCGGCACGTTCGCCGCGACCTTGCGGTCGAACTCGGAGTCCATGACGTCACCGAGCCGCAGCTCCAGCCGGTTCAGCATCTGGTCCTTGAGCGCGGCCCGCACCTCCATGTACCGCGCCGCCGTGATCACCACGTGGATGCCGTAGCCCAGACCGCGCGAGGCGATGTCCGTGACCACCGGCTCCAGGCCCTCGTACTCCGTCCGGAAGCCGCCCCAGCCGTCGATGACGAGGAACACGTCGCCCCACGCCTCGCCGGGCAGCTCGCCCGCCGCGCGCCGCCGCCGGTACGTGCCGATGGAGTCGATGTTGTTCGCCCGGAAGAACTCCTCGCGGCGGTTGAGGATGCCCCCCACCTCCGCGACCGTACGCCGCACCCGCTCCGGGTCCAGGCGCGAGGCGATCCCGCCGACGTGCGGCAGCTCGGCGATCGACGACATGCTGCCGCCACCGAAGTCCAGCCCGTAGAACTGCACCTCGCGCGGCGTGTGCGTCAGCGCGAACGAGGAGATCAGCGTCCGCATCAGCGTCGACTTGCCCGACTGCGGACCGCCGACCACCATCATGTGGCCCGCCGCACCCGAGAAGTCCCGGTACAGCACCTCACGGCGCTGCTCGAAGGGCTTGTCGATGAGGCCGAGCGGTACGACGAGCCCGCCGGGCCGCGTGTACCCCTCCGCGTGCAGCCCCCGCTCCGTCGAAGGCGCCAGCGCCGGCAGCAGCTGGTCCAGCGGCGGGGCCTGGTCGAGCGGCGGCAGCCACACCTGGTGCGCGGGCACGCCCTGGCCCTCCAGCCGGGCCACGATCACGTCCAGCACCGTGTCCGCGAGCGCGTCGTCCTCCCGCTCCGACTGCGCCGCCAGGTACGCCGGGTCCGGCGCCGCGTACACGACCGGCACCGGCGTCGCCGTGAACAGCGCGGGGCGCCGCTCCACCGGGAACAGGCCCACGGACAGGTCCGGCCCGCCCGAGCGGTAGGTGCCCGAGACGTACGCCGCCTTGAACCGCGTCATCTCGTCCGTACCGAACTTCAGGTAGCCCGAACCCGGCACCGACGGCAGGTGGTACGCGTCCGGCACGCCGATCGCCGTCCGCGACTCCGCCGCCGAGAAGGTCCGCAGACCGATCCGGTACGACAGGTACGTGTCCAGCCCGCGCAGCTTGCCCTCCTCCAGCCGCTGCGAGGCCAGCAGCAGGTGCACGCCCAGCGAGCGGCCGATGCGGCCGATCTGGATGAACATGTCGATGAAGTCGGGCTTCGCGGTCAGCAGCTCGCTGAACTCGTCGATGACCAGCACCAGCGAGGCCAGCGGCTCCAGCGGGGCACCCGCCGCGCGCGCCTTCTCGTAGTCGTGGATGTTCGCGTAGTTGCCCGCCGAGCGCAGCAGCTCCTGGCGGCGCTGCAGCTCACCGCGGATCGAGTCGCCCATGCGGTCCACGAGCGTGAGGTCGTCCGCCAGGTTGGTGATGACCGCGGCCACGTGCGGCATCTGCCCCATGCCCGTGAAGGTCGCACCGCCCTTGAAGTCCGCGAGGACGAAGTTCAGCGTCTCCGAGGTGTGCGTGACCGCGAGGCCCAGCACCAGCGTGCGCAGCAGCTCCGACTTGCCGGAACCGGTCGCACCCACGCACAGGCCGTGCGGGCCCATGCCCTCCTGAGCGGCCTCCTTGAGGTCCAGCATGACCGGCGCGCCGTCCTCGCCGACACCGATCGGCACGCGCAGCCGCTCACCGGCCGAGCGCGGCCGCCAGGTCCGGGCCACGTCGATCGAGGCCGCGTCGCCCAGGTTCAGCAGGTCCGTGAAGTCCAGGTTGGCCAGCAGCGGTTCGTCGTCGTCCCCGCCGCCGGTGCGCAGCGGCGCCAGCTGCCGCGCGAGCGCCTCCGCCGCGGGCAGCGACAGCGTGTCCGGTACGCCCTCGTACGCGATCCCCGCGCCCGACTCGAGCCGCAGCCGGCCCGGCCGCACCACGACCGACAGACCGCCGCGCGGCTCGTCCAGCTCGCCCGCGACCACCTCGACGATGGTCACGCCCTGCAGTCCCTCGGCCGCCGCGAACGCCGAGTCCGGCGGCACCAGGCCGCCGCGGGAGTTCGCGTCCAGTACGACGACCAGGTGCGGCTGGTCCAGCACCGGGGAAACGTCCCGGCTGAACCGCGGCCGCCCCTCCAGACGCGGCGCCAGCAGCCCCTCCAGCTCGGCCAGGTCATCGCTGAACAGCCGCTTCGTACCGGCCCCGTCGACCTGCCCGGGGACCTGCGTGTGCGGCAGCCACTTCGTCCAGTCCCACGCGGGCACCGCGCCGGGTGCGGCCACCACGGCCACCACCAGGTCATCGGGGGAGTGCAGCGTCGCCAGCTGCGCCACCAGCGCCCGCGCCGCACCGCGCGCCGACTCCGGCTCGCCGGACACCGTCACGTGGTAGAACGCCCGCAGCGACACCGCCACCGGCAGCCCGTCCAGCGAGGAGTGCACCTTCAGGAAGCGCTGCATCGCGCCCGCCGTCAGCGGCTCCAGCTCGTCCACCGGCGCCGTGTCCGGAGCCACCAGCGCAGTCGCGAGGCGCTGCGCGCCCAGCCCGAGCCGGGCCTGGCCGAAGTCCTCGTCGCCGACGCGCCGCTCCCACAGCCGCGAACCCTCGGCCACCACCGACCACAACTGCTCGGGCGCCGGGTGCAGATACAGCTGTGCGTCGCGCTGCGCCCGCGCGGTCCTGCGGACCTGACGGCGGGTCTGCGCAAGATATTTCAGGTAGTCGCGCCGCACATCGGCCATTTGCCCCTGCGTACCGCGCCGGTGGCGCACCAGCTGGGCGAGGACCATGCCCACCGTGGACACCAGCATCAGCACACCCATGATGCGCATGAAGGGCGCCGCACCCGGCATGAAGAAGAACACGACCGACGAGCCCATGCCGAGCATCGGCAGGAGCTGCATCAGCATGCCCTCCTGCTGCCCGCGGGGAAGCTCCGGCGGAGCCTCCAGCCTCAGCTCGTCCGAAGGAACTTCGGGCGGCAAGGACCGCGGCGGGCGTTTGACGACGATCTGACTCACCGGAGCATCAATCCCTCGAAAACGGACGGGACGTCGCAACCGGCGCCCCCAAGTCCCGGGCGCGAAGGGGGTCTCCCCTGCGCGACGGTGATCCTACTTGCCGACAGTCACTCATACTCCCGGTAGGGTGGCCCGCGCAGTATGCGCATCCGCGAATCCAAGGCGAGAGCCCATGCATCCGCTTCGCCAACCAGGGGGGTCTCACAGGTGAGTACGGCCGCAACGACGGGCTTCTGCAGGGTCACCGTCGTGGCTCCCGACAGCCGCATCGACGTCGCCCTCCCGGAGGACATCGCCGTCGCCGACGTCTATCCCGAACTCCTGCGCCTCACCGGCCAGACACAGCCCGTCGGCGCCCCCACCGGTTTCCACCTGGTCCGCCGCGACGGCACGGTCCTCGACGGCGCCCGCACCCTCGCCGCCCAGCAGGTCCTCGACGGCGAGGTGCTGAGCCTGCGCCCGTTCGCCGAGTCGCTGCCGCCGGCCGTGTTCGACGACGTCTCCGACGCCGTCGCCTCCGCCGTCGTGCGCGACCGCCACCTGTGGAGCGACGACATGCTGCGCGGCGCGGGCCTGGCCGGCGCCGCCCTGCTGCTCGTCCTGCTCGGCTTCGTCCTCTGGTACGCCGACCCGGTCCGCCACGACATGCACGGCCTGCCCGGCGTCATCGCCGGCGCCGCGGGCCTGCTCCTCACCGCCGCCGCCGGAGTGCGCGCCCGGGTCTACCGCGACCGCGGCTCCGCCGTCGCCCTCGGCCTCGGCGCGCTCCCGCACCTGCTGATCGCCGGCTCCGGCATCATCGCCGCCGGCGCCGGTGAAGGACCCGGCCGGCTGCAGTTCCTGCTCGGGTGCGTCTGTGTCCTGGTCGCCTCCGTGGCCCTCGTCGCGCTCACCCCCAACGGGGACGCCCCCTTCGTCGCGGCCACCTTCCTCGCCGCCACCGGAACCCTGGCCACCTTCGCCGCCATCGTCACCGAGGCCTCCGCCACCGCGACCGCCGCCGTCTGCGCCCCCGTGGCCATCGGCCTCGTCGCCTTCCTGCCCGGCCTCTCCGCCCGTTTCGCCCGGCTGCCCATCGGCTACGCCGCCCCGCAGAGCGCCGTGGAGAGCTACGAGACCCCGGACCGCTACGAGATTGAGCCGTACGGCGACACCTCCGGCTCCGAGCAGCCCGAGACGGGCACCCCGCTCGACTCCGAGGCCATCGCCGCCCAGGCCCGCCGCGGCCACGAGATGCTCCTCGGCCTGGTCGGCGGCTGCGCCGCGGTCGTCGTCGGCTCCGCCGCCGTGCTCGGCTTCTCCGACAACACCTGGGGCCGGCTCCTGGCCCTCGCCACCGGGCTGGCCATGCTGCTGCGCGCCCGCCTCTTCCGCTACACCTCCCAGGTCGTGTGCACCCTGGTCGCCGGCATGGCCGCCATCGGACTGCTGATCCTGGGCCTGGCCCTGCACCCGCCGGCCGACCTGGTCCGCGAGCTCGTCCAGTACCACGACCGCGGCGGCCTGGACCTCCGTACGATCTGGCTCTCCGCAGCCGTCGCCGCCGGCGCCGCCCTCCTCGCGGGAATTGCGCTTGTCATCCCCCGCAAGGGCCTGTCACCCTTCTGGGGACGGCTGCTCGACCTCACCGAGGCGGCAGTACTGCTCAGTCTTGTCCCGCTGGCCCTCGCCGTGCTGGACGTGTACGCCCGGGCCCGCTCTCTCACCAGCTGAGACGGGGTCGGACGGCAGCCTGGTACGCTGTGTGACGGCCGTTTGTGTACGCGCCCCCGGAAACCCTCTGGAGGCTGCGCTCAGCGGACCCCGCCTCCCGAGTTACGGAAGATCCCCAGAGAATTCGACCTGGGGCACTCGGTGGCCACGAAGACCTATACGAGGAGTACGCGTGTCGCTCGACGCCGCTACGAAGAAGCAGATCATCGCCGAGTTTGGTGCCAAGGAGGGCGACACCGGCTCCCCCGAGGTCCAGGTCGCGATGCTCTCCAAGCGCATCACGGACCTGACCGAGCACCTCAAGACCCACAAGCACGACCACCACTCCCGTCGTGGTCTGCTGATCCTGGTCGGCCAGCGTCGCCGCCTGCTGCAGTACCTGGCCAAGAAGGACATCCAGCGCTTCCGCGCGCTGGTCGAGCGCCTCGGCATCCGCCGCGGTGCGGCCGGCGTCAAGTAAAGACGCTGTGAAGGGAGCGGTTCCCACACTGAGGGGGCCGCTCCCTTTGCTGTACGTGCAGTCGCTCTACGTGCGGGACGTACCGGACGCTTTGTAGTCTGGACGCACGTGCACGGCGAACCATGTGCACAACTGAAGAGGAGGAGCGCCCTCCCTACGCCGCCGGTCCTCGGTAGTGGTACCCGGAGAGCCTGACGGGCACCGGACCGGGTACTTCGATCGAAGACCGGCCCGCACGCAAGGAGCGCTTCTCCGCAACCGTCCGCAGCCACACGGGCAGCGGACGGAGACGACGAAAATGGAGAAAACGCTAGTGGAGAACGAGACCCACTACGCCGAGGCCGTCATTGACAACGGTTCCTTCGGCACCCGCACCATCCGCTTCGAGACGGGCCGTCTGGCCCGCCAGGCCGCCGGCTCCGCCGTTGCCTACCTGGACGACGACACGATGGTGCTTTCCGCCACCACCGCGTCGAAGAAGCCCAAGGACCAGCTCGACTTCTTCCCCCTCACGGTGGACGTCGAGGAGCGCCAGTACGCGGCCGGCAAGATCCCCGGCTCCTTCTTCCGTCGCGAAGGCCGGCCCTCCGAGGACGCGATCCTCACCTGCCGCCTGATCGACCGCCCGCTGCGCCCGTCCTTCAAGAAGGGCCTGCGCAACGAGATCCAGGTCGTCGCCACGATCATGGCGCTCAACCCGGACCACCTGTACGACGTCATCGCGATCAACGCCGCGTCCGCGTCCACCCAGCTGGCCGGTCTGCCCTTCTCCGGCCCGATCGGCGGCGTCCGCGTCGCGCTGATCCGCGGCCAGTGGGTGGCCTTCCCGACGCACACCGAGCTCGAGGACGCCGTCTTCGACATGGTCGTCGCGGGCCGCGTCCTGGAGGACGGCGACGTCGCGATCATGATGGTCGAGGCCGAGGCCACCGAGAAGACCATCACCCTGGTCAAGGGCGGCGCCGAGGCGCCGACCGAGGAGATCGTGGCCGCCGGCCTCGACGCCTCGAAGCCCTTCATCAAGGCCCTCTGCAAGGCCCAGGCGGACCTGGCGGCCAAGGCCCCCAAGCCCGAGGGCGAGTTCCCGGTCTTCCTGGACTACCAGGACGACGTGTACGAGGCCCTCGCGGCCGCCGTCAAGGGCGAGCTCTCCCAGGCGCTGACCATCGCGGGCAAGCAGGACCGGGAGGCCGAGCTGGACCGCGTCAAGGAGATCGCCGCCGAGAAGCTCCTCCCGGCCTTCGAGGGCCGCGAGAAGGAGATCTCCGCCGCCTACCGCAGCCTGACCAAGGCCCTGGTGCGCGAGCGCGTCATCAAGGACAAGGTCCGCATCGACGGCCGCGGCGTCACGGACATCCGTACGCTGGCCGCCGAGGTCGAGGCCATCCCGCGCGTGCACGGCTCGGCGCTGTTCGAGCGTGGCGAGACCCAGATCCTGGGCGTCACCACCCTCAACATGCTCCGCATGGAGCAGCAGCTGGACACCCTCTCCCCGGTGACCCGCAAGCGCTACATGCACAACTACAACTTCCCGCCGTACTCCGTCGGTGAGACCGGCCGCGTGGGCTCGCCCAAGCGCCGCGAGATCGGCCACGGCGCGCTCGCCGAGCGCGCGATCGTGCCGGTCCTCCCGACCCGCGAGGAGTTCCCGTACGCGATCCGCCAGGTGTCCGAGGCCCTCGGCTCCAACGGTTCGACGTCCATGGGCTCGGTCTGCGCCTCGACCATGTCGCTGCTGAACGCCGGTGTGCCCCTCAAGGCCCCCGTCGCCGGTATCGCCATGGGCCTGATCTCCCAGGAGATCGACGGCAAGACGCACTACGTCGCCCTCACCGATATCCTCGGTGCGGAGGACGCCTTCGGCGACATGGACTTCAAGGTCGCCGGCACCAAGGAGTTCGTCACCGCGCTCCAGCTGGACACCAAGCTGGACGGCATCCCGGCCTCCGTCCTGGCCGCGGCCCTCAAGCAGGCCCGCGACGCCCGCCTCCACATCCTCGACGTGATGATGGAAGCGATCGACACGCCGGACGCGATGTCCCCGTTCGCCCCGCGGATCATCACCGTCAAGATCCCGGTGGACAAGATCGGTGAGGTCATCGGCCCCAAGGGCAAGATGATCAACCAGATCCAGGAGGACACCGGCGCCGAGATCACGATCGAGGACGACGGCACCATCTACATCGGTGCCTCCGACGGCCCGGCCGCCGAGGCCGCCCGCGCCACGATCAACCAGATCGCCAACCCGACCATGCCGGAGGTCGGCGAGCGCTACCTGGGTACGGTCGTCAAGACCACCACCTTCGGTGCCTTCGTCTCCCTGATGCCCGGCAAGGACGGCCTGCTGCACATCTCGCAGATCCGCAAGCTCGCCGGTGGCAAGCGCGTGGAGAACGTCGAGGACGTGCTCGCGGTCGGCACCAAGGTCCAGGTCGAGATCGCCGAGATCGACCAGCGCGGCAAGCTCTCCCTGATCCCCGTGATCGACGGCGAGGCCGCCGGTGACGACGCTGACAAGGACGACTCCGACAAGTGACGTCGCGTAGTTCCCGTGTGACGGCCCGCCCCTCTTCGGAGGGGCGGGCCGTCGCCCGTACCCAAACCCTCCTCAAGGGCGAGAACGGCATCGGCACCGTCCGGCGCACCGTCCTCCCCGGCGGCCTGCGCATCGTCACCGAGACGCTGCCGTCGGTCCGCTCCGCCACCTTCGGCATCTGGGCGCACGTGGGCTCCCGCGACGAGACGCCCACGCTCAACGGTGCCACGCACTACCTCGAGCACCTCCTCTTCAAGGGCACCGCCCAGCGCACCGCCCTCGACATCTCCTCCGCGATCGACGCGGTCGGCGGCGAGATGAACGCCTTCACGGCGAAGGAGTACACCTGCTACTACGCACGGGTGCTCGACACCGACCTGCCGCTGGCGATCGACGTCGTCTGCGACATGCTCACCGGCTCGCTGATCCGCGAGGAGGACGTCGACGCCGAGCGCGGCGTCATCCTCGAAGAGATCGCGATGACCGAGGACGACCCGGGCGACTGCGTGCACGACCTGTTCGCGCACACGATGTACGGGGACACCCCGCTGGGCCGCCCCGTCCTCGGCACCGTCGACACGATCAACGCCCTCGGAGCCGACCGGATCCGCCGCTTCTACAAGAAGCACTACGACCCCCGTCACCTGGTGGTGGCCGCGGCCGGCAACGTCGACCACAACAAGGTCGTACGCCAGGTCCGCGCGGCCTTCGAGAAGGCCGGCGCCCTCCGGCACACCGACGCCGAGCCGATCGGCCCGCGCTCCGGAGCCAAGCGCATCCGCACCTCCGGCCGCGTCGACCTGATCAACCGCAAGACCGAGCAGGCCCACGTGGTCCTCGGCATGCCCGGCCTGGCCCGCACCGACGAGCGCCGCTGGGCGCTCGGCGTGCTGAACACGGCCCTCGGCGGCGGCATGTCCTCCCGCCTCTTCCAGGAGGTCCGGGAGAAGCGCGGCCTGGCCTACAGCGTGTACTCGTACACCTCGGGCTTCGCCGACACCGGGCTCTTCGGCGTGTACGCGGGCTGCCGCCCGAACCAGGTCCACGACGTGCTGCGGATCTGCCGCGGCGAGCTCGACAAGGTCGTCTCCGAGGGGCTCACCGACGAGGAGATCAAGCGGGCCATCGGCCAGCTGTCCGGCTCCACCGTCCTCGGCCTGGAGGACACCGGCGCGATCATGAACCGCATCGGCAAGAGCGAGCTCTGCTGGGGCGACCAGATGTCGGTCGACGAGATGCTGGCCCGGATCGCGTCCGTGACCCCGGACGACGTCCGCTCGGTCGCGCAGGATGTACTGGCCCAGCGGCCGTCGCTCGCGGTGATCGGCCCGCTGAAGGAGAAGCAGGCCGCCCGCCTCGACGAAGCGGTGTCCTGAGACCCCGAGACCCTGGATACCTTGAGGCCGGGCACCGGCCGCCGGCCGGTGCCCGGCCCGTACGACAGGAAGCGAAGAAGCATGAGCAGCAAGCTGCGGGTGGCCGTTCTCGGCGCCCAGGGCCGCATCGGTTCCGAGGCGGTCAAGGCCGTCGAGGCCGCCGAGGACATGGAGCTGGTGGCCGCCCTCGGCCGCGGCGACAAGCTGGAGACGGTGGCCGAGGCCGGTGCGCAGGTCGCCGTCGAGCTGACCACCCCCGCCTCGGTCATGGAGAACCTGGACTTCCTCGTCCGCCACGGGATCCACGGCGTGGTCGGCACCACCGGCTGGACCGAGGAGCGCCTCGCCCAGCTGGACACCTGGCTCGCCGCCTCCCCGCAGACCGGCGTGCTCATCGCCCCGAACTTCTCCATCGGCGCCGTCCTCACCATGAAGTTCGCCGCCCAGGCCGCCCGCTACTTCGAGTCCGTCGAGGTCGTCGAGCTCCACCACCCGAACAAGGTCGACGCCCCCTCCGGCACGGCGACCCGTACGGCGCAGCTCATCGCGGCCGCCCGTGCCGAGGCCGGCTGCGCCCCGCAGCCCGACGCCACCGCCACCGCCCTGGACGGTGCGCGCGGAGCGGACGTCGACGGCGTCCCGGTGCACGCGATCCGCCTGCGCGGCCTGCTGGCCCACCAGGAGGTGCTGCTCGGCGGCGAGGGCGAGACCCTGACCATCCGTCACGACTCCCTGCACCACAGCAGCTTCATGCCGGGCATCCTGCTCGGCGCGCGCCGCGTCGTGCAGCACCCGGGCCTCACGTTCGGCCTGGAAAACTTCCTCGACCTCGGCTGATGAGCAGGCAGTAGTACCCATGCGCGCGAAGATCACTTACTTCCTCACGGCCGCCGTCCTGGTCGTCTACTTCGTCCTGGTCGGCAGCCGGGGCGTGCTGCTGATCCGGCATGGCACCTGGCTGACCGTGACCTTCGGGGCGGCCGTGCTGATCCTGCCGGTCATCGGCGTCTGGTTCCTCTGGAAGAACACGCAGTTCGTGACGAGGGCGAACCAGCTCGCGACCGAGCTTGAGGCCGAGGGTGGACTGCCCGTCGACGAGCTCGAGCGGGACGAGTACGGCCGGATCCTGCGGGACTCCGCCGACGAGGTCTTCGCGCGCCGCAAGGCCGAGACGGAGGACGCGCCGGGGGACTGGCGCAGTTGGTTCCGCCTCGCCGTCGCCTACCACGACGCCCGCGACACCCCGCGGGCCCGCAAGGCCATGCAGCGGGCGATCGCCCTGCACGCAGGACCGCGCCGCCAGGCCGGTCCCGTAAGCCCGTAGAACCCGTAAGCCGACCCGCGAGCCCCTAGAACCCGGAAGCCCGTACAAGCCGCCCGAGTGGATCCTGTACGGGCTTCCAGGGCACTGCACGCCGGTGTCAGGCGGGCACGGCCCGGTACTCGTCCGCCCAGGCCTCGACCATGTCGGCGGCCCGGTCGAACGCCTCGGCCCGCGACAGGAAATCGGCGTTGTGGTCGGTCAGCAGCACCGGCAGCTCCGCGCCGTCGCGCGCGGCCGCGGTCAGGGCCTGGCCCTGGACGGTCCGCGGCAGCCCCAGCCAGCGCACCGGCTGCTGGACCGTACGGACCTCGGTGATCTCGTCCCAGGCGATCGAACGGGTCCGGAAGAAGCCCACCCGGCGAAGCCCCGCCGGGCTCACCCAGACGCCCGCCATGAGCAGCCGCAGCGCCGCCCCGATCACGCCGAGCGCGGCGGCCGCACAGAAACCGGCACCGGCCCAGGCGCCCGCGAACGCGATGATCATCGTGGCGAGCAGCATGAACGCGGCCAGCAGGAGCAGCAGGGCGGCGCCGGCCACCCGCCAGGGCCCGGGCCGGTACGGCCGGCGCCAGCGGTCGGGGTCCTCGTGGGCGAGTACGTCGTCGCCGGCGTCTTCGTGCGCGTCGAACGCGCGGTCGGCCGTCAAGAAGGGCAGGGGCACGGCTGTACCTCACTCACATGCACGTTCGGTTGGGCTGTGCCCGAGAGGCTACCGCCCCTCGGAGGCCTCCGACTGCTGCGACTTGGCGGGCGCCTGGTGGGGTTGCAGTGCGGGCATGCCGAAGAGCAGGGAGCCGACGAGCCCCGCCACCACGGTCAGCCCGACCAGACTACGGGCGGCCATCTGGGCCGCGCCGAGACGCTCGCGCGGCGGCGGAGTGACATTGCTGCGGAAACGGTCGGCCTCGGCGACGAAGGCGAACGGGACGGGTTCGCTCCGGCGAAACATAGAGCGACTCTCCTCACGGTCAGGGCCCGGGGGCGGGGTGGTGGGTGCGTGTGGCCTGTACCGGTGAAGACGTACGAGCCGCCCAATCGGTGCCTGAATTCGGGACATTAACCAAATTTTATGGCTGGGCGTCAGCTGAAAGGGTGAGCGGACCGCCTCCGCGGCCTGCGCCCGATCCGCGCGAGAGCTGCGCAGGGAGCCGCGGGCTGCGCCGTAGAGTGGGCGCGCCCCATGTGAGTCGTTCGGAAGGACCCCCGGTGAGCGAGACCGCCGCTTCAGACCTGAAACCCAGCTTCCGCAGTGACGTGACCGTGGAGCTGGTGAAGCACTCCGCCGCCGACTCCGACGTGCTGTGGGCCGCCCGTGTCTCCACGGCCGGCGAGCAGTCCCTCGAAGAGCTCCAGAAGGACCCGGAGCGCTCCAAGGGCCTCATCAACTACCTGATGCGGGACCGCCACGGCAGCCCCTTCGAGCACAACTCGATGACCTTCTTCATCAGCGCCCCGATCTTCGTGTTCCGCGAGTTCATGCGGCACCGCGTCGGCTGGTCGTACAACGAGGAATCGGGCCGCTACAGGGAGCTCGAGCCGGTCTTCTACGTCCCGGACGCCGAGCGCAAGCTCGTCCAGGAGGGCCGCCCGGGCAAGTACGTCTTCGTCGAGGGCACCGCGGCCCAGCAGGAACTGACGGGCCGGGTCATGGAGGACTCGTACCGTCAGGCCTACGAGGCCTACCAGGAGATGCTGGCCGCGGGCGTGGCCCGTGAGGTTGCCCGTTCGGTCCTGCCGGTCGGACTTTTCTCCTCGATGTACGCCACCTGCAACGCGCGCTCGCTCATGCACTTCCTCGGCCTGCGCACGCAGCACGAGCTCGCGACCGTTCCCTCCTTCCCGCAGCGGGAGATCGAGATGGTCGGCGAGAAGATGGAGCAGCACTGGGCCGCGCTCATGCCGCTGACGTACGCCGCGTACAACGCCAACGGCCGCGTCGCCCCGTAAGGGCGGGTAGGGCCCGATGGGCACGGATGGACCCACTCCGTACAGATGTACGGAGTCAAGTCCGAAGTGTCCGTATTGCCACGTTTCGTAAAGTTCATCTAGGCTGATCAAACGGACCCGGCACTGCTTGAACCCCCGAGCAGGCAGTGCCGGGATCCAACAGACCTCCGGGACCCGTGCCGGGAGCCACACCCTGTTGACGTCCCCCGAGGGGACACTGCGAGCATGGCAGCGAGTAGCGTGTTACCCATGGCTCCGATCTCGACTCCGCAGACCCCCTTCGGGCGGGTCCTCACCGCCATGATCACGCCCTTCACGGCGGATGGCGCACTCGACCTCGACGGCGCGCAGCAGCTCGCCGTCCACCTGGTGGACGCAGGCAACGACGGCCTGATCATCAACGGGACCACCGGCGAGTCCCCGACCACCACCGACGCGGAGAAAAACGACCTCGTACGAGCCGTCCTCGAAGCGGTCGGCGACCGTGCCCACGTCGTCGCCGGCATCGGCACCAACGACACCCGCCACACCCTCGAGCTGGCCCGCCAGGCCGAGCGCACCGGCGCACACGGCCTGCTCGCGGTGACCCCGTACTACAGCAAGCCGCCGCAGGAAGGCCTCTACCGGCACTTCACGGCGATCGCCGACGCCACCGAGCTCCCGGTGATGCTCTACGACATCCCCGGCCGCAGCGGTGTCCCGATCAACACCGAAACCCTGGTGAGGCTCGGCGAGCACCCCCGTATCGTGGCCAACAAGGACGCCAAGGGCGACCTCGGCCGCGCCAGCTGGGCCATCGCCCAGAGCGGACTCGCCTGGTACTCCGGCGACGACATGCTGAACCTGCCGCTGCTGTCCGTCGGCGCCGTCGGCTTCGTCTCCGTGGTCGGCCACGTGGTCACCCCCGAGCTCCGCGCGATGCTCGAGGCCCACCTGGGCGGCGACGTCCAGAAGGCCACCGAGATCCACCAGAAGCTGCTCCCCGTGTTCACCGGCATGTTCCGCACGCAGGGCGTGATCACCACCAAGGGCGCCCTGAACCTGCAGGGCCTGCCGGCGGGCCCGCTGCGGCTCCCGCTCGTCGAGCTGACGGCCGAAGAGACGGCTCAGCTCAAGATCGATCTTGCCGCCGGCGGGGTACAGCTCTGACATCAGACTTCACAACTGAATAAGCAAGACGAACAAACAGACGAATGCAAGTGCACGAATGACATGCGCGCCACGTGCCTTACGAGGTACGTGGCGTGTGTGGTGAGGAGATACTTTTGAGCCATCCGCACCCTGAACTCGGTCCGCCGCCGAAGCTCCCCAAGGGCGGCCTCCGGGTCACCCCCCTGGGCGGTCTCGGCGAGATCGGCCGCAACATGACCGTCTTCGAGTTCGACGGCCGCCTGCTGATCGTCGACTGCGGCGTTCTCTTCCCCGAGGAGGAGCAGCCCGGCATCGACCTGATCCTGCCGGACTTCTCGTCCATCCGGGACCGCCTCGACGACATCGAGGGCATCGTCCTCACGCACGGCCACGAGGACCACATCGGCGCCGTCCCCTACCTCCTCCGGGAGAAGCCGGACATCCCGCTGATCGGCTCCAAGCTGACGCTGGCCCTCATCGAGGCCAAGCTCCAGGAGCACCGCATCCGCCCCTACACCCTCGAGGTGAAGGAGGGCGAGCGGGAGAACCTCGGTCCCTTCGACTGCGAGTTCATCGCCGTCAACCACTCCATCCCGGACGCCCTGGCCGTCGCGATCCGCACCCCCGCGGGTCTCGTCGTCGCCACCGGCGACTTCAAGATGGACCAGCTGCCGCTGGACAACCGCCTCACCGACCTGCACGCCTTCGCGCGCCTGAGCGAAGAGGGCATCGACCTCCTCCTCTCGGACTCGACGAACGCCGAGGTCCCGGGCTTCGTCCCGCCGGAGCGCGACATCTCCAACGCCATCCGCGGAGTCTTCGCGGGTGCCCAGAAGCGGATCATCGTGGCGTCCTTCGCCAGCCACGTGCACCGCATCCAGCAGATCCTCGACGCCGCCCACGAGTACGGCCGCCGGGTCGCCTTCGTCGGCCGCTCGATGGTCCGCAACATGGGCATCGCCCGTGACCTGGGCTACCTGCGGGTCCCGGCCGGTCTGGTCGTCGACGTGAAGACCCTCGACGACCTGCCGGACGACGAGGTCGTGCTCGTCTGTACGGGTTCCCAGGGCGAGCCGATGGCGGCCCTGTCCCGCATGGCGAACCGCGACCACCAGATCCGGATCGTCCCCGGCGACACCGTGATCCTCGCGTCGTCGCTGATCCCGGGCAACGAGAACGCGGTGTACCGCGTGATCAACGGCCTGACCCGGTGGGGCGCCAACGTCGTGCACAAGGGCAACGCCAAGGTGCACGTCTCCGGCCACGCCTCCGCGGGCGAGCTGCTGTACTTCTACAACATCTGCAAGCCGCGGAACCTCATGCCGGTCCACGGCGAATGGCGCCACCTGCGCGCCAACGCCGAGCTCGGCGCCATGACGGGTGTCCCGAAGGACCGCATCGTCATCGCCGAGGACGGCGTGGTCGTCGACCTCATCGACGGCAAGGCCCGGATCTCCGGCAAGGTCCAGGCCGGCTACGTGTACGTGGACGGCCTGTCGGTCGGCGACGTCACGGAGTCCTCGCTCAAGGACCGCCGGATCCTCGGCGACGAGGGCATCATCTCGGTCTTCGTCGTGGTGGACAGCACCACGGGCAAGGTCGTCAGCGGCCCGAACATCCAGGCCCGCGGCTCCGGCATCGAGGACTCGGCCTTCACGTCGGTCCTGCCGAAGATCGAGGAAGCCATCGCCCGCGCCGCCGCCGACGGCGTCGCGGAGCCGCACCAGATCCAGCAGCTCATCCGCCGGACCATGGGCAAGTGGGTCTCGGACGGCTACCGCCGCCGCCCGATGATCCTCCCGGTCGTCGTCGAGGTCTGAGCCTCGCCGTAGCGCCGTCACTGGAGCGGGGCAACCGGATTTGCATCCGGGGGCCCCGCTCCAGTACGTTTACGGCTCCACCTCGCACGGACCCCCGGCACGCACGCGTGCCCGGACGTGTTCGGCGAGGGGGTGGGATTCAAGACCAGGGAGACCTGATAAAGTCTGATCCGCCCGAAAGGGAAAGGCCCTCCAACGGCCACCGAATTCAAATCCACTCCGGAAACGGAGCGGAAAGAATCTGGTAAGGTTGGAACCGCCGGAAAGGGAAAGCGCGAAAGCGAAGACCCCGGAAAGCAAGCGAGACCGACTCTGATAGAGTCGGAAACGCAAGAACGAAGCCCGGAGGAAAGCCCGAGAGGGTGAGTACAAAGGAAGCGTCCGTTCCTTGAGAACTCAACAGCGTGCCAAAAATCAACGCCAGAAGTTGATACCCCGTCCACTTCGGTGGATGAGGTTCCTTTGAAAAAGACCTGTGAGGTCGCGGTTCGCCGTGATGCTTGCAGGCAATTACACAGCGAGGACGCAGTGGTCAGTCGGTCATATTCCGACCATGACTGGCCCGCTCAA
>NZ_JBVIGX010000002.1:0-53325 GCF_055570595.1 Streptomyces sp. NPDC031132
GAATGAGAAGGGAACGATCGACCAGGCAAGGTTCGCGTCGGTGGACTGGCGGCTGACCCGGGCCGGGGTGGCGGTGTTCGAGGCGGGGCGGGGGTGGCCGGCCGTGGCGTGCTGCGGCCGCCCACCCTCGTGGGTGCGGGTTCGGTCAGCGTTCTGCGCCGGCGCGGCGCATCCGGGCGGCGAGCAGCAGTCCGGCGCCGGCGATGAGGGCGGTGCCCGCGCCGCCCGCGATCAGGGTCGTGTGGTCGCCGGCGCCCGTGGTGGCGAGGGGTGCGCCGTTGTGGCCCTGGGCGGTGGTGGCGGTGTTGCCGGTGGTCGCGGCGCCGGTGGCGGCGCCCGTGCCGGAGCCGTTGCCCTGTTCCTGGCCGTCCTTGCCGGGGGCGGGCTTGTCCTTGGCCGCCTGGTCCTTGGCGGCCTGGTCCTTGGCGCGGGCCGCGTGCTGGCCCGTCGTGAGGAACTCGGCCCGGTCGGCGGCGGTGCCCGCGAGTGCGGCGCGGCCCGCCTTGAGGAGTTCCGGACCGGCGCCGTCGATGATCTTGGCGATGGCGACGCGGTTGTCCTGGTCGCGCAGCTCGTACTGGGTCACTTCCAGGAAGTGGCGCAGCTCGGCCGGGGTGGGCGATCCGCTCATGAGCTTGCTGATGGCCTCGGTGAGGATCGGGCCGTCCCAGCTTTCGTCGATGCGGGCCAGTTCGACCAGGTCGTCGGAGGCCTGGGCGTGGAACCGGCCGGTCTTCAGGAACTCCGCGCGGTCGGCGGGGGTGCCCCGCAGTGCCTTCTTGCCGGCTTCCTTCACGGCCGGGCCGCCGGTGCCGATCAGTCGGGAGATCTCGACCTCGTTGTCGTCGTCGCGCAGCTCGTGCTGGGTCACGTCGTAGAAGTGGCGCAGCTTTTCGATGTCGTCTCCGCTGCTGAGGACCTTGTTGATGCCCTCCTTCAGGCCGGGGCCCGCGTGGGGGAGGAGACGGAGGATCGCGATGCGGTAGTCGTCCATGCGGATGTTGTGCTGGTCGACTTCGATGAACTTCCGCATGGCCTGCGGGCCGTCGGCGATGGCCTTGTGGCCGGCTTCCTTCATGAACTCGCTGGCCATCGGGTGGGCGATGATCGCGAGGATGGTCTTGCGGTCCTCTTCGGCCTGGTCGGGCCCGGGCCGGTCCGGCGTGGTCGGTGCCGGCTGGTTGCCGGCGGCCGGGGCGTCGGGGCCGGCGGCGAACGCCGGTGACGCGATGAGGACGGCCGGAGCAAGGGCGGCGGTGGTGACCGCTGCGGCGATCCGGGAAAACTTCACAGACAAAACCCCCTGGAAACGTTTCTTCGACAGAAGAGACGTTCGACCCGCGCGGATAGTTGTAGCGGTAACGTTCCCGCCCCTCGTGGCGGCCTCGTGGCGGCCCCGAGGCGTGCGGGGGCGGGGCTCGATCACCTGGCGGCAGGACCTCTCAGGGGTGGTCGACGAGGGGGCGGAGTTCGCCGGCGGGGCGGGGGCGGGTGTGCTCCCGCTGTTCGAGGCCGAAGGTGGTGAAGGCGGTGCGGGTGGGCTGGGGGTAGGGCTCCTTGCCGGTGAGGGTGTTCAGGATGGCGGCGCTGCGCCAGGCGGCGAGGCCGAGGTCGGGGGTTCCGACGCCGTGGGTGTGGCGTTCGCCGTTCTGGACGAAGACGCTGCCGGTGACGGACGGGTCGAGGACCATGCGGTGGCGTTCGTCGATGCGGGGGCGGCCGGAGGCGTCCTTGCGCAGGTAGGGGTCGAGGCCTGCGAGGAGGCTGGTGAGGGGGCGTTCCTTGTAGCCGGTGGCGAGGACGACGGCGTCGGTGGTGAGGCGGGAGCGGGTGCCTTGCTGGGTGTGTTCGAGGTGGAGTTCGACCTTGGTGGTGGCGACGCGGCCGGCGGTGCGGACGCTGACTCCGGGGGTGAGGACGGCGTCGGGCCAGCCTCCGTGGAGGGTGCGGCGGTAGAGCTCCTCGTGGATGGCGGTGATGGTGGCGGCGTCGATGCCCTTGTGGAGTTGCCATTGGGCGGGGACGAGCTGGTCGCGTACGGGTTCGGGCAGGGCGTGGAAGTAGCGGGTGTAGTCGGGGGTGAAGTGTTCGAGGCCGAGCTTCGAGTACTCCATGGGGGCGAAGGACGGCGTACGGGCGAGCCAGGTGAGGCGTTCGCGGCCGGCGGGGCGGGAGCGGAGCAGGTCGAGGAAGACCTCGGCTCCGGACTGGCCTGATCCGATGACGGTGACGTGGTCGGCGCCGAGGATGCGCAGGCGGTTGTCGAGGTAGTCGGCGGAGTGGATGACGGGGACGGTGGGGGCTTCGGCGAGGGGGCGCAGGGGTTCGGGGACGTAGGGGGCGGTGCCGATGCCGAGGGCGAGGTTGCGGGTGTAGGTGCGGCCGAGGGCTTCGGCTTCGCCGTCGGTGTCGAGTTGGGTGTGGTCGACTTCGAAGAGGTCGCGTTCGGGGTTCCAGCGGACGGCGTCGACCTGGTGGCCGAAGTGGAGTCCGGGCAGGCGGCCGGCGACCCAGCGGCAGTAGGCGTCGTATTCGGCGCGCTGGATGTGGAACTGCTCGGCGAAGTAGAACGGGAAGAGCCGTTCCTTGTGCTTGAGGTAGTTGAGGAAGGTCCAGGGGCTGGTGGGGTCGGCGAGGGTGACGAGGTCGGCGAGGAAGGGGACCTGGAGGGTGGTGCCGTCGATGAGGAGCCCGGGGTGCCAGCGGAAGTCGTGGCACTGGTCGTAGAAGGCGGTGGCGAGTTCGCCTGCGCCTTGGTGGGGGAGGCCGTGGGCGAGGGCGGCGAGGGACAGGTTGAAGGGGCCGATGCCGATTCCGACGAGGTCGTGGGGTGCATCGAGCTGGGCGGTCATCGGTGGGTGCTGCCTTCCAGGAGGGTGACGAGGGCGTCCAGGTCCCGCGTGGTGGTGTGGGGGTTGAGCAGGGTGGCTTTGAGCCAGAGGCGGCCGTCGGCGGTGGCGCGGCCGAGTACGGCGTGACCGCCGAGGAGGAGGGTGCGGCGCAGGGCGGCGAGGTGGGTGTCGTCGGTGTGGGTGGGGCGGAAGAGGACGGTGCTGATGGTGGGGGGTGCGTGGAGTTCGAAGCGGGGGTGTGCGTCGAGGAGGCGGGCGAGGTGGTGGGCGAGTGCGCAGGTGCGGTCGATGAGGTGGGCGAGGCCGTCGCGGCCGAGTGAGCGCAGGGTGGCGGCGATTTTGAGGGCGTCGGGGCGTCGGGTGGTGCGCAGGGAGCGGCCGAGGAGGTCGGGGAGGCCGGCGTCGGTGTCGTCGGGGGCGTTGAGGTAGTCGGCCTGGTGGGCGAGGGGGGCCAGCAGGGCGGTGTCGGGGACGGCGAGGAGGCCTGCGGCGACGGGTTGCCAGCCGAGTTTGTGCAGGTCGATGGTGAGGGAGTGGGCGCGGCCGAGGCCTGCGACGCGGGTGCGGTGGCGGGGGCTGAGGGCGAGGAGGCCTCCGTACGCGGCGTCGATGTGGAGGTCGGCGCCGTACTGCTCGCACAGGTCGGCGATGGGTTCGAGGGGGTCGATGAGGCCGGCGTCGGTGGTGCCGGCGGTGGCGGTGACGAGGACCGGCCGTGGGGTGGCGGCGAGGGTTTCGGCGAGGCGGGCGGGGTCGAGGGTGCCGCCGGGGGTGGGGAGGGAGGTGGCGGGGGGCAGGCCGAGGAGCCAGGCGGCGCGGGGGATCGAGTGGTGGGCGCTGTCTCCGTGGAGGACGGTCAGGCCGGGTCCGTGGCGTTCGCGGGCGAGGAGCAGGGCGAGTTGGTTGGCTTCGGTGCCGCCGGTGGTGACGAGGGCGTCGGGGCGGGGGGTGGCGTAGAACTCGGCGGCGAGGGTGCGGGTGAGGAGGGCTTCGATCGCGGAGGCGGCGGGGGCCTGGTCCCAGGAGTCGAGGGAGGGGTTGAGGGCGCAGGCGGCGAGGTCGGCGGCGGCTGCGACGGCGAGGGGCGGGCCGTGGAGGTGGGCCGCGTACAGGGGGTCGGCGGGGTCGGCGGCGCCGGCGGCGAGGGTGTGCACGAGGGTCCGGAGCGCCTCGTGGTCGCCGTGGCCCTTTTCGGGGAGTACGTCGCCCAGTGCGGCGGCGACGCGGGCCGCAAGGGCGTCGGGGCCGCCGGCCGGAAGGGGCCCGCCGCGCTCCTGGGCTCCGGTGTGCAGGGCTTCGAGGACGGTGTCGAGGAGGGGCCGCAGGGCTTCGGCGCCGAGGCGGCCGCCGGCGAGCGGGTGGGGTGGGGGCGGCGGGGTGCCGGGCGGCGCGGTCATGCGGTGTCCTCACGGGAACGGGTCTGCGGCAGGGGGCCGGCCCTGTCGTGGGGTGCCCGGGCCGTCTCTTCCGGATCACGCCGCGGGTCGGGCGGGATCCGGAAGGGACGACCTGGCGGCGGGCGCTGCTGCGGTGACAGCCTGGGGGCCCGACGGGTACAACGATCAGACCCGAACGGGGTAACCCCGGGGTTTGTCCGGATGTTGTTTGCCGCGCGGCGGCGGGACCGCGGCGCGGGAACGGGACCGGCCGCCGGCCCCGGCCGGTGTCGGCGGGGGCGGCGGCCGGGGAAGCGGCGCGTCGGGGGCGTCAGGAGGCGCGGACGCGGAGGGCCCGGGACAGGTCGTCGAGCTGGTCGACGAGCTTGCGGCGCAGGGCGGGGACGATGGACGGGTCGGCGAGGGCGGTGTCGCCGGCCTCGAGGTTGTCCTCGTCCACGGCGTGGCCGGGGAAGGCGTAGCGGCCCGCGGCTTCGGCGATGGCGGGGCCGCGGCGGGCGCCGAGGGCGATGGCGTCGACGTAGAAGCGGGGGACGTAGTCCTGTACGAGGTCGGCCTGTTCGGGCTGCCAGAAGCCCTGGGCGGTGGCGCTGAAGAGGTAGTTGGAGAGGGAGTCGTCGTGGAAGAGGCGCTCCCAGGCGGCGGCCTTGGCCTCGGCGGTCGGGAGTGCGGCGCGGCAGCGGGCGGCGCCTTCCTCGCCGGTGGCGCTGGGGTCGGCGGCGAGGGCGGCGTCGATCTCGCGCTCGCCGACGGCGCCGAGGACGGACAGCCGGGCGAGGATGCGCCAGCGCAGTTCGGGGTCGAGTTCGGGGCCGCCGGGCACGGTGTCGTCCTCGAGCCAGGCGGCGAGGGTGTCGGGCTGGGCGGCGGCGTCGATGAGGGCGCGTACGGCGGCGAGTCGCAGCCCGGGGTCGGAGCCGTCCTCGGTGCGGCGCAGCAGGCTGCGGGCGATGCGGGTGAGGGTGGCGAGGGCTTCGGTGCGGTCTTCGGGGGCGAGGTAGCGGTCGGCGATGTGGTGGCGCGCGAAGGCGAGGACGCCCTGGACGATGGCCAGGTCGGCTTCCTCGGGCAGGTGTGCGCCGGCGGTGGCCAGGTAGGCGGCGGGTTCGAGTTCGCCGTCGCGGACCATGTCGCGCAGGGAGTTCCAGACGACGGCCCGGGTGAGGGGGCCGGGGACGGCGGACAGCTTGCGCAGGGCGGTTTCGAGGGAGGTGTCGTCGAGGCGGACCTTGGCGTAGCTGAGGTCGCCGTCGTTGAGGACGAGGAGGGCGGGGCGGGGGCCGCTGACGGAGACGATCTCGTCGGAGGGGACGTCGACGGTGAGGGGTTCGCGCGGCTCGAGGGTGTTGTCGGGGTCGCGGTCGTAGAGGCCGACGGCGATGTGGTGGGGGCGGGTGCCGCGGTGGTCGACGGTGAGGGTCCAGCCGCCGTGGCTCTCCTCGATGCGGGGGGTGAGGGTGTCGATGCCGGTGGTGCGCAGCCAGATGTCGGCCCAGGCGTGGACGTCGCGGTCGGTGTGGGCGGCGAGGGATTCGACGAAGTCGGCGAGTGAGGCGTTGGCGAACTTGTGGCGGGTGAAGTGGGTGTTGATGCCGGCGAGGAAGTCCTTCTCGCCGAGCCAGGCGACGAGTTGGCGCAGGGCGGAGGCGCCCTTGGCGTAGGAGATGCCGTCGAAGTTGAGGAGGGCGCTGGCGGTGTCGGGTACGGCGTCGGGGTCGGGGGCGACGGGGTGGGTGGTGGGGCGCTGGTCGGCGTCGTAGCCCCAGGATTTGCGGTTGACGCCGAATTCGGTCCAGGTGCCGGTGAAGCGGGTGGCTTCGGTGAGGGTCTGGTAGCCCATGTACTCGGCGAAGGACTCGTTCAGCCAGATGTCGTCCCACCAGCGCAGGGTGACGAGGTCGCCGAACCACATGTGGGCCATCTCGTGGGCGATGACCATGGCGCGGGTCTGGCGTTCGGTGTCGGTGACGGCGGAGCGGAAGACGAATTCGTCGCGGAAGGTGACGAGGCCCGGGTTCTCCATGGCGCCGGCGTTGAACTCGGGGACGAAGGCCTGGTCGTAGGAGTCGAAGGGGTAGGGCTCGGAGAACTTCTCGTGGTAGCGGTCGTAGCAGTCGGTGGTGATGGAGAGGATTTCCTCGGCGTCGGCGTCGAGGTGGGGGGCGAGGGACCGGCGGCAGTGGATGCCGAAGGGGAGTCCGGCGTGTTCGGTGCGGATGCTGTGCCAGGGGCCGGCGGCGACGGCGGCGAGGTAGGTGGAGATGACGGGGGTGGGGGCGGACTTCCAGATGCCGGCGCCGTCGCCGGAGGGATGTCCCGTGCGGTGGCCGGTGCGCTCGGTGATGCCGTTGGCGAGGACGGTCCAGTGGGCGGGGGCGGTGACGGTGAACTCGAAGACGGCCTTGAGGTCGGGCTGGTCGAAGGCCGGGAAGACGCGCTGGATGTCGTCCATGAACATCTGGGTGTAGACGTACGCCTCGCCGTCCGCGGGGTCGGTGAAGCGGTGGAGGCCTTCGCCGGTGCGGGAGTAGCGCATGCGGGTGGCGATGCGCAGCTCGTGGGGGCCTTCGCCGAGGCCGGTGAGGGGGAGGCGGTTGTCGGCGAGGGCGTCCGGGTCGAGGGGGTTGCCGTCGAGTTCGGCGGAGTGCAGTTCGTCCGGTTTCAGCTCCACGAAGGTGTCCGCGGCGGTGCGGGCGGTGAACCGGATGACGGTCGTGGATTCGAAGGTGTCGTCGCCGCCGGTGAGGTCGAGGGTGACGGCGTAGTGGTGGACGTCGAGGAGCTGTGCTCGGAGCTGCGCTTCGTTGCGCGTCAGTGCGGACATGGGGCCCATGCTGCCCGAAGGGTGGGCCCCGGTCGTCTGCTCCGGCCTACTCTTCGCCCGCAGCGATCGTCTCGTGGTGGCGGATGACCTCGGCGATGATGAAGTTGAGGAGCTTCTCGGCGAACGCGGGGTCGAGTTTGGCGTTCTCGGCGAGCTCGCGGAGGCGGGCGATCTGGCTGGCTTCGCGGGTCGGGTCGGCCGGCGGCAGCTGGTGCTTGGCCTTGAGGTGGCCGACCTGCTGGGTGCACTTGAAACGCTCGGCGAGCATGTGGACGACGGCGGCGTCGATGTTGTCGATGCTGTCGCGCAGGCGGGCCAGCTCGGCGGTGACGTTCTCGTCGATGGCGCCGGTCTCGGCGGCTTCGTCGGGGGCGCTGTGGTTCATGGTTCCCGAGAATACGTGGCGTTCGCGTGTGGTTCCCGGGCGAGTCGGTCCGTGAGACGGACGGGGTCCGTGGTGGGCCGATCAGCGGGGGCTGACGGCTGTGACCTGCCGGCCTCCTTCGGAGGCGGGGCCGGCGGTGGGGAGCCGCCCGGGGCTCGGGCGCGTTCGGCCTTGCCGGCGAGGCCGTGGCCGCCGCATGGGCGTCGTGGGAGGGGCGGGCGGGGCGGCCTGCGTCGCCGGGCCGGCGGGCCGCCTCGGCGGCGGTGGCCCGGGGGGCGGTTTCGCGCCGCAGTCGTACGGTGGTGGCGGGTGGGACGAGGGAGTCTTCGGCGGCCGCCGGGCGGAGCGCCTCAACCTGCATCGCGGGGCTGGCGTCTTTCAGGAGGAAGCCGGATGCTCCTCCGTGGAGCGCGGCGTGGGCGTACTCGTCGAGGCCGGAGGTGGTGACGATCACGATGCGTGGACCGTCCCGGCCGGCGGGCCGCCGGGCGGCCTCGAGGCCGTGGGGCCTCGTGTGCGTACGGTGCACCGCGCCGCGTCCTTCCGGCCGCCCGGGTGTACCGGGTGTGCTCGGCCGGAAGGACGAAGCGTGGGGCTCAGAGGGTCGCGGCCGCGTTCTTGATGGCCGTGGCGAAGGTGGAGACCTCGGTGTAGACGCCGGGGAAGTCGGGCCGGGCGCAGCCCTCGCCCCAGCTGACTATGCCGACCTGGATCCAGGCGTTGTTGTTGTCGCGGCGGAACATCGGGCCGCCGGAGTCGCCCTGGCAGGTGTCGACGCCGCCCTGGGGCAGCCCGGCGCAGATCTCCTCGCTGGGAACGAGGTCGCTGCCGTACGAGCTCTGGCAGCTGGCGTCGGAGACGAACGGCACGGTGGCCTTCATCAGGTACCGCTGCTGGCCGCCGCCTTCGCGGGTGGCGCCCCAGCCGGCGACGGTGAAGGTGCCGTTGTCGAAGGCCTTGGTGTCGGCGATCTTGAGGGTGGGCAGGTTGATGGGCTTGGCGAGCTTGATGAGGGCCCAGTCCTTGCCCTTGCCGTTGTAGCCGGGGGCCTGGAGGACCTTGGTGGATTTGACCTTGATGGCGCTGGAGCTGTTGAGGTCGACGACTCCGGCGGTGGCGGTGATGGAGGTGTTGTTGCCGGAGCCGCTGACGCAGTGCGCCGCGGTGAGGACGATCTGCTGGGTGTAGAGGGCGCCGCCGCATCCCATGGAGAGGCGGACCATGAAGGGGAACTCGCCCTGGGCGGCGCGGGTGCCGCCGACGACGGGGGCCTGGGAGGCGTTGGCGGCGCCGGGTTGGAGGCTGACGGCGGCGAGGGCCACTGCGCCGACGGCGAGGCTGCGCTTGATGAGTGCGGCAAGAGTGGACACGGTCAACACACTGCCTTTCGTGGGGGGTTGGGCCGTGCGCGTCATCGGGTGAATGACATGTACATGTCACACCCGCCTCTCACCGGACATCAAGAACGCCTTTTCGGACAACCTGCGGGACGCTGCGCGGCGCGGGGGGCGGCATGACGCAGAACGTGAGCCTCGCCAGGCACGGCAGCCCCATCGAGCACGGATTTCCCCATCTCGACACCGTCCGCGCCGCGATCACCGCACTGTTCCGGCGGCTCTCGTACGAGGGGATCCGGGCGTACGACACGAGCTTCGCGCCCGCCGAGGCCGCCTTCACCGCCGACGACGACCTCCACCTCGGCGCGCACCGCGTGGCCTCCGCGATCGTGCGCGCGCTGCGGCTGCCCGATGCCCGGATGGTGGTCTGCTTCCGGGCGATGGAGCAGGCCGCCACCGTGGAACTGGCCGCGGGGCCCGAGTACTTCATCGAGGTCAACGACCGCTTCCGCACGCACCGCCGCGATCTGGCGGCCGCCCTGGCCCACGAGGTCACGCACGTCCTGCTGCACCGGCTGGACCTGCGCTTCCCCGCCACCGCCGACAACGAGATCCTCACCGACACCGCCGCCGCCTACCTCGGAACCGGCTGGCTGCTCCTCGACGCCTACCGCGAGGACGAGCTCACCCACCAGAAGCTCGGCTACCTCACCCCCGAGGAGTTCGGCTACGTCCTCGCCCGGCGCACCCTCCTGCTCGGCGGGGGCGAGGACCCCTCCACCTGGTTCACCAGCCCCCAGGCGTACGAGGCGTACGTGCGCGGCCGCGCGCTCGCCGGGCGGGAGTTGCGCCGGGCCCCCCTGGCCGCCGCGGACCGGGCGCAGCGGCGCCGCTACGCCCGGGACCGGCGGGCGGGCGTCGCCTCGCCGGGGGCTTCCTACGGCTTCGAGGAGCACCCGGCGGGGGCGCGGGTGAGCTTCCCGTGCCCGGTGTGCGGGCAGCGGCTGCGGCTGCCGGTGCGCGGGCCGGTGCGCGCCCGCTGCGGGCTGTGCCGCACGGTGCTGGACTGCGACACCTGACCGGAGTCGGGGCCCGGCGAACGCGGCGCGGACGAGGGACAAGTTGTCGGCTGAGAGCGGTTCAAGTCATGGCCGGGGTGGGTAGTCATACCCCATCGCACGAGTGAAGGATCCGGCCCCGACCCCCCCGCCAGGGGGCCGGGGCCGTTTCCTGTGCCGGGCCCGCCCGGGAGCTCGATCCGCCGCTCCCCCTGCGGCCGGTTACGCCGGCACCGGTGCGGCGTCCGAGGGCGCGGGTTCGGGGGACACCGCCGTGCGGGGCAGGGCCAGGCAGAGCACGGCGCTGAGCAGGAATCCGGCGGTCACCCAGGGCATGGCGGTGGTCAGTGCGTGCGTGGGGCCGCCGTCGGCGAGGGCCCCGAAGAAGACGCTGCCGATGACGGCCGCGCCGAGGGCGCCGCCGAACTGCTGGGCGGTGGAGAAGATTCCGGAGGCCCCGCCCGCGATGTCGGCGGGGACGGCGGACAGGACGACGTTGACCAGCGGCACGACCAGGAAGCCGAGTCCGGCGCCCGCGACGAGCAGGCCGGGGACGAGCGGCCAGGCGCCGGTGTGCGCGGCGGTGGAGGCGCAGACGGCGTACCAGACCCCGGCGAAGCCGCCCGCCATCAGCAGTGCGCCGGCGGCGAGCACGAGGCGGCCGAAGCGGACGGCGAGGGTGTCGGCGACGGGGGCGGTCAGGAAGCCGCCGACGGAGAAGGCGACGGTGAGCACGCCGGCCTGCATCGGGGTGTAGCCCTCGCCGCCCTGCAGCCAGATCGCGAAGACCAGGAAGAAGCCCTGCATGCCGACGGCGAAGAGCAGTTGGACGGCGAGGCCGACGGAGAAGGCGGGGAGCCGGAAGGCGCGGGCGGGCAGCAGCGGTACGGTCGCCGTCCCGTGCCGGCGGGCTTCGAGGACGCCGAGGCCGATGACGGCGAGGACCCCGGCGGCCATGCACAGCCAGCCCCACAGCGGCCAGCCGCCCGCCTCGCCCTGCACGAGCGGCAGCACGACGGCGATCAGGGCGCCGGCGAGGACGAGGCTGCCGGCCAGGTCGGGGCGGCCGGCGCCGCGTTCGCGGGTGGCGGGGACGAGCACGGCTCCGGCCACGCAGGCGCCCAGGGCGACGGGCACGTTGACGAGGAAGACGGACCGCCAGCCCCAGCCGAAGAGGTCGGCGTCGGTGAGCAGGCCGCCGAGCAGCAGTCCGACGGCGGAGGCGAAGCCGGCGACGGCCCCGTACATCCCGAAGGCGGCGCCGCGCTCCTTGCCCTGGAACAGGGTGCGGAAGGAGCCGAGCACCTGGGGCGTCAGCAGGGCGGCCATGACGCCCTGCACGGCGCGGGCGGCGATCAGCTGGCCGGGGCTCTGTGCGATGCCGCAGCCGAGGCTGGCGAGGCCGAAGCCGGCGGTCCCGGCGAGGAAGAGGGCCTTGCGCCCGTACCGGTCGCCGAGGTGCCCGGAGACGATCAGCGTGGCGGCGAAGCCGAGGAGGTAGGCGGAGACGAGCCACTGCAGGGCGCTCTGCGAGGCGTGCAGGTCGCGGCCGATGGCGGGGATGGCGACGTTGACGATGGTCACGTCGAGCAGGTCCATGAGGGCGGCGACCATCATGACGACGGCGGCGGCCCAGCGGCGCGGGTAGCGAGTCGGGGGCACGGGCAGGGGCGCGGGCAGGGGCACAGGCGTGGGCATGGCGGGCTCCAAAGTATTTCGTTCGGACGAACGAAAGACTGACACGAGGCCGCGCGTGATCGCAACTCTTTCGTTCGCCCGAACTAAACACTTGATACGGTGGATGCCATGAGCGACGAGACGGACCCCCGCCGGGCAGCGGTACTGGCCGAGCTGAACCGCACGGGCCGCGAGACGAGCGCGGCGACCGTGGTGTTCCACGAGGCGGCCGCCGCCAAGCAGGGGCTCAGCGCCACCGAGACCAAGACCTTGGACCTGCTCATGCGGCGCGGCCCGCTGACCGCGAAGGAGCTGTCCCAGCACTCGGGACTGGCCCCGGCCTCGGTGACGGGCCTGGTCGACCGGCTGGAGCGCAAGGGCTTTGTCCGCCGGGTCAAGCACCCGACGGACAAGCGGCGGGTCCTGGTGGAGGCGCTGCCGGAGCGGCTGGCGGAGATCCGGCCGGTGTTCGAGGACTGGGCCCGTGAGGTCGCGGAGCTGTGCGAGGAGTTCACGACGGCGGAGCTGGAAACCGTGATCCGCTTCCTCCAGGGCTCCAACGCCCGCCAACTGCGCGCGGCGGCCCGCCTGTCGGAGTCCTGATCCTGCGCCCCTGCTACTCGGCTCCGTAGACCGGGTGCGGGGGCTCGGATTCCGCGAGCAGTTTCGTCGCGGTCTCGCCCGCCTCGGCCGGGGTCCAGCGGGCCCCGCGGTCCGCCGTCGGGCCGGGGCGCCAGCCCTCCATCACCGTGATCCGGCCGCCCTCCGCCTCGAAGACCCGGCCCGTGACCCCCGCCGAGGCGTCCGAGCCCAGCCACACCACCAGCGGCGACACGTTCTCCGGGGCCATCGCGTCGAAGGCGCCCTCCCCCGGCTCCGCCATGGTCTCGGCGAACGTCTGCTCCGTCATCCGCGTCCGCGCCGCCGGGGCGATCGCGTTGACCTGGACCCCGTACCGGCCCATCTCCGCCGCCGCGACCAGCGTCATGCCGAGGATGCCGGCCTTGGCCGCGCTGTAGTTGCCCTGCCCGACCGAGCCCAGCAGGCCCGCCCCCGAGGAGGTGTTGACCACCCGCGCCGCCACCGCCCGACCCGCCTTCGCCTCGGCCCGCCAGTGCGCCGCCGCGTACTTCAGCGGCAGGAAGTGCCCCTTCAGGTGCACCCGCATCACCGCGTCCCAGTCCGCCTCCTCCAGGTTCACCAGCATCCGGTCCCGCAGGAACCCGGCGTTGTTGACCAGCGTGTCCAGCCGGCCGAACGCCGACAGGGCCGCCCCGACCAGGGAGGACGCGCCCTCCGGGGACGCGATGTCCTCGCCGTGCGCCACCGCCTCGCCGCCCTGCGCCCGGATCTCCGCGACCACCTGCCCGGCCGGGCTGTCCTCCCCCGGCGTCCCGTCGAGGCCCACTCCGAGGTCGTTGACCACGACCTTGGCCCCCTCGGCCGCGAAGGCCAGCGCGTGGGCCCGGCCCAGCCCTCGTCCCGCGCCCGTCACGATGACCACACGACCCTCGGCAAGTCCCATCTCAGCTCTCCTTGTTGACCGTTGCCGCATCCAGAAACGCCGGGCGTTCCCCGCCCCCGTGCACGAGCAGGCTCGCCCCGCTGACATACCCCGCCCGACCGGAGGCCAGAAACACCGCCGCCGCCCCGACGTCCGCGGGTTCCGCCAGCCTGCCCAGCGGGACCGTCGCGCCCACGGCCGCGATCCCCGCCTCGTCCCCGTAGTGCAGGTGCGCGAGCTCGGTGCGCACCATGCCCAGCACGAGCGAGTTCACCCGTACCTCGGGCGCCCATTCCACGGCCATGGAGCGGGCCAGGTTCTCCAGCCCCGCCTTCGCCGCCCCGTACGCGGCCGTCCCGGGCGAGGGCCGGGTCCCGCTGACGCTGCCGATCATCACCACCGAGCCGTGCGCCGCGCGCAGCAGCGGGTACGCCGCCAGCGCGGCCGTCATCGGCGCCACCAGGTTCAGCTCGACGACGCGCGCGTGCCGCTGCGCCTCGCCCTCCCCCAGCAGCCGGTACGGGGTCCCGCCCGCGTTGTTCACCAGGCAGTCGAGCCGCCCGTACCGGCGCCCGACCGCCTCGAAGAACTCCTGCACGGCGGCCGGATCGCGCAGGTCCAGTGCGGTGAACGAGGCCGTGCGCCCGTCCGCGCGCACCGGTTCGTGCGGCGGGCGGCGGGCGCAGACGACGACTTCCGCGCCCGCCTCGAGGAACGACCGGGCGATGCCGGCGCCGACGCCGCGGGTTCCGCCGGTGACGACGACAACCCTCCCGTCGAGCTCCATAGGCTGCTACCTTCCTCACCTAACAAATGTTTGGTGGAAAGGTAGCTGATCCTCTCATGGGTGTCTCCACCTCAAGCCCCGGCAAGGGCATCGCACTTGTCACGGTCGACTTCCCGCCCGTCAACGCGCTTCCCGTGCAGGGCTGGTACGACCTCGCCGACGCCCTGCGCGCGGCCGGCCGCGACCCGGAGACCCGGTGTGTCGTGCTGGCCGCCGAGGGCCGCGGCTTCAACGCCGGCGTCGACATCAAGGAGATGCAGCGCGACACCGGCCACGCCGCCCTGATCGGGGCGAACCGCGGCTGCTACGAGGCCTTCGCCGCCGTGTACGAGTGCGAGGTACCGGTCGTCGCGGCCGTGCACGGGTTCTGCCTGGGCGGCGGCATCGGTCTCGTCGGCAACGCCGACGCGATCGTGGCGAGCGAGGACGCGACCTTCGGGCTCCCGGAGCTCGACCGGGGCGCCCTCGGCGCCGCCACCCACCTGGCCCGCCTCGTCCCGCAGCACCTGATGCGCGCCCTGTACTACACCTCGCGCACCGCCACCGCGGCCGAACTGCACGCGCACGGTTCGGTGTGGCGGGTGGTCCCGCGTACGGAGCTGCGGGCGGCGGCCCTGGAACTCGCCGCCGAGATCGCGCAGAAGGACGGCTACCTGATCCGGCTGGCCAAGGCGGCCATCAACGGCATCGACCCCGTCGACGTGCGGCGCAGCTACCGCTTCGAGCAGGGGTTCACCTTCGAGGCCAACCTCAGCGGGGTGGCCGACCGGGTCCGCGACACCTTCGGAGAGCCCGCAGCGGGAGAGCTCGCAGGGAAGGAGCGCTCATGACCGACAAGACGATGACCCCCGAAGAGGTGGTCGGGCAGCTGCACAGCGGGATGACCCTGGGCATCGGCGGCTGGGGTTCGCGGCGCAAGCCCATGGCCCTGGTGCGGGCACTGCTCCGTTCCGAGATCACCGATCTCACCGTGATCTCGTACGGCGGCCCCGACGTCGGCCTGCTCGCGGCCGCCGGCCGGATCCGCAAGCTCGTCGCGCCCTTCGCCACGCTCGACTCCATTCCGCTGGAGCCGCATTTCCGGGCGGCCCGCGAGAGCGGCGCCTTCACCCTCACCGAGCTCGACGAGGCCATGTTCATGTGGGGCCTGCACGCCGCCGCGAACCGCCTCCCCTTCCTCCCCGTCCGCGCCGGCCTCGGCTCCGACGTCATGCGGGTCAACCCCGAGCTGCGCACCGTCACCTCCCCCTACGCCGACGGCGAGGAGCTCGTCGCCGTCCCCGCCCTGCGCATGGACGCCGCGCTGGTCCACCTCAACCGCGCCGACCGCCTCGGCAACGGCCAGTACCTGGGCCCGGACCCGTACTTCGACGACCTGTTCTGCGAGGCCGCCGACTCCGCCTACCTCTCCTGCGAGCAGCTCGTGGAGACCGCCGAGCTGTCCAAGGCGGGCCCGCCGCAGTCGCTGCTGGTGAGCCGGCACTCCGTGACCGGTGTCGTCGAGACGCCGAACGGGGCGCACTTCACCTCCTGCGTCCCCGACCACGAGCGCGACGAGGCCTTCCAGAAGCTGTACGCGACCACCCCCTGGCCGGAGTTCTCCGCCCGCTTCCTGGCCGGCGGCAGCGAGCACGCCTACCAGTCGGCCGTCCAGGCCTGGCACGAGGAGCAGAAGTGAGCACAGCGACGGCCGCCTCCCGGGCGGAGTACTGCGTGATCGCCTGCGCCGAGGCCTGGCGCGGCAACGGCGAGGTGCTCGCCAGCCCGATGGGCCTGATCCCGTCGTTCGGGGCCCGGCTGGCGAAGCGGACGTTCTCGCCCGACCTGCTCCTGACCGACGGCGAGGCCCTGCTCGTCGGCCTCGGCGGCGAGGCCGAGGGCTGGCTCCCGTACCGCCGCCACCTCACGATGGTCACCGGCGGGCGGCGGCACGTGATGATGGGTGCCAGCCAGATCGACCGGTTCGGCAACCAGAACATCTCCTGCATCGGCGACTGGGCCCGGCCGGCCCGCCAGCTCCTCGGGGTGCGCGGAGCGCCCGTCAACACCCTCAACAATCCGGTGAGTTACTGGGTCCCGAAGCATTCCCCGCGGGTGTTCGTCGAGCGCGTCGACATGGTGAGCGGGGTGGGCTACGACCGGGCGGAGGCGGCCGGGGTGACCCGCTTCCACCGACTCCCGCGGGTGGTCAGCGATCTCGGCGTCTTCGATTTCACCGGCCCCGGTCACAGCATGCGGCTGGCCTCCGTGCACCCGGGTGTCACCGTCGCGCAGGTGCGGGCGGCGACCGGGTTCGAGCTGGCCGTGGCCGCCGACGTCCCGTTCACCCGTGAGCCGACGGCGCGGGAGCTGGCGCTGATCCGCGAGGTGATCGACCCCAAGGGCCTGCGCGAGCGGGAAGTGCGGGTCTGAGGCGATGACGACGGCGATACGGACGGCCTTCACGGAACTGGTCGGTGTCGAGCACCCCATCGTGCAGACGGGCATGGGCTGGGTGGCCGGGCCACGGCTGGTCTCGGGCGCCGCCAACGCGGGCGCTCTGGGCATCCTGGCCTCGGCGACGATGACCGTGGACGAGCTGCGTGCGGCGGTCCGCGAGGTCAGGTCCCGTACGGACGCCCCGTTCGGGGTCAACCTCCGCGCCGACGCGGGGGACGCCGCCGAGCGCGTCCGGCTGATCATCGACGAGGGCGTACGGGTCGCCTCGTTCGCGCTCGCCCCGTCCAAGGAGCTGATTGCGCAGCTCAAGGACGCGGGTGTGGTGGTGATCCCCTCGATCGGGGCCCGGCGGCACGCCGAGAAGGTCGCGGCGTGGGGGGCCGACGCGGTGATCGTGCAGGGCGGCGAGGGCGGCGGGCACACCGGGGACGTGGCCACGACGGTGCTGCTGCCGCAGGTCGTCGACGCCGTGGACATCCCGGTGGTCGCGGCGGGCGGCTTCCACGACGGCCGCGGGCTGGTCGCCGCGCTGTCGTACGGGGCGGCGGGCATCGCCATGGGCACCCGCTTCCTGCTGACCTCGGACTCCACGGTCCCCGACGCGGTCAAGGCCCGGTACCTGGCGGCGGGCGTCAAGGACGTCACCGTGACGACGGCCGTGGACGGGCTGCCGCACCGGATGCTCCGTACCGAGCTGGTCGCATCCCTCGAGCGGGCGGGCCGCAGCCGGGCGCTGGCCCGGGCGGTCCGGCACGCGGCCGCCTTCCGCAGGCTCTCCGGGCTGTCCTGGCCGCAGATGGTGCGCGACGGCCTCGCGATGAAACACGGCAAGGACCTGTCCTGGAGCCAGGTCCTGCTCGCCGCGAACACCCCCATGCTCCTCAAGGCGTCCATGGTCGAGGGCCGTACGGACCTCGGCGTCATGGCATCGGGCCAGGTCGCGGGGGTGATCGAGGATCTGCCGTCCTGTGCGGAGCTCGTCGCCCGCGTCATGGCCGAGGCACACACCGTGCTGGCACGACTGGAGGGCCTGCACGGGCGACATCCGCACCCGGAACACCCGCACCTCGAACATCCGCACCCGCACCCGCACCCGCTCGACGCCCTGCCACCACCAGGGTGATCCCCCTTCTCCCCCTCAGGAGTCGCCACCGATGAGCCGTGCCCGAATCCGCCTGGTGACCGCGGTGCTCGCTTCCGCTCTCGCCCTCGGCACCCTGCCCGCCGCCTCCGCCGCGTACGCCGCGCCGGCGGCGGGCGCCACCCCCGCAGGCCGGTACCAACAGCAGGCAGAAACGATTCGCCAGATCCCCCTCCAGGGCGCGGTCAACCTCCGCGACCTGGGCGGCTACCGCACCTGGACCGGCGGTCAGGTCCGCCAGGGTCTGGTCTACCGCTCCGACGCGCTCAGCAAGCTGACGCAAGCAGACATCACCACCGTCTCCGGTCTCGGCCTGGGGAAGGTCGTCGATTTCCGCATCCCCATGGAGCTCCAGTACGACGGCGCCGACCGGCTGCCCGCGGGGCTCACCGCCACCTCCCGCCCCGTCAGCGACCTCGGCCTGTACGGGACGCTCGTCGGCGCGATCTCCAGCGGCGACCCCGCCACGCAGGAGCAGATGCTCGGAGGCGGCCGCGCCGAGGCCTACATGCGCGACATCTACCGCACCTTCGTGACCAGCCCCGAGAACCGGGCGCAGTTCGCGGCGACGCTGCGGGAGATCGCGGACGGCGGCCAGGGCCCGCTCCTGTACCACTGCACCTCGGGCAAGGACCGGACGGGCTGGATGAGTTACGTCCTGCTGCGCGCCCTGGCCGTCCCCGAGGAGACGGCGGAGCGCGACTACCTCGCGTCGAACACGTTCCGCGCCGCGTACGACGCGCAGGTGCGGGCGGGCCTGAAGCAGTCCGGGCGGATGCAGAACCCGGACCTGCTGATCCCGCTCCAGGAGGTCCGCCAGGACTACCTGGACGCGGCGACCGCGCAATTGGCCGCGGACTACGGCAGCTTCTACGGCTACCTCACGGACGGCCTCGGCCTGGACCTGCGGACGCTCGCGAAGCTCCAGACCAGGCTGGTGCGGTAGTACGGCGGCCCGGACAGCGGTACGCCGGGCAGCGCACCTCGCGCTGCCCGGCGTACCGGAATGCCTGTCAGAGCCTCGGGGCGTCAAAACCCCGGGGCGTCAGCTCGTACGGCCCGCCGCGGGACGCCCGCCACCGGAGCGGCGACGCGCACCGGCCGGAGCACCGCCGGAGCGGGAACCGCCCTGGCCGCCGCCACCCTGACCGCGGGCGCCGCCCTGGCCGGCCTGGCCGCGGGCGCCGGTCTGGCCGCCACCGCCCTGGCCTGCGCCGGAGCGGGTCCGGCGCGGACGGCCCTCGCCGCCGCCGGCCGGCGCAGCGCCGCCCTGTGCGGCGGAGGAGCCGCCGGAGCGACGGCGCGGGTTCGCGGAACGGCCGCTGCCGCCGCCCTGGCCGCCGGAGCGCCGGCCCGCCGGGGCCGGCTGCTGCGGCACCTCGAGGACCACGGGGATGCCCGAGGGCTCCTTGGCGCCGGTGAGCCGGGACAGCTCATCGTCGGAGGACTTGATCTGCGCGGTGCGCGGGGAGATCCCGGCGTCCGACATCAGGCGGGTCATGTCGCGCTTCTGGTCGGGCAGCACCAGGGTGACCACGCTGCCGGACTCGCCGGCACGGGCGGTACGGCCGCCGCGGTGCAGGTAGTCCTTGTGGTCGGTCGGCGGATCGATGTTGACGACCAGGTCGAGGTCGTCGATGTGGATGCCGCGGGCGGCCACGTTGGTGGCGATCAGCGCGGTGACCTCGCCCGTCTTGAACCAGTCCAGGGTCCGGTTGCGCTGCGGCTGCGAGCGGCCGCCGTGCAGGCCGGAGGCGCGGACGCCGTCCGCCAGGAGCTTCTTGACCATGCGGTCGACACCACGCTTGGTGTCCACGAACATGATCACCCGGCCGTCGCGAGCGGCTATGCGCGTCGCCACGGCCTTCTTGTCGGTCTCGTCCATGACGTACAGGACGTGGTGCTCCATCGTGCTGACCGCACCGGCCGACGGGTCGACGGAGAAGGCGACCGGGTCGTGCAGGAACATCTTGACGAGCTTGTCGATGTTCTTGTCGAGTGTCGCCGAGAACAGCATGGTCTGGCCCTCGGGCTCGACCTGCTTGAGCAGCGCGGTGACCTGCGGCATGAAGCCCATGTCGGTCATCTGGTCGGCCTCGTCGAGGACCGTGATGGCGACCTGCGAGAGGTCGGCGTCACCGCGGTCGATGAGGTCCTTCAGACGGCCGGGGGTGGCGACGAGCACCTCGGCGCCGCGGCGCAGGGCCCCGGACTGCCGGTTGATCGACATGCCGCCGACGACGGTCGCGATGCGCAGGTTGACGGCCGTGGCGTACGGGGCCAGGGCGTCGGTCACCTGCTGAGCGAGCTCGCGGGTCGGTACGAGGACCAGCGCGAGCGGCTGCTTCGGCTGCGCGCGGCGGCCGGAGGTGCGGGCCAGCAGCGCCAGGCCGAAGGCCAGCGTCTTGCCGGAGCCGGTACGGCCGCGGCCGAGCAGGTCACGGCCGGCGAGCGAGTTCGGCAGCGTCGCGGCCTGGATCGGGAACGGCTCGGTGACGCCCTGGGCGGCGAGGGTCTTCAGCAGCGCCTCGGGCATGCCCATGTCCTCGAACGCGGCCACCGGCGGCAGGGCCGGGGTCAGCGGTTCGGGCATGGTGAATTCTTGGGGCCTGGCGACGGGGGCGGACTTCTGCCGTCCCGCGCCAGCCTTCGGACGTCCCTGTGCCGCGCCTCGGCCCCGGGTGGGGCGGCGGCTGGGTCGTGCGGAGCTGGAGCTGGTCATGCGAGAAAGCCCTCCTGAAACCGGCAGGTAAAACAAAGGTCGAAACAGCAGACAAGCCGGGGCCCGCACCTCGCGGTGCGGACCCCGGCATGCTGAAGTACTTAGTTGGCGGGGAGGATGTTCTCCGCCTGGGGGCCCTTCTGGCCCTGGGTCACGTCGAACGAGACGCGCTGACCCTCGGTGAGCTCACGGAAGCCCTGGGTGGCGATGTTCGAGTAGTGGGCGAACACGTCCGGACCGCCACCGTCCTGCTCGATGAAGCCGAAGCCCTTTTCCGAGTTGAACCACTTCACGGTGCCAAGTGCCATTTTAAATCTCCTGAATAGGCGGCAAAGGGCCCCATCCGGAGAGTCCGGCAAAACAATAAAAGCGCCTGAGGAACATTCCCGTCAGGCGCACATAAAGTTCATGGGTACCACAACTGCAACGCTGCTAAAGCTAGCACACCTCGGCACGGACATCCCAGCCCCTTCCGTGTTCGACCTGCGCGGGACCGGGGGTGGAGCCCCCGGTCACGGCTCCGGGGCCCTGCGGCTACAGCCTCTCGATGATGGTGACGTTGGCCTGGCCGCCGCCCTCGCACATGGTCTGCAGCCCGTAGCGGCCCCCCGTGCGCTCCAGCTCGTGGAGCAGCGTGGTCATCAGCTTCACTCCCGTGGCACCCAACGGATGGCCCAGTGCGATGGCCCCGCCGTTGACGTTCACCCGTTCGGGGTCGGCGCCGGTCTCCTTCAGCCAGGCCAGGACGACCGGGGCGAACGCCTCGTTGATCTCCACCAGGTCGATGTCGTCCAGCGACATGCCGGTCTTCTTCAGCGCGTACGCCGTCGCCGGGATCGGCGCCGACAGCATGCGGATGGGGTCCTCGCCGCGTACGGACAGGTGGTGGATGCGGGCCCGCGGCCGCAGGCCGTGTTCGGCGACGGCCCGCCCGGAGGCGATCAGCATCGCCGCCGCGCCGTCGGAGACCTGCGAGGAGACGGCCGCCGTGATCGTGCCGCCCTCGACCACCGGCCGCAGGCCCGCCATCTTCTCGAGGCTGGTGTCCCGGCGGGGGCCCTCGTCGGCCCGGACGTCCCCGTACGCGACGGTCTCGCGCTCGAAGCGGCCCTCGTCGATCGCGCGCAGGGCCCGCCGGTGGGACCGCAGCGCGAACTCCTCCATGGCGTGTCGCGTGATGCCCCACTTCTGGGCGATCAGCTCCGCGCCGTGGAACTGGTTGACCGGAGCGTCCCCGTACCGGGCCCGCCAGCCCGCGCTGCCCGCGTACGGGCCCTCCGTGAGGCCGAGCGGTTCCGCCGCCTGCCGGGACGCGAAGGCGATCGGGATCATCGACATGTTCTGGGTCCCGCCGGCGACGACCAGGTCCTGGGTTCCGGAGAGCACGCCCTGCGCCGCGAAGTGGACGGCCTGCTGCGAGGAGCCGCACTGGCGGTCCACCGTGACGCCCGGCACCTCCTCCGGCAGCCCCGCCGCCAGCCATGCGGTGCGGGCGATGTCCCCGGCCTGCGGGCCCACCGTGTCCAGGCAGCCGAAGACCACGTCCTCGACGGCGGCCGGGTCCACCCCGGACCGCTCGACCAGCGCCTTCAGGACGTGCGCGCCCAGGTCGGCCGGGTGGACGGCGGACAGGCCCCCCTTGCGCCGCCCCACGGGGGTGCGTACCGCTTCGACTATGTAGGCCTCGGGCATCGGGACTCCTCGGATCGGGTTACGTACGCACGGCGATCCCGTCCAGCACCATCGAGAGGTACTGGCGGGCGATCTCCTCGGGGCTGTGCTGTCCTCCCGGCCGGTACCAGGACGCCGCCACCCACACCGTGTCGCGCACGAAGCGGTAGGTGAGGCGGATGTCGAGGTCGGCCCGGAAGACCTTGGCGGCGACCCCGCGCTCCAGCGTCCCCAGCCAGGCCTTCTCGAACTTCTGCTGCGAGTCGGACAGGTAGTGGAAGCGGGGCTGCACGGAGAGGGCGCGGGACTCCTTCTGGTAGATCGCGACGGCGGCGCGGTGCCGGTCGATCTCCCGGAAGGACTCGGTGACGAGGGCCTCGATGGTCTCCCGGGGGCCGAGGCCGGCGGCGAGGACGGTGTCGTAGCCCTGCCAGAGCTCGTTCAGGAAGGCCGAGAGGATCTCGTCGAGCATCGATTCCTTGGAATCGAAGTGGTAGTAGAGGCTGCCGGCGAGCATGCCGGCGGCGTCGGCGATCTTGCGGACGGTGGTGGCGTTGTAGCCCTGCGCGGCGAAGACCTCGGCGGCGGTGTCGAGGAGCTCGCGTCGGCGCTCGGGCGTGGCTGTCACCTGGGGCTTCTTCTTGGGTGTCGGCCGGGTCGGCTGGTTCGTTGGCACGGGCCCATTCTGGGCCCAGGGGGTGTCTCGTGGATCAGGCCGGACCAGGGAGCGGCGTCCGGTGCCGTGGATCGCAAGGCGGAGGAGGGAGTCGACGCGGAGCGTCGGCGAGTGACGAGAACGCGGCGAGGCGCGGTGCCGGACGCCGCGAGCCCGGCCTGATCCACGAGACACCCCCCTACGCGCGCTGGCTGCTGACCGAGACGGTTTCGCCGGTCATGTACGACGAGTAGCCGCTGGCCAGGAAGACGATGACGTTGGCGACCTCCCACGGCTCGGCGTAGCGGCCGAAGGCCTCACGGGCCGTCAGCTCGCGCAGCAGTTCCTCGCTGGTGACCTTCGCCAGGTGCGGGTGCATGGCGAGGCTCGGGGCGACCGCGTTGACCCGTACGCCGAACTCGGCCGCCTCCAGTGCCGCGCAGCGGGTCAGCGCCATCACGCCGGCCTTGGCGGCGGCGTAGTGGGCCTGGCCGGTCTGGGCGCGCCAGCCGACGACGGAGGCGTTGTTGACGATGACCCCGCCCCGCTTGGAGGCCTTCAGCGAGCGCAGGGCGGCGCGGGTGCAGCGGAAGGTGCCGTTCAGGGTGACGTCGAGGACTTTGCCCCACTGTTCGTCGGTCATGTCGACGAGGGCGGCGGTGCCGCCGAGGCCGGCGTTGTTGACGACGACGTCGAGGCGGCCGTGGGTCTGCTCGGCGAGCGCGAACAGGGCCCGGACCTGGTCCTCGTCGGTGACGTCGCACGGGAGGGAGGTGACGCGGTCGGCGCCGAACTCGGCGGCGAGGGCGTCCTCGGTCTCCTTCAGGCGGCGGGCGTGCGCGTCGCCGATGACGATGCGGGCGCCCTCCTCCAGGAAGCGGCGGGCGGTGGCCCCGCCGATCCCGGCGCCGGCGGCGGCGGTGACGACGGCGGTGCGGCCTTGGAGCAGCCCGTGACCCGGTACGTAGCCGGGGGTGTCGGGGGTGTTCAGGCTCATGGCCGTACGTTAACCTACCAAACACTTGTTAGGGAACACTGTCGGGGGAACACGTGCGCAGGCCCCTGTGACGGAGGCGAGCAGCTGATGGACCTGACCCACGCACCGGAGGTGGAGGCCTTCCGGGCCGAGGCGCGCGCCTGGCTCGCCGACCGCGTCCCGGACTCCCCCCTCCCCTCCCTGGAGACGGCGGAGGGCTTCGCGGCGCACCGGGAGTGGGAGGCGCAGCTGCACGCGGACCGCTGGTCGGCGGTGTCCTGGCCCGAGGAGTACGGCGGCCGCGGCGTGGACATCGAGCGGTGGCTGGTCTTCGAGGAGGAGTACTGGGCGGCGGGCGCGCCCGGCCGGGTCTCCCAGAACGGCATCAGCCTCCTCGCGCCGACCCTCTTCGACCACGGGACGCCCGAGCAGCGGGGGCGGGTGCTGCCGCCGATGGCGAGCGGCGAGGTGATCTGGGCGCAGGCCTGGTCGGAGCCGGAGTCGGGCTCGGACCTGGCCTCGCTGACGTCGCGGGCCGTGCGCACCGGGGGCGGCTGGCTGCTGTCCGGGCAGAAGACCTGGTCCTCGCGGGCGGCGTTCGCGGACCGGGCGTTCGGCATCTTCCGTACGGACCCGGGGGCCGGGAAACCGCACCAGGGGCTGACGTACCTGATGTTCGACCTGCGGGCGCCGGGGGTGACGTTGCGGCCCATCGGCCGGCTGGACGGCAAGCCCGCCTTCGCGGAGCTCTTCCTCGACGAGGTCTTCGTACCGGATGCGGACGTGATCGGGGAGCCGGGGCAGGGCTGGCGGATCGCCATGTCGACGACGGGCAACGAGCGCGGCCTGATCCTGCGCTCGCCGGGGCGTTTCCTCGCTGCGGCGGACCGGCTGGCCGGGCTGTGGCGGGCGGCCGGGGATCCGGCGGACACGGCGCTGCGGGACCGGGTGGCGGACGCGCTGGTCGGGGCGCGCGCGTACGAGCTGTTCACCTGGACCGGTGCCTCGCGGTTCGCGGCGGGCGAGCGCATCGGCGCCGAGTCCAGCCTGAACAAGGTGTTCTGGTCGGAGTACGACATCGCCCTGCACGAGACGGCGCTGGACCTGCTGGGCGCGGACGCGGAGCTGGCGGAGGGGGCGTGGGCGGAGCCGTGGATCTTCTCGCTGGCCGGGCCGATCTACGCGGGCACGAACGAGATCCAGCGCGACATCATCGCCGAGCGGCTGCTCGGCCTCCCGAAGGGCCGCCGCTGATGCGCTTCCTGCCGACCGCGGAACAGTCGGACTTCGCCCGTACGCTGCACGGCCTGCTCGGCTCCTCGGACGTGCCGGCGGCCGTACGGGCCTGGGGCTCCGGGGACCACGGGCCGGGGCGGGCTCTGTGGTCGCGGCTCGCGGGGACGGGCCTGTTCGCGCTGGCGGTGGACGAGGCGTATGACGGGGTGGGGCTGCTGCCGGTGGAGCTGGCCCTCGGCTTCGTGGAGCTGGGCCGGGCGGGGATGCCGGGCCCGGTGGTGGAGACGGCTGCGGCGGCCGTGCTCCTGTCGGTGCTCGGGGCGGCCGGGGAGGAGGGCCCGGCGAAGCGGTTCCTGCCGGGGCTGGTGGCGGGCGGGGCCCTGGCCACGCTGACGCTGCCGGGCGGGGGGCCGTACGCCCTGGACGCGGACGCGGCGACGTACTGCTTCACGGTGTCGGCGGCGGGCGAGCTCCGGCTCGCGGGCGGGGCCGGGGATCCGCTGAGGTCCACGGACCCGGCGCGTCGGCTGTCCCGGCCGGCGGCGGAGGGGGAGCTGCTGGCCGCAGGACCCCAGGTCTTGGCGGCGGCGGGGACGGCCCTGGGCTGGGCGCGGCTGCTGACGGCGGCGCAGTGCCTGGGGGTGGGCGAGGCCCTGCTGGTGAGCACGGTGCAGTACGTGAAGCAGCGCACGCAGTTCGGCACGCCGATCGGCGGCTTCCAGGCGGTGAAGCACCGGCTGGCGGACACGCTGCTGGCCCTCGAGTTCGCGCGGCCGCTGGTGTGGGCGGCGGCGCTGGGCCCGGCGCCGTGGGAGGTCGCGGCGGCGAAGCTGGCCGCGGGCGGGGCGGCGTACGCGGCGGCCATGACGGCGTTGCAGCTCCACGGGGCCGTCGGCTACACGGAGGAGCTCGACCTCTCCCTGTGGCTGCGCAAGGCGCGGCCCCTGCGGGACGCGTGGGGCTCACCGTCGGCGTGCCGGGCGGCGGTGCTCCAGGAACGAGAGTTGCACTGAGAGCGGTAGTGAGAGCGGCAGTCCGTCGCGAGAGCGGTGCTCACGAGGACGCTCGCGACCGGTCTCACACGACGGCCACGCCGAGGCTGACGACGTAGTGCTCCTCGACCGTCCCGTCGGGGAACAGCCGGGTCAGCCGGGCCCGCTCCGCCTCGAAAAACTCCCGGGTGCCGTCGGGGCCGAGCATCAGGAACGCGGAGTGGCTGGCGTGGTTGGCGAGGTGGACCTCGAGCGGGATCCGGCGCGACCAGCGCACTTCGCGGGTGGTGAAAGCGAGCTCGGCCGGCAGGCCGCGGAAGGTGACCCCGTCGGCGTCGAACAGGGTCCGGATCCGCTCGTCCTGCTCGGCGATCCAGGGGACGGCGGTGTCCATGTCGTTCCACCAGAGCGCGAGCGCGCCGCCGGGGCGCAGCACGCGGCGGGCCTCGGGGACGGACCGGGCGGGGTCGGTCCAGTGCCAGGCCTGGGCGTACGTGAGGAAGTCGAACCCGGCGGTGACGAGCGGCAGCCGGTCGCCGTCCCCGCGCACGAGCGGGATCCCCGGGTTCGCGCGCCGGAACTCGGCGGCCATGCCGTCGCCCGGCTCGACGGCGACGAGGTCCGCCCCGCGCGCGTGCAGCAGCCGGGTGGCGATCCCGGTCCCGGCCCCCACGTCGGCCACCCTGGCTCCCCGCAGCCCGCGCCCGGCCAGCGTCTCGACGGCGTCGAACAGCTCCCCCGGATACCCGGGCCGGTTCGCCGAGTACAGCGGGGCGGCCGCGTCGAAGGACCGGGCACGGGTGCGGGGCGGAGTGGACGTCATGCGGCCATTGTTTTCGATCTCCGCCCGCCGGGCCAGGCCTTTCTTTTCCCCCGGCTCGGCAGAGCCCGGCCGCCGCCTCAGCGGAACTCGCGGACGACCTCGATCCGGCCCACGATGTGCGCGTTGAACTCGTCCAGCTCCTCCGCCGGCACCCACAGCTCCAGGATCGTCTCCCCGCCCGCCTGCTGTACGGGGTACCGGGCCAGGAACGCGGTGTCGACCTCGAAGCGCGTCACGAAGCCCACGCCGCTGTGCTTGACGTTCCAGTCGCGGGCGATGCGGATCGCGTAGTCCTCGTTCAGGACGGGATAGAAGATCGGCTGCTCGGGCAGCCGCGGCGGCCAGGCCCGCCAGTCGAGTGCGCGGACGAGGTCGAGCTCCTCCGGGCCGGTAGGGCGCCAGAGCGTGGTCGTGTGCGTCGGGGACATGGGGTCGACGGTAGGCGCCGCGGAGCCGCCCTGGCCAGCAGGTTTCGGTTCAGGCGAGGCGACGGCGGCGGAGGGAGTAGCGGATCAGGATCAGCGTCTGCACGGCCAGGAGGATCGCGGCCCCGGTGCCGGCCGTGGGGACGGCGTCCGGCGAGGCCCAGGCCCGGCCGGCCAGCTCGGCGATGCCGACCGCGGCCAGTGCGACCAGGAAGCGGGGGACGAACTCGGCCTCGGTGCCGTGCAGTACGCCCGAGCCGACGACGAACACGGCCAGGAGCACCGGGATCCACGGTGCGTCCGGCTCGCGCAGCAGCAGCGCGGCGCCGAACTCCACCGCCAGGACGAGCACGTTGCGGAGCAACATCGACATGAGCACATCATGCCGTGGGATATCCGCGTGCGCCCCCGCCGGGTCCTGGCCTACGATCCACGGCAAGGGCGGGGTCGTAGCACAGAGGTAGTGCGCCTACACAGCATGGAGGAGGACGCCGGTTCGAATCCGGCCGCCCCGCCCCCTTACTCCACGCCCCTCCCCCTTACTCCACGGCCCGCAGCCAGGATGCCGCGGCCGCCAGGGCCGCGCCGCCCGCCGGCAGCGGCAGGCCGAGGAAGCCGTGGAAGACCCCCGGGTACACGTGGACCGCACAGTCCACCCCCGCCGCGCCCAGCCGGCGCGCGTACGCCAGGCCCTCGTCCCGCAGCACGTCGCAGTCGGCCAGCACCAGCAGCGTGCGCGGGAGTCCCGCCAGCTCGCGGGCCCGCAGCGGCGAGACGTGCGGATGCGCGGGGTCGCCGCCGTACTGCTCCCAGTACCAGGCCATGTGGGCCGCGGTGTGGAAGTGCCCCTCCCCGTACGGCGACACCGACGCGGACTCCATCGCCGCGTCCAGCGGCGGATAGACCAGCAGCTGGCCCGCCACCAGCTCGGGCGCCCGCAGCGCCGTCACCGCCGCCAGGTTGCCCCCGCTCGAGTCCCCCGCCACCACCACCCGGCCCGGATCGCAGCCCAGCGCGAGAGCCTGCGCCCTCGCCCACAGCAGTACCGTCAGCGCGTCGTCCGGCGCCGCCGGCCAGGGGTGTTCCGGGGCGAGGCGGTAGTTCGCCGAGACCACGACCGCGCCCGAGCCCGCGCCCAGCGACCGGCACACCGCGTCGTGCGTGTCGAGCCCGCACATCACCCAGCCGCCGCCGTGGAACCAGACCACCAGAGGGCGGCCCGCCGAGCCCGGCGCGGGGTCGTAGATGCGGACCGGGACCCCCGAGGCGTCGCCGTCCCGGACCGAGGCCACCTCCGGGCCCGTCGACCGGCCGCCCGCGGCCGCCGCCCGCAGGGCCCTCACGTCCCCCGGCCCCGGGAATGCCGCCGCCATCGCCCCGCACAGCGCCCGGGCCGCGGGGGAAAGGGAGTCACCCGTCGCACCGGCAGCCGCCGCAGCAGCACGCGTCGCACCGGCACGCGCCGCACCGTCGCTCACCGCGCCTCCGCTCATCGCGCCGTCATCCCCCCGTCCACCGCGAACTCCGAGCCCGTCACGTACGAGGACGCGTCCGAGCAGAGGAACAGCACCAGCTCCCCCACCTCCTCCGGCCGCCCCATCCGCCCCAGCGGCACGTGCGACCAGTCCTGCCCGGAGACCGCGGAGATCATCGGCGTGTCGATCGCCCCCGGATGCACCGAGTTGACCCGGATCCGGTCCCCCGCCAGGTCCAGCGCCGCCGAGCGGGTCAGCCCGCGCAGCCCGAACTTGCTCGCTCCGTAGGCCGCGTGGCCCGGGATCCCGACCAGCCCGGCCGTCGAGGAGATGTTCACGATCGAGCCGCCCCCGGCCGCCCGCAGCACCGGCGCCACCGCCTGGATCCCCAGGAACGGCCCCAGCAGGTTCACCCGCAGCAGCGCCTCGAACTCCTCGGGCCGCTGCCGTTCCACGTGGGCCGTGCGCCACACCGCCGCGTTGTTGACCAGCGCCGAGACCGTGCCGAAGGCGCGCACGGCCTCCCGTACGACCTCCGCCCAGCTGTCCGCCCCGGCCACGTCGTGCCGTACGTACAGCCCCTGGTCCCCCAGCGAGGACGCGACCGCCCGGCCCTCCTCCTCCCGTACGTCCGTGACGACCACCCGCGCGCCGGCCTCCGCGCACAGCCGGGCCTCCGCCGCGCCCTGCCCGCGTCCGGCGCCCGTGATGACGACGACCTTCCCGTCCAGCGAGATCACCCGCCAGCCCCCTCCCATATTTCTAATAGGAATACTTCTAGCAGGCATACCAGAAGGGAGGAAGGGCCGCCGCGGGACCGGTCGTAGACTGCGGTGCGTGGCCGACGAGACGAACAAGCGCCCGCTCCCGGCGACCAGTTGGGCGGTGCTCGGGCTGCTCTCCTTCGGGGAGGAGCTCTCCGGCTACGACCTGAAGAAGTGGTCGGACAGGTCGCTGCGCTTCTTCTACTGGAGCCCCTCCTTCAGCCAGATCTACAGCGAGCTCAAGCGCCTGGAGAAGGCCGGCTACGCCTCCTCCCGACTCGTCGCCCAGGAGACCGGCACCCGCGACAAGCGGGTGTACCGGATCACCGCCGAGGGCATGGCGGCCGTACGGGCATGGGCCCGCGAGACCCCGGTCGACCCGCCCGTCCTCAAGCACGGACCGATGCTGCGGCTGTGGCTGGGCCACCTGCTGGAGCCCGGACAGATGCGCGAGGTCCTGCTGCACCACCAGGAGTTCGCGGAGCAGATGCGGCTGCGGGCGGTGGCCGACGGGGCGAGCGCGAAGGACGAGCCCGCCTGGGCCTACCCGGCGCTCGCCCTCAAGTGGGCCGAGCGGTACCACGCCTCCGAGCGGGACCTCGCGGCCGCCATGCTCGACGACATCGCGGCGCTGGATCCCGGCGGCCCCTCAGCGCCTGCGGACGGGCGCGCGTAGCCGTACGTGCGCCCGGGCCCGCTGCCGCACGCCGGGGTTGCGCCTGCGCGGGCTGACGTACCCTCGGGCCCATGACGGGCAGCGCGATCGACCTCCGCAAGATGGAAGCGACCGCTCCGGCGCTCGTGAGCCTCTACAAGAGCGCGGGGGTCTCGCTGCGCAAGCACGGCCTGGAGGGCGGGCGCGCCTCGGTGTACCTGGTCCTGGACTACTCGGGGTCGATGCGCCCGTACTACCAGGACGGCACCGTGCAGGCGCTCGCCGACCGGGTGCTGGGCCTGTCCGCGCACCTCGACGACGGCGGCCGCGTGCCGGTGGTGTTCTTCTCCACCGAGGTCGACGCGGTGGAGGAGATCCCGCTCGCCGGGCACCAGGGCCGGATCGCGGAGATCGCCTCCCGCCTGGGCCACATGGGCAGGACGGCGTACCACGCGGCGATGGACGCGGTGATCGACCACTATCTGGATTCGGGGTCGGTGAAACCCGCTCTGGTCGTCTTCCAGACGGACGGCGGCCCGATCAACAAGCCGGCGGCGGAGAGGTACCTGTGCAAGGCGGCCCGGCTCCCGCTGTTCTGGCAGTTCGTCGGCTTCGGCGACACGCGCAGCACGCAGTTCGACTTCCTGCGCCGACTGGACGAACTGCCGGTGCCGGCCCGGCGGGTGGTGGACAACGCCGGGTACTTCCACGCGGGGGCCGACCCGCGCGAGGTGCCGGACCCGGTGCTGTTCGACCGGCTGGTCATGGAGTTCCCGTCCTGGCTGGCGTCCGCCCGCGCGGCGGGCATCGTGCGCGCCTGAGCCGCGGCTGTCGGTGCCAGGCGCTTTGATGGGCGTATGACGACGACGAACAACTGGGCAGCGTTCGAGAAACAGGAACCGGAATTCGCGGCGGCCGTCCAGGCACGCTTCGCGCAGTACCCGCACCACGTGCTCGGCACGCTCCGCAGGGACGGCTCCCCGCGGCTGGCCGGGCTGAATGTCGACATCCGCGGCGGCGAGCTGTGGCTCGGCATGATGCCGGGCTCGATGAAGGCCAGGGACCTGCAGCGCGACCCGCGCTTCGCGCTGCACACCAACCCCGGCGAGGGCGAGACGATGCCGGACGGGGACGTACGGATCTCCGGGCGCGCCATCGAGCTGGTGGACCCGCCCGAGCTGCACCGGTACGCGGAGGAGACGGACACCCCGCACCCGTTCCACCTCTTCCACGCGGACCTGACGGAGGTGGTGCACATCGCCGTCGAGGGCGACGACCTGGTGGTGCGCTCGTGGACCCCGGGGCACGGCCTGCGCACCATCCGCCGCGGCAACGACGACGAACCGCCGCGCGAGGACCCGCCCGCGGAAACCCCGGGCACCCCGACCGGCTGACGGTCCGGCCGGCCGTAGCGACTGCGGGGCCTGCGGGAGTCCGCCCGTTCTCGGCATTTGCTACGGTCGGCCGGACGACCTCTGGACGGCACACGCGGGGGAAGGGACACCGTGAACGCACCTCCTGATGCGGCGAGTTCGACCGGTGCGGCCGGCGCCGCAGCAGATCTCGCGGTCAACGGCGACACGCTCAAAAAGCTCGCCGACGACCTCGACACGATGCAGGAAGTACTGAAGAAGCAGCTCCTCCGCATGGACGAGATCGTGGACACCATCGAGGCCCGATGGCGCGGACCGGCCTCGGAGGCGTACCGGGCCAAGCACCGGGCCGCCGCCGAGGACGCCGTCCACATCCGGCAGACGATGAAGCTCCTGGCCAGGGCGATCCGTCTGAGCAAGGACGGGTTCTCGGCGCAGGAGCTCGAAATCCTGGAGGGCTTCAGACGACTCCAGTCGCACGCGGACATCCAGGCCGAGACCGACGAGCTGTCCACGCCCAACGCCGCGGCCGTGCCGCCGCCGGGCCCGCGCAGCCGCATCGCGGATCTGTAAGCAGAACCAGGGGCACCAGGGGGATTCATGTCGTCGAACGACGGCCACATATCGGTCGATTTCGCCACGCTGCAGGGCGCGGCCGGGGATCTCGAGGAGATCCTCAAGACACTCAACGAGCAGCTGGACCTGCTGTACCGGCGCGTCGAGAAGGCTGTGCTCACCTGGGACGGCGAGGCCCGCGAGACTTTCGTCGACCAGCTCGACAAGTGGGACCGGTCCGCACAGGACCTGCAGGCCACCCAGGCCTGGCTGCACGACATCGTGGTGCACGGCCACCTCACCTACGCTTCCGCGCACCGGGCTGTGCTGCGCGGCTGGGGGGCCGCCTGATGGCAGGCCCGCCGCCGCCCTCCCCTGCCGCGAACGGGGGCTTCGACGTCCAGCCGGTGCACGTCCACCATGCGGCCGACCTGGTGAAGGAAGCCCAGTTCGCCCATGCGGAGCGGGCGTTCGTCCTCGTCGACGTGCTGAACAAGTACAACCAGTCCGCCGGGACCGGCCGGGGCGCGGACGCGTTCGCGGACGCCTACATGGAGGTGGCCGCGAAGTTCCTCGAAGCGTGGGGCCGCAGCGTGGTCAGCGCCGGCGGAGCCTCCGTGGGCCTGAACCACACCGCCAACCACTACGTACTGGCCGAATGGGAGGCCGGCGGCCGCAAGGGAGCGCAGCCGGCCCGGCAGCCGGAGCCGGTGGTCATCAACAAGCCTCCGCGCTACGGACCCGTCAACCCCATCAAATGGACGGGCACCGGCGAGGACGTCGACTCCTGGTGGATCTCCGGGGTCATCGGCGAGTTCCCCGACTTCCTCGCGGACGTCATCCGGCCGGCCATCGAGCACGGCCTCCGGCTCGGCAAGGTCCACGAGATCACCCCGGGCATCAAGGACGACGACGTCCGGGACATGGCCAAGGCCTGGAAGAAGCTCGGCTCCGAGGCCGAGAAGGCCTCGGACGACTTCAACGCCGCCATCGCCGGGATCACCGACCCGAAGGACAAGGGCGAGTGGCAGACGGCCATGCGGACCTTCGGCCAGACCATCTGGGGCACCACGGCGTGGGGCAGGCAGCTGGACACGGAAGGGAACCGGAGCCAGACGGGCCGCCAGTGGCGCACCACCAAGGACCTTCCGCCGTCCGGGCGGCGCCCCATCGTCGACGTCCTGAAGAAGACCGCGGACGAGGTCGCGGGACTGCTGGAACACGTCTCCGACGTCGGTGAGAAGACCAGGAAGTTCACCAGCCAGGCCGGCATCAACGCGGCGAAGGCCACGGCCTCGGACATGACCGAGCTGAGTCTGACGAACCTGACCAAGATGGCGGTCGGCGGAGTGGTCGGACGGATCGTGCTCTCCTTCCGGTCCCACATGGACAAGGCGGGGTGCGACGCCGTCGTCGAGACCTACCACAAGGAATTCACCGAGGCGGCGGGCAAGCTCAAAGCGCTCCTGCCGGAACTCGAGATCGCGATCACGAGCGCCCCGACCTACCAGGCGGAGATCGCCCGGGCGCAGGGCTTCGGTGCCCGCTCGCTCAACGAGTTCAAGAAGGAACACAGCTGGCAGATCGGCGGGGAGAGCCAGTTCCCCTACCTGTACTCGCTGGACCTGGCGACGAACGAGGGGCTGAACGGCGCCCACACGATCGACAAGCACGTGGGCAAGACGGATGAGCAGCTCCTGCAGCGGATCAAGGACGAGCAACGGGCGAACGGAAAGTTCGACATCCTCTCCTCCTCGACCTTCGCGGACCTGAATTCGGCGCAGAAATACACTCAGTACAACATCCGAAACAACACCCCGGAGATCCAGGACTGGCTCAAGAACCCGCCGCCTGCGAAGAAGGACCTGGTCATCAAGGTCCCCTCGGTACCGATCGAAGGCCCGCTCACCGGTTCCGCAGTGACCGGACGGACCGTGCAGGTGGTGGACGAGAAGATATTGCCCGCCGCGAACACTCACGGCGTGACGACGAAACTCAAGTACGACCCCAACCTCAACCCGCCGTTCGTCGTCTACACGTCGGCGCCCGAGTAGTGGAACGGATGATGGAACCCCTCACCTCGGAGACCTGGGCGGACGCGCTCAAGCTGTACCGGTGGCTCTCCACTTTCGTCGGCGTCGCACCGCGCGAGCACGACGAGTGGTGGATCGACGTCGGGGCGATCATGCGCCTCGGGACCCGGGACCCACGGGGCTGGGAATCCGTCGACCCCTACGAGGGAGAGGACGAGCGCCGGGAAGACCCGCTGTTCCCGTGGCTGGACACACCCTCCACGTCTGCGGACGCCGAACGCTACCGGGCAAGGGTGAGTGAGCTCCCCCGATCCTCGGTGCGATCGCTGCTCGTCCTGCTCGCCTCCGCACCCCGCGCGGATCTCTCCCTGTCACCGGGCTGGGAGGAGCGCAGGCCGGAGCTGGAACGCCGGGCCGACGTGCTCCTTTCGCGCTTCCCGGACGGCACGCGCTTCTACACCAACCTCGGCTGGAAGGGCGACCGTCCCGATTTCTACAAGCAATCCTCCCGGAGTTACGACTCCTTCAGCCAGTACGACTGGGACGCCGGGCTGATCGCCGTGAACGACCACGAAGTCGCGGTGTTCTGGAACTTCCAGAACACCTGATCCGCCCCGAACCGGGAAGACCACATGCTCACCAGATCCGCCACGTACCCCGACCGGGAAACCGCCCGGTGGGCCACCCAACAGGTCGTCACTCGCAACGAGCAGGCCATCCACCGCTGGCTCGCCCAGGGCACCCGGCCCCGCCTGACCGTCGAAGCGGCCTGGCCGTCGCGCGAGGACCCGGTCGGCCGCGTCCTGATCCAGGCCATGGCGCTCGCCGGGCGCGGGGCCGTGGACGTGCGGGCCGCGCGGGTGGTGCTCCGGCGGGAGCCGGGGAGTCCGCTCGGCTTCGTCGTGCACGGCACCTTCCCGATCTACCTGTAGAGGCACAGGCCCATGTCCATGAAGCCCTTGGAGTTCGACCGCCGCTTCGGCGAGCTCGACCAGGTGATCAGCGCCTACGCCGGCCTGGCCGCCGACGACACCCCCGACCGGCCCGGTCAGGCCCTCACCTCCTACCTGCGCCACACCTGGCACACCCGGCCCTGGGCCCTGTCCGTCGCCGAGCAGCAGCTGCGCACCTACGCCGAGAACCCGCCCGGCCGACTGCGCCAGCGCCTCGGCGAGTTCTACCCGGTCCCGGACATCGGCCTGCCCGAGGCCGAGATCCAGCAGTGGCTGCTGCTGCTCGCCGACCACATCAGGCGCAGTGTCGAGGAGGGCAGGGTCCCGCCCCCGGCGGCGCTGCCCGAGACGCACTGGGAGTGGCACGCCCGCTTCCCCGAGCTCGGCCAGTTCCTGGGCGGCTGGTTCTCGCAGGACATGCCCGACGAGTTCGACGACCACGACGCCGCCGTACGCGACTACGCCGACTCGGCGGACCCGGCCGTCGTGGCGCGCCTCGTCGGTGAGGTGCACGAACTGCTCGCCCTCGGCCTGGAGGAGGTCGACTACGCGGTCGGGATCGCCGAGCTGGGCATGGAGGTCGATCCGCCCGCCCCCTACGCGCCGAGCGCCTGGCTGACCGTCGTGGCCGGGCGACTGGCGGGACCGCGGGCCTAGGGGGCGTCTTGCCGATCAGGCCGGGCTCGCGGCGTCCGGCAACGCGCGCTCGCCGCGTTCTCGTCACTCGCCGACGCTCGCGTCGTCGACCGAAGACAACGCGGCGAGCGCGCGTGCCGGGCCCCGCCGGCCAGACGGGACTTTGACGACACCCCCTAGACTTCCGGCCCGCGGACCACGGCGAAGGTGGACGGGTCCACGTCCACCCAGCTGCGGTCGATGTTGATCGTCACCCCGTCGTACGTGTCGTCGTGGTCGCCGCGGTACTGGTGGGCACGGCGGCGGCCGGCCCACTGGTGCGTGCCGGCGGGCAGGCCGACGTCGGCGTCGGAGACCGTGGCCTTGGCGTTCCAGGAGGCGATCCACAGCACGTCGGGCATGGCCCACGGGGCCTGGTCGTGGTGGTCGCTGAGCGCCTTGCCCCCGGAGCTCGCCGAGACGTAGACGCCGGCGCGGTAGCCGAGCTCGTGCAGCCGGACCGTCCAGGCGGTGAGGTAGGCGACGACCGGCGGGTCCCAGGTGGTGCGGTCCGTGTAGTGCTCGAGGTCGTTGTAGAGCACCGTGCCGTCGCCCAGCCCCAGCGCCCGGGCCGCGTCGACGGCGCCCTCGGCGGCCTCGATGCCCTCCTGGTTCGCCTCGGAGGGGTCGGTGGACAGGCCGGTGCCGGAGCCGTGCCAGGGCTGCGGGCCGACCCAGAGCGGCATCAGGTGCCAGCCCGCCTCGGCCTGCTTGCGGACCCAGCCGGCGGTGAGCTGCGGCTGGGCGCAGGCCCGGGCCCGGCCGCCGATGTAGATGCCGACGGCGCCGAAGGGGGATGCGGACCGCCAGCCGTCCATGGCGCGTTGGGTCGGGGCGGTGCAGGCGTCGAAGCCTGCTCCGGTGAAGGGCGCCTGGGCGGTGACGGCCTTCGGGCCGGCGACGGCCGAAGCCGGCCGGGCCGGGGCGCCGTGGGCCCCGGGGGCGGCGCCGTGTTCGGTACGGGCCCGCGCGAGCAGCCCTCGTACGGTGTCGGGCGCTTCCCCGTAGGAGAGGGTGGCCATCACCCCGGCCCGCCGCAGGGCGTACCGCACCTCGTGGCTGTCCCCCTCCGCCTCCGGGATCCCTCCTGCCCTCTCGACCCGCAGGGTCGGGATGTCGGCCCGCGCCGGGGCCCCGTCGAGCGGCTCCAGATGCAGGGTGTCGGCCCGGCTCCGAACGGCCCGGCCGCTGCACTCGGTCTGCGCACCGGCGTGCCCGAGGTACAGGGTCGGCAGGTCCAGCCGCAGACAGGCGTCGGGATTCCGCTGAAGGTCGACGACCCGCCAGTCCCCGGGGACGGCGAGCCGGAGCCCGTGGTACTCGACGATCCGGCCGTCGTCGTCATCCGCGGCGGAGGGCTGGACGGGAAACAGCAGCGCGGCGCCGAGCAGGCCGCTCAGCAGGGTTCGGATGGGGGCCATGATCCAGATGGTTACCAGACTCCGGCCGCCGTGAACTGTGCACGCTTCGCACACAGTTGGCCCGTCCGGCCCAGTCCGGCCCGGCCGGGCCCGTCGGCGTGCGTCACCTGCACGAGTGAAGCGGGCTCGGGCCCGTCACCACGGGCGCCGGGCCCGCTGCCGCAGGCGAGTGGGCTCGATCGGGGCGCAGCACCCTGCTGACCGACCTCGGCTTCCCGCCTCGCCGCAGCGTGGACCGGGTCTCCGCCCGGGTGGCGACGCAGGAGCAGTACACGACCTTGCGTCTCCCGGGTGAGGTGCCGGTGCTGCGTACTCTCCGCGCGGCGTACGGCGAGGGCGACCGCCCCGTCGAAGTCACCGTGACGGTCAAGGCCGGGCACCTCTACGAGCTCCGGTACGAGTTCGCGTCCGAGGCCTGACCCCCACACGCCACAGCGCCCGTCATCCCTGGTCGGGGACATGACGGGCGCTGTGTCAGAGTTCCGCACACCGTTGTACGGACCGTATGAGGGGTCCTCCCCGCGGGGAGGGGTCTTGCCCGAGCACGGGCCCCACACCGCCGGTCGGAGGCCGGCGCAGCCGGGCGAAGCCCGGGAGGCCGCCTGCGGCCGAGCGGTGCGAGCACGGCGTCCAGAAGGAGCCATGACGGGCGCTGTGTCAGAGTTCCGCACACCGTTGTACGGACCGTATGAGGGGTCCTCCCCCGCTGAACGCGTGGGGAGGGGTGACGGGTTACACCATCAGGGAGCGGTCCGTCGGCTTGACCGGGTACGGGAGGGCGCTGGCGCCGGTCAGGTAGCGGTCCACGCCTCGGGCCGCCGAGCGGCCCTCCGCGATCGCCCAGACGATCAGGGACTGGCCGCGGCCGGCGTCGCCGGCCACGAAGACGCCGTCGACGTTGGTCGCGTACGACGCGTCGCGGGCGACGTTGCCGCGCTCGTCCAGCTCCAGGCCGAACTGGGCCACCAGGCCGTTGGCCTGGTCCGTGCCGGTGAAGCCCATCGCCAGGGTGACCAGTTGGGCCGGGAGGACCCGCTCGGTGCCCGGCTTCTGCTCCAGACGGCCGTCCTTGAACTCCACCTCGACCAGGTGCAGCGCCTTGACGTTGCCGTCCTCGTCGCCCTCGAAGTGGGTCGTGGAGACGGAGTAGATCCGCTCGCCGCCCTCCTCGTGCGCCGAGGTGACCTTGTACAGCATCGGGAACGTCGGCCAGGGCTGGCCGGCGGGCCGGTCCTCCGACGGGCGGGGCATGATCTCCAGCTGCGTGACCGAGGCCGCGCCCTGGCGGTGGGCGGTGCCCACGCAGTCCGCGCCCGTGTCGCCGCCGCCGATGACGACCACGTGCTTGCCCTCGGCCGTGATGGGGGGCGCCATGAAGTCGCCCTCCTGGACCTTGTTCGCGAGGGGGAGGTATTCCATCGCGAAGTGGATCCCGCGCAGGTCACGGCCCGGGACCGGCAGGTCGCGGGAGACCGTGGCGCCGGCCGCGACGACGACCGCGTCGAACCGCTTGCGCAGGTCGGTCGCGGACAGGTCGCGGCCGATCTCGATGCCGGTGCGGAACTTGGTGCCCTCCGCGCGCATCTGCTCGATGCGGCGGTTGATGTGCACCTTCTCCATCTTGAACTCGGGGATGCCGTACCGCAGCAGGCCGCCGATGCGGTCCGCGCGCTCGTACACCACCACGGTGTGGCCGGCCCGGGTGAGCTGCTGGGCCGCGGCCAGACCGGCCGGGCCCGAGCCGATGACGGCCGCCGTCTTGCCGGACAGCCGCTCCGGCGGCTGCGGGGTCACGTTGCCGTTGTCCCACGCCTTGTCGATGATCGAGACTTCGACGTTCTTGATCGTGACGGCCGGCTGGTTGATGCCGAGCACGCACGCCGACTCGCACGGAGCGGGGCACAGGCGGCCCGTGAACTCCGGGAAGTTGTTCGTGGCGTGCAGGCGCTCGGAGGCCGCCGACCAGTCCTCGCGGTATGCGAAGTCGTTCCACTCCGGGATCAGGTTCCCGAGCGGGCACCCGTTGTGGCAGAACGGGATGCCGCAGTCCATGCAGCGGCCGGCCTGCTTGCTGATGATCGGGAGCAGCGAGCCCGGGACGTAGACCTCGTTCCAGTCCTTCAGCCGCTCGGCGACCGGACGGGAACAGGCGGTCTCGCGCCCGGTGGTGAGGAAGCCCTTCGGGTCAGCCATGGGTCGCCGCCTCCATCATCTTCTCCGTGGTCTCGGACTCCGAGAGTCCGGCCAGCTCAGCGGCGTCCTTGGCGGCGAGCACTGCCTTGTACGTGGTCGGGATGATCTTGCTGAAGCGGTCCGCGGAGACGGACCAGTCAGCCAGGAGCTTCGCGGCCACGGTCGAGCCGGTCTCCTCCTCGTGGCGGCGCACCACATCGTGCAGCCACTGCTTGTCGGCGTCGGAGAGGGCTTCCACCGCTCCCGTGTTGCCGACGTTGACGTTGTTGATGTCGAGGTCGACGACGTACGCGACGCCGCCCGACATGCCGGCCGCGAAGTTGCGGCCCGTCTCGCCGAGGACGACCGCGCTGCCGCCGGTCATGTACTCGCAGCCGTGGTCGCCCACGCCCTCCGAGACGACCAGGGCACCGGAGTTGCGGACGCAGAAGCGCTCGCCGGTGCGGCCGCGCAGGAACATCTCGCCGCCGGTGGCTCCGTAGCCGATGGTGTTGCCGGCGATGGTCGAGTACTCGGCGAGGTGGTCGGCGCCGCGGTCCGGGCGGACCACGACCCGGCCGCCGGAGAGGCCCTTGCCGACGTAGTCGTTGGCGTCGCCCTCCAGGCGCAGCGTCACACCGCGCGGCAGGAAGGCGCCGAAGGACTGGCCGGCGGAGCCGGTGAAGGTCAGGTCGATGGTGTTGTCGGGCAGGCCCGCACCGCCGAACTTCTTGGTGACCTGGTGGCCGAGCATGGTGCCGACGGTCCGGTTGATGTTCCGGATGGCGATCTGGGCGCGGACCGGCTGGGCCGCCTCGGCGGACTCGGCGTTCAGCGCGTCGGCCGCGAGCTCGATCAGCTCGTTGTCGAGGGCCTTCTCCAGGCCGTGGTCCTGCTCGATCAGGGCGTGGCGGACCGCGCCCTCGGGCAGCGCCGGCACGTGGAAGAGGGGCTCGAGGTCGAGGCCCTGCGCCTTCCAGTGCGTGACGGCCTTGCTGGTGTCGAGGAGCTCGGCGTGGCCGACGGCCTCCTCGATCGTACGGAAGCCGAGCTCGGCGAGGATCTCGCGGACCTCCTCGGCGATGAACTCGAAGAAGTTGACGACGAACTCGGGCTTGCCGGAGAACCGGTCGCGCAGGACCGGGTTCTGCGTGGCGATGCCGACCGGGCAGGTGTCCAGGTGGCAGACGCGCATCATGACGCAGCCGGAGACGACGAGCGGCGCGGTCGCGAAACCGAACTCCTCGGCGCCGAGCAGCGCGGCGATGACGACGTCGCGGCCGGTCTTGAGCTGGCCATCCGTCTGGACGACGATGCGGTCGCGCAGCCCGTTGAGCAGCAGGGTCTGCTGGGTCTCGGCGAGGCCGAGCTCCCAGGGGCCGCCCGCGTGCTTGAGCGAGGTCAGCGGGGAGGCGCCCGTACCGCCGTCGTGGCCGGAGATGAGGACGACGTCCGCGTGGGCCTTGGAGACACCCGCGGCGACGGTGCCGACACCGACCTCCGACACCAGCTTCACGTGGATGCGTGCGGCCGGGTTGGCGTTCTTGAGGTCGTGGATCAGCTGAGCCAGGTCCTCGATGGAGTAGATGTCGTGGTGCGGCGGCGGGGAGATCAGGCCGACACCCGGGGTGGAGTGCCGGGTCTTGGCGACCCACGGGTAGACCTTGTGGCCGGGCAGCTGGCCGCCCTCGCCGGGCTTGGCGCCCTGCGCCATCTTGATCTGGATGTCGTCCGCGTTGACCAGGTACTCGCTCGTGACGCCGAAGCGGCCCGAGGCGACCTGCTTGATCGACGAGCGCCGCGCCGGGTCGTACAGGCGGTCCGGGTCCTCGCCGCCCTCACCGGTGTTGGACTTGCCGCCCAGCTGGTTCATGGCGATGGCGAGGGTCTCGTGCGCCTCGCGCGAGATGGAGCCGTACGACATGGCGCCGGTGGAGAAGCGCTTGACGATGTCGGCGACCGACTCGACCTCGTCGATGGAGATCGACGGGCGGCCACCGTCCTCGGCGGCCTTGAAGCCGAACAGGCCGCGGAGCGTCATCAGGCGCTCGGACTGCTCGTTCACCCGGTCCGTGTACTTCTTGAAGATGTCGTACCGGCGGTTGCGGGTGGCGTGCTGGAGGCGGAAGACCGTCTCCGGGTCGAACAGGTGCGGCTCGCCCTCGCGGCGCCACTGGTACTCGCCGCCGATCTCCAGCGCGCGGTGCGTGGCCGCGATGCCGGAGGCCGGGTACGCCTTGGCGTGGCGCGCGGCCACCTCCTTGGCGATGACGTCCAGGCCGGCGCCGCCGATCTTGGTGGCGGTGCCCTGGAAGTACGCGCCGACGAACTCCTCGTTCAGGCCGACGGCCTCGAAGACCTGGGCGCCGCGGTAGGAGGCGACGGTGGAGATGCCCATCTTGGACATGACCTTCAGGACGCCCTTGCCGAGCGCGTAGATCAGGTTCTTGATGGCCTGCTCCGGCTCCAGGCCGGACAGGAACGTACCGGCGCGCAGCAGGTCCTCGACGGACTCCATGGCGAGGTACGGGTTCACGGCGGCGGCGCCGTAGCCGATGAGCAGCGCGACGTGGTGGACCTCGCGGACGTCGCCGGCCTCGACCAGCAGGCCCACCTGGGTGCGCTGCTTGGTGGCGATGAGGTGGTGGTGCACGGCGGAGGTGAGCAGCAGCGACGGGATCGGCGCGTGCTCGGCGTCCGAGTGGCGGTCCGAGAGGACGATGAGGTGGGCGCCGTTCGCGATGGCCGCGTCGACCTCGCCGCGGATCTCCTCGAGGCGGGCGGCCAGTGCCTCGCCGCCGCCGGAGACCCGGTAGAGGCCGGAGAGGGTGGCGGCCTTCATGCCCGGCATGTCGCCGTCGGCGTTGACGTGGATGAGCTTGGCCAGCTCGTCGTTGTCGATCACCGGGAAGGGCAGGGTGACGCTGCGGCAGGACGCGGCGGTCGGCTCCAGCAGGTTGCCCTGCGGGCCCAGCGAGGACAGCAGCGAGGTGACGAGCTCCTCGCGGATGGCGTCCAGCGGCGGGTTGGTGACCTGCGCGAAGAGCTGCGTGAAGTAGTCGAAGAGCAGCCGGGGGCGCTCGGACAGGGCCGCGATCGGGGAGTCCGTGCCCATGGAGCCGAGCGGCTCGCCGGCGGTACGGGCCATCGGCGCGAGGATGACGCGCAGCTCTTCCTCGGTGTAGCCGAAGGTCTGCTGGCGGCGGGTGACCGAGGCGTGGGTGTGGACGATGTGCTCGCGCTCGGGCAGGTCCGTCAGCTCGATCTCGCCGGTCTCGAGCCATTCGGCGTAGGGGGCGGCGCCGGCCAGCTCGGCCTTGATCTCGTCGTCCTCGATGATCCGCTTCTGGGCGGTGTCGACGAGGAACATCTTGCCGGGCTGCAGGCGGCCCTTGCGGACGACCTTGGCCGGGTCGATGTCGAGCACGCCGACCTCGGAGCCGAGGACGACGAGGCCGTCGTCGGTGACCCAGTAGCGGCCGGGGCGCAGACCGTTGCGGTCGAGGACCGCGCCGACCTGGGTGCCGTCGGTGAAGGTGACGCAGGCGGGGCCGTCCCAGGGCTCCATCAGCGTGGAGTGGTACTGGTAGAACGCGCGGCGGGCCGGGTCCATGGAGGTGTGGTTCTCCCACGCCTCCGGGATCATCATCAGCACGCTGTGCGGCAGCGAGCGGCCGCCGAGGTGCAGGAGCTCCAGGACCTCGTCGAAGGAGGCGGAGTCGGAGGCGTCCGGGGTGCAGATCGGGAAGATCCGCTCGAGCGCGCCGTCACCGAAGACGTCCGAGGCCAGCTGGGACTCTCGGGCCTTCATCCAGTTCCGGTTGCCCTTGACCGTGTTGATCTCGCCGTTGTGCGCGACGAAGCGGTACGGGTGGGCCAGCGGCCAGGACGGGAAGGTGTTGGTCGAGAACCGCGAGTGGACCAGGGCCAGCGTCGAGGCGAAGCGGCGGTCGGAGAGGTCCGGGAAGAAGGGCTCGAGCTGGCCGGTGGTCAGCATGCCCTTGTAGACGATGGTGCGGGCGGAGAGCGACGGGAAGTAGACCCCGGCCTCGCGCTCGGCGCGCTTGCGCAGCACGAAGGCCTTGCGGTCCAGCTCGATGCCGGTGGTCCCGTTGCTCACGAAGAGCTGGGAGAAGGCCGGCATGGTGGCGCGGGCGCCGTTGCCGAGCAGGTCCGGGGTGACCGGGACCTCGCGCCAGCCGAGGACCGTCAGGTTCTCCTCGGCGGCGATGGCCTCGATCTGCTCCACGGCGACGGCCTGTGCGGTGCCGTCGGCGGGGAGGAAGGCGATGCCGACGGCGTACGCGCCGGCCTCGGGGAGCTCGAATCCGGCCACCTCGCGCAGGAACGCGTCCGGGACCTGGGACAGGATTCCGGCGCCGTCGCCCGAGTCCGGCTCGGATCCGGTGGCACCACGGTGCTCGAGGTTCCGCAATACGGTCAGCGCCTGCTCGACCAGCGTGTGGCTGGCCTCGCCGCTGAGGTTGGCCACAAAGCCGACGCCACAGGCGTCGTGCTCGTTGCGCGGGTCGTACATGCCCTGCTGGGCGGGGCGACCGTCCATGGGCGACCAGGCGGTGGTGCTGAGGCCGGTCGCGGAGTGCGTGGATGCGGAACGCATCGGCTCTCCCGTCGTCGTCGTGGCATAGGTGCGTGCCGAGGGACGACGTTGGCCCTCTGCGAAATTTCGTGCAGGTTACATGATGACGGCAATCCCGAGAAGCGGATATGGCGTTTCACCATGCGGACACTGCACGCAGCAGAAAGTGCAGTTCTGGAGACGTTCAGACATTCAGACGTTCGCAGCAGGCGGGCATCATTGCCCTGCGCGCGGCGCCCTGGTCTGATGCCCGGCGGACACGGAACCGAAACCGCCGGGTAATAGATTACTTATGCTGCGCCTTGCATAGTGTCTCACCGCTTGCGCGGTCAGCCTATGGCTCCGCCGATCCAGGTTCCCAGGACGTACGTCACACCCGCGGCCGCGCCGCCCAGCAGCAGCTGCCGAAGACCGCTGTACCACCAGGTCCGTGCGGTGACCCGGGAGACGATCGCGCCGCAGGCGAAGAGCCCGGCCAGCGCGAGCAGCACCGCGGGCCACAGCGACGTGGCGCCGAGCAGGTACGGCAGTACGGGCAGCAGCGCGCCCAACGCGAAGGAGCCGAAGGACGAGACGGCGGCGACCATCGGCGAGGGCAGGTCCTCGGGGTCGATCCCGAGCTCCTCGCGGGCGTGGATCTCCAGCGCCTGCTCGGGGTCGCGGGACAGCTGCATGGCGACCTCGCGGGCGAGCGCCGGCTCGACACCGCGCGAGACGTACAGCTCCGCCAGCTCCTCCATCTCGTCGATGGGGTGCTTGCGCAACTGCTGGCGCTCTATGTCGAGTTCGGCGAGGACCAGCTCGCGCTGCGAGGCGACGGAGGTGTACTCGCCGGCCGCCATCGAGAAGGCTCCGGCCGCGAGGCCCGCCAGCCCGGTGATGACGATGGCCTGCGGGGCGACGGCGCCGCCGGCCACACCGGTCATCAGCGCCAGGTTGGAGACGAGCCCGTCCATGGCACCGAACACGGCCGGCCGCAGCCACCCGCCGTTGACGTCACGGTGGGTGTGGTTGTCGCGGTGCGCGGTGTGCAGCGGTGCTTCGGTGTCGATGATGGACATGGCGGATTCCTCCCCTTTTGTACGAGCGGGCATACGGAACCACGCCATGCGCGACGCGCAGGCACCCACTCCCCTGGAACACCTCGAAACTACGCACGATTTCTGCCGCCCGCCAGCAAGGAAGGCCGTACTTACCTGGGGTTTCGCGGGTCGGCGACCGGGTGACGGGGGCCTGGGCGGGGTGTTTCGCGGCGAGCGACAAACCATATGTCATGGCACAAATCCCCCATGGGCTCATGATGAGCCCCATCCAAGTGGGAGAGGCGCCGCCATGGAGCTGATGAAGCAGATTGCATGCAATCCGCAGGTCCTCCTCGAACGGGCCAGGGGTGCTCTTCTCGGCCTCGCGGCGGGCGACGCGCTCGGGGCCCCCGCCGAGAACATGAAGCCCTCGGAGATCCGGGCGAAATGGGGCCGCATCGAGGGCTTCGTGTCGGAGGACCCGGCGGGCACCGACGACACCGAGTACGCGATCTTCTCGGGGCTGCTGCTGGCCCGCCACGGGTCGGCGCTGACCGTCTCCCACGTCGAGCGGGCCTGGCACCACTGGATCGCCGACCTCGACGAGGGGCCCTTCCGCGGGGCGGGCTTCAGCGAGCGCGGCACCCTGGAGAACCTCCGCCGGGGGCTCGCGGCCCCCATCTCCGCGCAGCACCGCCACGCCTGGTCCGACGGCCTGGCCATGCGGGCGGCGCCCTTCGGGGTGTTCGCGGCGGGCCGCCCGGCGGAAGCGGCGCGACTCGTCGCCATCGACGGCTCGGTCAGCCACGACGGCGAGGGCATCTACGGCGGCCAGGCGGTGGCGGCCGGCGTCGCCGCGGCGATGGCGGGCGGCTCGCCCGCCTCCGTCATCTCGGCGGCCCTCTCGGTCATCCCCTCCGACTCCTGGACGGCCCGCTCGCTGCGCCGGGCCGTCACGGCCGCCCCGCGCGGGGAACGGGCGGTGCGCTCCGCGGTGGTGATCGGCGGCTATCCGTGGACGGACCTGGCCCCGGAGGCGGTGGGCCTGGCGTTCGGCGCCTTCGCCGCGTGCGGCGGCGACTTCCCGTCGTCGGTCCTGACGGCCGTGAACATGGGCCGCGACGCGGACACGACGGCGGCGGTGGCGGGCGCCCTCGCCGGCGCAATGTCGGGCGTCGCCGCGATCCCGGCCGCCTGGGCGGCGGCCATCGGCCCGGTACGGGGCAGCTGCCTCCCCTCGATGCGGGGCTACCACGTCCTGGACATCGCGGACCTCCTCACCCCGGAAACCGAGACCGCCCGATGACGCCGGAGTCGGCCCTACCGGAACGGGGCTCACCCCAACCGGACGCGGCCCTGGAGGCCCCGGACCCGGCGTACTCCGGCCCGGCGGGCCGGGTCGGCGCGGGCGCAGCCTCTGCGCCGGGGCGGGGGGCCGGGGGCCTGCCCCCGGTTTCGGGAAGGGGCGGGATGGGGGAGCTCCCCGTCCCCGCACCACCCCCGCCCGGCCGGGGCGAGGGCCCGCGCGCCGAGGTGCGCACCGCCCGCGCCGGCCCCGGCGCGCAGGTGCGCACCGCCCCTGTGGCGGCCGCGCAGGTTCGCGGCCCCCAGCCGCCCTCTGGGGTCCGGCGGATCGAGGGGTTGCTGCTCGGCCTCGCCGCGGGCGACGCGGCCGGGTGGCCCGCCGCCCGGCACCGGGCCAGCCGCATGCCCGAGTGGACCCGCCGCCTCACCCGCGAGCTCGACACCTTCGCCGAGCAGAACCAGACCACCACCCTCCCCGTGCCCATCGCCCTGAACCAGCCCCCGGAACCCTTGCGCCTCGGCCCCTCCGACGACGCCGAATGGGCCGCCTTCGCCGCCGAATCCGTGCTCACCGCGGCCGGCGTGCTGCTCAGCGACCTCAGCCGGTCCCGCCGCATGCGGGCCGCCATCGACCTCGCCTGGAACGCCCTGGCCAGCGAGATCGCCGCGGCGGCCGAGCGCGCCCCCGAGGTGGAGTCGGCCGTGCTGCCGCTGCGCGCCCGCATCTCCGTCCGCGCCGGCCTCGGCAACCTCGCCGCCGGCCTGCGCCCGCCCGCCACCGGCCACGACAACCCGCACTACTTCGACGACGCCGCCTGCATCCGTGCCTGCGTCCTCGCCGTCGTCCATCCCGGGGACCCCGCCGCGGCCGCGGACCTCGCCGAGTTCGACGCCCGCTACACCCAGGACGGCGACGGGGTCCACGGCGCCCGCGCCATGGCCGCCGCCCTCGCGGCCGCCCTCGCCGGCGCGGACACCGACACCGCCGTCGACGCCGCCCTCGGCCAGCTCCCCGCGGCCACCGAGATCGGCCGCAACGCCCGTCACGCCGTCAAGCTCGCCCGTACCCACGGCGACGGGGACGGCGCCTTCGCCATCGTCCCCACCCTCGAGCACGAGATCGTGGACCACGTCTACAGCTACGGCATCGCCGCCGCCGAGACCGTCCCCGTGGCCCTCGCCCTCGCCACCGCCGCCCGCGGCCGGGCCGCCGAGGCCGTCCCGGCCGCCGCCTGCCTGTCGCGCGTCGCGGACTCCGCCCCCGCCCTCGCCGGCGCGCTCACCGGGGCCCTCGGCGGCGGCGACTCGATCCCCACCGCCTGGCGCGAGGCCTGCCGCACCCTGTCGGGCTGCGCCCTCCCCCGCCTCGCCGGCACCGATCTGGTCGAACTCGCCGCGCTGCTCGCTCGCACGGAACTCACCTCACCCAAGGGATGATTCGGACATGACGCTCACTCTCGAAGACCGGGCGGCCGGCTGCCTCGTCGGAGCCGCCGTCGGCGACGCGCTCGGCGGTCCGGTCGAGGGCTGGTCCCCGGACCGGATCGTGGAACGGCACGGCGGCCGCGTGCACGGCGTCGTCGGCCCGTGGCACGAGGACTGGCGCACGGCCCGCCCCATCGCGCCGTACCACAAGGGCGACGGCCACGTCACCGACGACACCCTCATGACGCATGCGCTGGTACGGGTCTACGAGGCCGTGCGGGACCACCTCGACGCGTACGCGATCGCCGACCACCTGGTCCCGGACCTGATGACCAACCCGCGCTGGATCCCCGAACTGGAAGCCGAGGCCCTGCCCCTCCAGCGGATCTTCCTGGCCGAGAAGTGGATCGTGACCCGGCTGCACTACGCCCACGCCGACCCCCGCGAGGCGGGCAACGGCAACATCGTCAACTGCGGTGCGGCGATGTACATGGCGCCGGTCGGCATCGTCAACGCCGGCCATCCGGCGGGCGCGTACGCGGAGGCGCTGGACATCGCCGGGGCGCACCAGTCCTCGTACGGGCGGGAAGCGGCGGGCGTCTTCGCCGCGGCGGTCGCGGCGGCGTGCGTGCCCGGGGCGACGGTGTCCTCGGTGGTGGACACGGCCCTGGCGCTGGCCAAGGACGGCACGCGGGCCGCCATCTCGGCGGTGTGCGAAGTCGCATCGCTCCACCGGGACTTCGAATCGGCCCTGGCCCCCCTCCGGGCGGCGGTGGCCCCGTACGACTCGGTCGGCCCGGACTACCGCTCCCCCTCGCTCGGCGCCCGCCGCCCCTCCCGCCTCCACTCGATCGAGGAGCTCCCGATCGCGCTCGGCATGCTGATCGTCGCCGACGGCGCGTACGAGGGCTCGGTACTCGGAGCCGTCAACTACGGCCGGGACTGCGACTCCATCGCCACGATGGCCGGGGCGATCGCCGGAGCCCTGTCCGGCGTCTCGGCGATCCCGCCGGCCTGGGCCAAACAGGTCGCCGAGGCCAGCCGCCTCGACCTGCACGCCCCGGCATCGGCCCTGGCCGCGGTGACCCGCGAGGTCTTCGCCCTGGACCACGCCCGCCGCCGCGCCCACGAGTCGGCCTTCGCCTCGATCGCCGCCCCGCAATGACCGGCACCCCGCCCTGCGACTCCCCCACGGCCGCCCCCGCGCCCCCGCCCCCGCCCGGTGACCGGCCGCCCGCACCCGCCCGGGCAACGGGCGCGGCACCCGCCGCCCCCGACCCGGCGGGACCGGCCGCCCCCGCGGCGCATCCGGCCGCGGCCGCGTCCCCGGGCGACGGCTCGGCGGCGGCCGTCCGGCTCAGCTGGGTGCAGCCCGAGGATCTGGTCGGGCACGAGCTGCGGCAGGCCGCCGAGGACGGGCGGGACGCGGAGCCCCTGCTCCGCGCCTGGATCGCGGCCGGCGGCCACCCGGCGCCCGGCCGGGCCGGCGCCTCTCCCGCCCCGGCCCCGCCGGAGCTCCGCGCCCTGGCCTCCCGCCTTCTGACCGAACTCGAAGGCCTCCCCTCCCCGTCGGCCCGGGACGAGCCGACGGCCTGGCCGGCCATCACCGCGACGTGGACCGCGATGCCGGACCGGGGGCCCGGAAGCCCTTCCCCCGCCCCGCCCCTCCCCGAAACCGGGGGCACGCCCCCGGACCCCCGGCCCGCCGCCCCCGGCCTCGCTGCGCCGCGCGCCGAGGGCCCGCCCCCGGATGCGGGGACGGACGGCTCGAGGGCCGGTGGCTTCGGCCCTCGCCCCGACGGGGTGGCTCGGGAACCGGGCGACCGGGTCGACCCCGGGCTGCGGGAGCGGCTCGAGCGGGCCTGGGTGGGGCGGGCCGTGGGGTGCGTGCTCGGCAAGCCCGTGGAGAAGCTCCCGCTCGAGGGGATCCGGGCGCTGGCCCGGGCCGCCGGGAACTGGCCCCTGGACGACTGGTTCACCGAACACGGCGTCCCGGCGGAGCTGCTGGCCGCCCACCCCTGGAACCGGCGCTCCGCCGCCACCTCCCTCGCCGAGAACATCGACGGCGCCCCCGAGGACGACGACCTCAACTACCCGCTCCTGAACCTGATCCTGCTGCGCCGGTACGGCAAGGGCTTCACCACCGCCGATGTCGCCCGCCTCTGGCTCGACGAGCTCCCCGCCGGCCGGACCTTCACCGCCGAGCGCCTCGCGTACCGGAACCTGCTGCTCGGGCTCGAGCCCCCGGCCACCGCCACCCACCACAACCCCTGCCGCGAGTGGATCGGCGCCCTCATCCGGGCCGACGTGCACGGCTGGACCAACCCCGGCGACCCGGCCGCCGCCGCGGCCCAGGCCTACCGGGACGCCGCCCTCACCCACACCGGCAACGGCGTCTACGCCGCCCTCTTCACCGCCGCCGCCGTCGCCGAGGCCGCCGGCGGCCGGGCCGACGTCCACACCGCGCTCCGGGCCGGACTGGCCGTCGTACCGCCCCGCTCACGGCTCGCCGAGGCCGTCCGCCACGCCGTCGACACGGCCGCCCGGCACGCCGACGCAGACTTCGACCGCGTCGTGGACCACCTGCACGCCCGGTACGGGCACTACCACTGGGTCCACACCATCCCCAACACCGCCCTGATCGCCGCCGCCCTCACCCACGCCGACGGGGACTTCACCCGCTCCGTCTGCCGTGCCGTCTCCGGCGGCTGGGACACCGACTCCAACGGCGCCACCGCCGGCTCCCTGGCCGCCCTCGTCGACCCGGACGGCGTCCCGCACCGCTGGTCCGCCCCCCTCAAGAACCGCCTCGCCACCACCGTCCCCGGCTTCGACGGCATCGGCTTCGACACCCTCGCCCACCTCACCGCACAGGAGGCAGCCCGCCCATGACGGCCATCGCCGTGCTCGGCAGTACGAACATGGACCTCGTCGCCTACGTCCCCAAGGCCCCCCGCCTGGGGGAGACCGTCACCGGCCGCGCGTTCCGCACCGTCCCCGGCGGCAAGGGCGCCAACCAGGCCGTCGCCGCCGCCCGCTGCGGCGGGGAGGTGGTGATGATCGGCGCGGTCGGGGCCGACGAGTTCGGCGTACGGCTGCGCTCCGCGCTCGCCGCGGCCGGGGTCGAGACGGCGGCCCTGCGCACCGTCGAGGGCGCCAGCGGCACCGCCCACATCACCGTCGAGGACGAGGGCGGGAACAGCATCATCGTCATTCCCGGCGCCAACGCCCACGTCACCGGCCTGGAGGCGGGCGACGACTCCCGTATCGGCGCCGCCGGCTCGCTCCTCCTCCAGCTCGAGCTCCCGCTGTCCGCCGTCCTCGCCGGCGCGCTCGCCGCCCGCGCCCACGGCGTCCGTACCGTCCTCACCCCGGCCCCCGCCCGGCCGCTGCCCGCGGAACTCCTCGAGGCCACCGACCTGCTGGTACCCAACGAGCACGAGGCCGCCGCCCTGACCGGCCTCACCGACCCGTACCAGGCCGCCGAGGCCCTCCTCCACGAGGTCCCGGAGGTCGTCATCACCCTCGGCGCGGCCGGGTCCCTGTACGCCGCCCGGGGGCGCGAGCCGCTGACCGTGCCCGCGCCCCGGGTCCGGGCGGTGGACACCACCGCCGCCGGGGACACCTTCGTCGGCGCGCTCGCCGTGGCCCTCGGGGAGCAGCGGCCCGTGCAGGAGGCGCTGCGCTGGGCGTCGGCGGCGGCCGCGCTCTCGGTCCAGCGCCCGGGAGCCCAGGACTCGATGCCGACCCGCGCCGAGACGGACGCCTTCGCGGCGACGGCCTCCGGCCGCTCCTCCGGAGCCGCTTCATGACCCTCGACGGGCTGCCCGGGGCCGGGGCCGACGGCAGATCCGCGGCCGGGCCGCTGCGCGGGATGCGGGTCCTGGATCTGGCCACGCTCTTCGCCGGGCCGCTCGCCGCCACCCTGCTCGGGGACTTCGGCGCCGACGTCGTCAAGGTCGAGCACCCGCAGCGCCCCGACCCCTCGCGCGGCCACGGCCCCGCCAAGGACGGCGTCGGCCTGTGGTGGAAGCTGCTCGGCCGGAACAAGCGGACGATGACCCTCGACCTGTCCACGCCCGGCGGGCGCGACACCCTGCTGCGGCTGGCCGCCTCCGCCGACGTGGTCATCGAGAACTTCCGTCCCGGAACCCTCGAGAAGTGGGGCCTGGGCTGGCCCGAGCTGTCCGCCGCCAACCCGCGGCTGATCCTGACCCGCGTCACGGCCTTCGGCCAGCAGGGCCCGTACGCCCACCGCCCCGGCTTCGGCACCCTCGCCGAGGCGATGAGCGGCTTTGCCGCGATCACCGGGGAGCCGGACGGCCCGCCGACCCTGCCGCCCTTCGGCCTCGCCGATTCGATCGCCGCGCTGACCACCGCGTACGCGGTGATGACCGCGCTCGCCGGCCGCGACCGCACCGGCCACGGGCAGGTGGTGGACCTGGCCATCATCGAGCCGATCCTCACCGTGCTGGGCCCGCACCCGCTCTGGTACGACCAGCTCGGCTACGTCCAGCCGCGCACCGGCAACCGTTCCACCAACAACGCCCCCCGGAACACCTACCGCAGTGCGGACGGACGCTGGCTGGCGGTCTCGACCTCGGCCCAGTCCATCGCGGAGCGCGTCATGCGGCTCGTCGGCCGGCCCGAACTGATCGCCGAGCCCTGGTTCGCGACCGGCTCCGGCAGGGCGGCCCACGCGCCCGTCCTCGACGAGGCCGTCGGCGGCTGGATCGGGCGCCACAAGGCCGACGACGTGGTCGCCGCCTTCGAGGAGGCCGAGGCCGCCGTCGCCCGGGTCTACGACGTACGGGACGTCATGGCCGATCCGCAGTTCGCGGCCCTGGACACCGTCACCGAGGTCGAGGACCCCGAACTCGGCCCGCTCCGGATGCAGAACGTCCTGTTCCGGCTGTCCGGGACCCCCGGCGGGATCCGCTGGGCGGGCCGCCCCCACGGCGCGGACACCGAAGCCGTACTCACCGAACTCGGCCTGTCCGAGGCCGAGATCAGCGCACTCCGGATGGAGGGGGCCCTATGATCCTGACCTGGCTCTACGTACCCGGCGACCGCCCGGAGGTGGTCGCCAAGGCCCTGCACTCCGGGGCCGACGCCGTCATCGTCGACCTGGAGGACGCGGTGTCGGCCTCCCGCAAGGAGTACGCCCGCGCCGCGACCGCGGAACGGCTGGCCGAGCGCCCGCCGGTCCCGGTGTTCGTACGGATCAACGCCCTGGACTCCCCCTGGGCCGGCGCCGACCTCACCGCCCTGACCGGGCTGCACGGCCTGGCGGGGCTGCGGCTGCCGAAGATCTCGGCCCCGGAGCAGATCGCCGCGGTCGCGGACCGCACCGGCGGGATGACCCTGCACGCCATGCTGGAGTCGGCGCTGGGCGTGGAGCGCGCGTACGAGATCGCCCGCGCGCACCCCGCCCTGCGCGGGCTCTCCCTCGGCGAGGCGGACCTGCGCGCCGATCTGGGCATCAGCGCGGAGGCGGGCCTGGACTGGCCGCGCTCCCGGGTGGTGGTCGCGGCCCGGGCGGCGGGGCTGGCCCCGCCCGCGCAGTCGGTCTTCCCCGACATCCGTGACCTGGAGTCGCTGGCCGTCTCCTGTGCCCGCGGCCGGGCGCTGGGCTTCCTGGGCCGGGCGGCGATCCACCCGCGCCAGCTGCCGGTGATCGAGCGGGCGTACCTGCCCGCCCCGGAGGAGGTCACCGCCGCCGAGGAGGTCGTCGCCGCGGCCCGCCGCAGCCCGGGCGCCGTGGCCCTGCCGGACGGCCGCTTCGTCGACCCTGCGGTCCTGGCGGGCGCGGAACGGGTGGTCGCGCTCGCCCGCCGGGAATCCCCCGTGCTTTCCTGACCCCCCGAACGCAACGGGAGGGGGGGGGGGGGGGGGGGGGGGGGGGGCCCCCCCCCCCCCCCCCGGGGAAGGGGGGGGGAGGGTTGTGGGGGGCTGTGGGGTCAGTGTTGGTGCTTTTTCTCGGAGGCTCTTTTCCC
>NZ_JBVIGX010000002.1:53335-55701 GCF_055570595.1 Streptomyces sp. NPDC031132
TTGGTTTTGGGGGAGGCGCGAGATGCGCCCTCCCGCCCCCCCAATAGCCCCTCCCCTTTCCCCCCCCCCCACAAACACGAAGGGGCGGGGGCCCCCCCCCCCCCCCCCCCCCCCCCTCCCGTGTGACCGGACGGCCCGGTCAGAGCTTCTTGGCGGCCTTCGGAGCCTCGGCGTCGCTCTTCGGCCCGGAGTCCTCGGCCCCGGCGGTGGCCGGGGCGTCCGCGCCGGCGTCCACCGCCTCGTCCGTGCCCGCGTCCTTGACCTCGTCCGCCTTGGCCTCGTCGGCCTTGACCTCGCCGGTCTTGGTCAAGTCGATCTTGGTCTCCGGGTCGGATGCCGCGGGTCCGCGGTCCGGCTCCACGACCTCCTCGCGGCCCGGCCGCAGCTTCGCCGACAGCACGAGGTAGACCACGGCCAGGACGAAGACCACGATCGAGGTCCACACGTTCAGCCGGAGGCCCAGGATGTGGTGCGCCTCGTCGACCCGCATGTACTCGATCCAGCCGCGGCCCACGCAGTACGCGGCGACGTACAGGGCGAAGGCCCGGCCGTGGCCCAGCTTGAAGCGGCGGTCGGCCCAGATCACGAGCGCGGCGACGCCGAGGCACCACAGCGACTCGTACAGGAAGGTCGGGTGGTAGGTGCCCGCCACCCGGTTGGGGCCCTCGCTGATCTTGACCGCCCAGGGCAGGTCGGTGGCCCGACCGTACAGCTCCTGGTTGAACCAGTTGCCCCAGCGGCCGCAGGCCTGGGCCAGCGCGATACCGGGTGCCAGGGCGTCGGCCCAGGCCGGCAGCGGGATGCCGCGCAGGCGGCAGCCGATCCAGGCGCCCACCGCGCCCAGCGCGATGGCCCCCCAGATGCCGAGGCCGCCCTCCCAGATCTTGAAGGCGTCGACCCAGTTGCGGCCCTCGCCGAAGTACAGCTGGTAGTCGGTGATCACGTGGTACAGGCGACCGCCGATCAGGCCGAACGGCACGGCCCACACCGCGATGTCCGCGACCGTGCCCGGCTTTCCGCCGCGCGCGATCCACCGCTTGTTGCCGAGCCAGACGGCGACGAAGACGCCGATGATGATGCAGAACGCGTAGCCGCGCAGCGGGATCGGTCCGAGATGGATCACGCCGGTCGACGGGCTGGGGATATAGGCAAGGTTCATGGCAGTGCCGACGCTACCCTGCCGGGCGGTGCGGACCGCAACCCGCCCGGCAACCTGGCGCCAAATCGAGACGGGCCTCAGGGGGTGTCCGCGGCCCCCTTCGCGACCCCGGCCGAGCCGGCCCGCGACCCCGTCGAGGTGGACGAGGACTTGGCCACGGCCGACGAGGAGGCCGACGGCGACGCGGACGCCGAGCCCTTCGCCGCCTTCCCGGAGGGGCTGGGCGAGGCGGACGGCGAGGGGCTCGCGCCCCCGGCGCCCTTCGCCGCGGCCTCCACCTGCTCCTTGAGCTTCTGCGGGGTGACCGGGTTGGCCTGGTCGGCGAAGAGGTCCTTGCCGTTCAGCAGCACGGCCGGGGTGCCCTTGAACTTCCCGGCGCGGAAGGCCTCGTAGGACTTGTTCACCCAGCTGTTGTGCGTCCCGTCCTCGACGCACTTGCGGAACTCGGGGGTGTCCAGCCCGTCCACCTTGCCGGCCAGCTCCAGCAGCTTGGCGTTGTTCCCGTAGGCGTCGTCGACCTCCTGCGGCTGGTTCTCGAACAGGACGTCGTGGTACGCGGCGAACTTCCCGGCGTCCTGCGCGCAGGCCGCGGCGTTCGCGCCCTTCAGCGAGCCGCTGCCGCCCATGTTCCCGTCGATCAGGGTGACGATGTGGTAATCGACCTTGAGCAGCCCCTTGGCCTCCAGGTCGTGGATGGTGTCCCGGTAGTTGGTCTCGAAGGACTTGCACGCCGGGCAGCGGAAGTCCTCCCACACCGTCAGCGTGGACTTGGCCTCGGGCTTGCCCGTCTGGATGGCGAGCGCGTCCTTGCCGGTGGCCCCGGAGGGGGCGGTCACCGGGCCTCCGCCGGCGGAGGTGTCGCCGCTGTCGGTGTTGGCCGCGATCAGGCCGACGACGGCCGCCAGGCCGAGGACGCCCACCACGGCCGACGCCACGATGAGGGTCCGCCGCCGCTTTTCCCTCTTCTTCTCGCGCTCACGCTCCACCTGGAGCCGCTCGCGGGCCGATCGTTTCGCTTCGCGGTTCGCACCGTCGTTCTTCTCGCTCACGTTCGGCCAAACGAAGCGGGGGGGGACCCGCGTGCCTCCCCCCCCCCCCCCCCCCCCCCCCCCCCCCCCAAAACCCCCCCCCCCCCCCCCCCCCCCCCCCCCCGGGGCCTTGGTCCTGCCGGGAGGGGCGAAGGACTACCCGAGGGCTACTTGTTGTC
>NZ_JBVIGX010000002.1:55711-202957 GCF_055570595.1 Streptomyces sp. NPDC031132
TTTCTCGCGCCCCCGCATCAGCGGGGGGCGTGGGGGTTGTGTTTTTTGTTTTGTGGGGCCCGTGTTTTTTTTTTTCGTGGCGGGGGGAAAAGGGGGGGGGGGGGGGCCCCCCCCCCCCCCCCCCCGCCCCCACTTCCACCCGATCGGACTACAGAACCCGATCAAGGGTTCGCGCCGCGAATCGAACGCGTCAGCTCCTGCGTACGCCTTCCGCCAGCTCGCCCGCCAGCTCCCGTACGGCGGCCAGCCCGGCCGGCAGGTCCGGCGCGTCCAGCAGCAGCTTCACGAACGCCGAGCCGACGATCACCCCGTCGGCGAAGCCCGCGACCTCCTTGGCCTGCACCGCGTTCGAGACGCCGAGGCCGACGCAGACCGGCAGGTCGGTGGTGGCGCGGGTGCGCCGGACCAGCTCCTGGGCCTCGTTGCCGACCGACTCGCGGGTGCCGGTGACGCCCATCAGCGAGGCGGCGTAGACGAAGCCGGAACCGGCGGCCGTGATGGTCGCCAGGCGCGCGTCCTTGCTGCTCGGAGCGACGACGAAGACGGTCGCCAGACCGTGCTTGTCGGCGTGCTCGCGCCACAGCGCGGACTCCTGGACCGGCAGGTCGGGCAGGATGCAGCCCGCGCCGCCCGCCGCGGCGAGCTCGGTGGCGAATCGCTCGACGCCGTAGCGGTCGATCGGGTTCCAGTACGTCATCACCAGCACCGGGGCCCCGGTCGCCGCGTGGGCCTCGCGCACGGTGCGCAGCACGTCGGCGATCTTGACGCCGCCGCGCAGGGCGATGTCGTCGGCGGTCTGGATGATCGCGCCGTCCAGGACCGGGTCGCTGTGCGGGAGGCCGACCTCGACGACGTCCGCGCCGCCCGCGATGACGGCCTTGACGGCCTCGATGCCGCCGTCGACGGTCGGGAAGCCGGCGGGGAGGTAGGCGACGAGGGCCGCGCGGTCCTCGGACTTGGCCTTCGCGAGGGTGGCCGAGAGGAGTTCGATGTTGCCGCTCACTTGGTCTCCCCCTCGGAGGCGTCGGTGTCGTACAGGTTGAAGTAGCGGGCCGCCGTGTCCATGTCCTTGTCGCCCCGGCCGGACAGGTTGACCACGATCAGCCCCTCCTTGCCCAGCTCCTTGCCCAGGTCGAGGGCGCCCGCGAGGGCGTGCGCCGACTCGATGGCCGGGATGATCCCCTCGGTGCGGGAGAGGAGGCGCAGGGCCTGCATCGCGGCGTCGTCGGTGACCGCGCGGTACTCGCCGCGGCCGCTGTCCTTGAGGTACGAGTGCTCCGGGCCGATCCCCGGGTAGTCCAGACCGGCCGAGATCGAGTACGGCTCGGTGATCTGCCCCTCCTCGTCCTGGAGGACGTAACTGCGGGAGCCGTGCAGGATGCCGGGCTCGCCGGCGGTCAGCGTGGCCGCGTGCTCGCCGCTCTCGACGCCGTGCCCGGCGGGCTCGAAGCCGACCAGGCGGACGCCGGCGTCCGGGATGAAGGCGTGGAAGAGGCCGATGGCGTTGGAGCCGCCGCCGACGCAGGCCGCGACGGCGTCGGGCAGCCGGCCGGCGCGCTCCAGGATCTGGCGGCGGGCCTCGACGCCGATGACCCGGTGGAAGTCGCGGACCATGGCCGGGAAGGGGTGGGGGCCGGCGACCGTGCCGAAGAGGTAGTGGGTGCGGTCCACGTTGGCGACCCAGTCGCGGAACGCCTCGTTGATGGCGTCCTTGAGGGTCCGGGAGCCGGACTTCACCGCGATGACCTCGGCGCCCAGCATCCGCATCCGGGCCACGTTCAGGGCCTGGCGCTGGGTGTCGATCTCGCCCATGTAGACGGTGCACTCGAGGCCGAAGAGCGCGCAGGCGGTGGCGGTCGCCACGCCGTGCTGGCCGGCTCCGGTCTCGGCGATGACGCGGGTCTTGCCCATGCGCTTGGTGAGCAGTGCCTGGCCCAGCACGTTGTTGATCTTGTGCGAGCCCGTGTGGTTGAGGTCCTCGCGCTTGAGGAAGATCCGGGCGCCGCCGGCGTGCTCGGCGAACCGCGGCACCTCGGTGAGGGCGCTGGGGCGGCCGGTGTAGTTGACCATCAGGTCGTTGAGCTCGGCGGCGAAGGCCGGGTCCCCCTTGGCCTTCTCGTACTCGACGGCGACCTCGTCCACGGCGGCGACGAGCGCCTCCGGGATGAACTTGCCGCCGAAGTCGCCGAAGTAGCCCTCGGCGTTGGGGACGTGACCCTCCGGGTCCGGAATGAAGAACGAGCTGCTGGACATGCCCAGTACTCCTACGGGTGCGATGGGATGGATGCACCGTATTGCGCTGCGGGCCCGTGGCACGCGCACCCCGCTGCGGGGGCGGGGATGCGTACGGACCCGGCGGCCCGCGCCCGGAGCCGGCGGCTCGGGGCGACGGGCCGTGAGCGAGCACCGCTCGGGGCGGTACACCGGGCGCCGTCGGGTGACGACGTCAGACGTACCGGACCGGGACGGCCCTCGTTACAGCGCGCCTGTCGTGCGCCATCGCATGCCGTTGACCTGACCGGGCTCGGAGCCGATCACGTACCTGACCCGCCGCCCGTGCACCCGCCGTGCCGGGGCGCGGCAGCCGCGGGGGCGGCAGCCGCGCGCCAGGGGCGCGTGCGCCGTCGGCACGCCGGCCGGGCCATGGCCCGGTCGGGTGCGGACGGAGGGGCGGTCGGGGGCCATGGGACGGGTCAGCTCCGTCCGTGGCGCAGGGCGGGGTGGGCTCCGGCGGCGACGAGGTCGGCCACGGCCGACTTCGGGTCGCGTCCGGTGACCAGGGACTCCCCGACGAGGACGGCGTCGGCGCCCTCGTTGGCGTAGGCGATCAGGTCGTGCGGCCCCCGGATGCCCGACTCGGCAACCTTGACGATGTGGGCCGGGATCTCGCCGACGACGCGCTCGAAGGTGGAGCGGTCGACCTTGAGGTCCTTGAGGTTGCGGGCGTTGACGCCGATGATCTTGGCGCCGGCCGCAACCGCGCGCTCGACCTCGTCCTCGTCGTGGACCTCGACGAGCGGGGTGAGCCCGATGGACTCGGCCCGCTCGATGAGGGAGACGAGGGCCTCCTGCTCCAGGGCCGCGACGATCAGCAGCACGAGGTCGGCGCCGTAGGCGCGGGCCTCCCACAGCTGGTACGCCGTGACGATGAAGTCCTTGCGCAGGATCGGGATGTCCACGCGCGCGCGGACGGCCTCCAGGTCGGCCAGCGAGCCGCCGAAACGGCGCTGCTCGGTGAGGACGGAGATGACCGCCGCACCGCCCGCCTCGTAGTCGGCGGCGAGTCCGGCGGGATCCGCGATCGCGGCCAGCGCGCCCTTGGAGGGGCTGGAGCGCTTGACCTCGCAGATCACCTTGACGCTGTCGCCGCGCAGGGCAGCGACGCCGTCCTTGGCCTGGGGCGCCTTGGCGGCACGCTCCTTGAGCTCGTCGAGGCTCACGCGGGCCTGCCGTTCGGCAAGGTCTTCGCGGACCCCTTCGATGATCTCGTCGAGCACACTCACGCGAGCGGCCCCCTTCCGGGTTGATGACGGTCGGCCGCCTTGCAGACACGTACAACTGCAAGGTCAGCAATCAAATGGTATCCGCAGGAGGCCTTGCGCTCCGCACGCGGTTGACGGCATCCCAATCGCTGGACATTCGGAATCCGGGATTCATATGGGCCCCGGTCAGGCCTGATGCGGGCCTCAGGGGGCCAGGGCAGATCCGAACGGCAGGTTTCGGACCACCACGAAAACCAGTGCCAGCACCCCGATGGCCCACCAGTACGGCCGCCGCAGGGCGAAGCGCGGGGCCGGGCCGCCGCGGTAGGCGCGAACCAGCCACAGGGCCATGAAGCCGACGAAGGCGAAGTAACCGACGACGGCCAGGGCATTTGCCCCGAAAGCGGTGATCAGATCGCCGTGGGCGAAGGCGTGCGCACTGCGCAGCCCACCGCATCCGGGGCACAGAATTCCGGTCAGCCGAAAGAGCGGGCAGACCGGATAGTGGCCGGGTTCATTGGGATCCACGGCCCCCACGTACGCAAAGGCCAGCGCTGCCGCGGCCAGCGTGAGCGCCGGCCTGGCCAGCCGCCGCGCGCGGCCGGGCGGCGGCGCGGGCGCGGGCGGCACGGGCGCGGGCCCGGGCGCCGCGAGGGGGCTGTGAGAGGCGTCCACGCGCTGATTGTCTCCGCTCATGACAAAAGGCGCAGCCCGACGGGGCCGCGCCTTTCGAAGGTATGCACCGGTACCCGGACCTCGGCGGTACTCAGACCTTGGCGGCGGCCTTGTTCGCGGCGATGACCACGGCCAGGTCTTCGTGAGCGGCCTTCGGCGCGCCCATGCCCGCCGCCTTCATCGCCAGGCCCACCACACCGCCGAGCGCGACGACGACGAGACCGGCCCAGAAACCGAGCGGGTTCGCGATCACCATGAACGCGCCGGAGATGCAGAAACCGATGAAGGCGATGATGACACCGGTCCAGGCGGCCGGGGTGTGTCCGTGGTTAGTGCCCGCCATGAGTTGCTCCTCGTTGCTCTGTCTCAGGGTGTTCAGAAATCGCGTTCTGTGTCGAATGCTCGGTGCCCATTGTCCCGCACCGGGCGCGGTGCCTGGTCAGCGGGTCGGGTCCTCACCGCGGTCCAGGGCCTTCCACAGGTCCTCGGGCCGGTCGGGGTCCACCGACGCCGCCTTGCGGGGCCGGGGGCTGCCGTCGCGCTCGTAGCGGCCGCCCATCGCCGGCCAGCTGCCGCCGAAGCGCAGGGCGAGCAGTCCGGCGACCAGGATCAGGGCCGCACCGGCGGCCGTGACGTACGGCCAGGCCGTGTGCGTCAGCGCCCCCACGTGCGCCGCGGTGTCCGCGGTCGTACGGGCTGCCTGCGCGTCCAGGGCCTGCCGGTCGTCGGCGGCCAGCGCCGCGGAGAGGGCCGCGCCCAGGCCGCTCAGCGCGAGCAGCCCGGAGACCAGCAGCCGGCTCCTGCCCCGTACGGCGAACACGGCGACCAGGGCCGCGAGGCCCACGATGGCCAGGGCCGCCGGCAGCCCGGTCACGGCCCGCCCGTCCGCGGTCAGCGGCAGCGAGCCGCCCCCCACGGCGGCGGTGCCCCGGGCCCAGACGCGGCCGGAGGCGAGCAGGACGACGGTGGAACCGAGCGCGCCGAGCAGCAGGGCGACGGCCACGCTGCGGCGGCCGCCGCGGCTCTCCGTGCCGTCCGCGGCGGTGGGGGCGTCGGTGTCGTTTCGGGGTGGGGGTACGGCACTCACGTACCCCACTATCCCCTACGCCGTCACGGGCCGTTCAGCCGGTTCGCCGCTCCCACCGCGCGCAGGACTGCGGCCGCCTTGTTGCGGCACTCGTTGTCCTCCAGCTCGGGCACCGAGTCGGCGACGACTCCCGCGCCGGCCTGGACGTACGCCGTGCCGTCGCGCAGCAGCGCGGTGCGGATCGCGATGGCCGTGTCGGAGTCCCCGGCGAAGTCGAGGTAGCCGACGCAGCCGCCGTACAGGCCGCGGCGGGAGGGTTCGAGCTCCTCGATGATCTGCATGGCGCGCGGCTTGGGGGCGCCCGAGAGGGTGCCGGCCGGGAAGCAGGCGGTGAGCACGTCGAAGGCGGTCCTGCCCTCGGCGACCCGGCCGGTGACGGTGGAGACGATGTGCATGACGTGCGAGTACCGCTCGATCGACATGAAGTCGACGACCTCGACCGACCCGGGCTCGCAGACCCGGCCCAGGTCGTTGCGGCCCAGGTCGACGAGCATCAGGTGCTCGGCGCGCTCCTTGGGGTCGGCCAGCAGCTCCTCGGCGAGCTCGTGGTCCTCCTGCGGGGTGGCCCCGCGGTGGCGGGTGCCGGCGATCGGGTGGACCATGGCCCGCCCGTCCTCGACCTTGACCAGGGCCTCCGGGCTGGACCCGACGACGTCGAAACCGTTCTCGAAGCGGAACAGGTACATGTACGGGGACGGGTTGGTGGCCCGCAGCACCCGGTAGACGTCCAGCGCGGAGGCGGCACAGGGGGTCTCGAACCGCTGCGAGGGCACCACCTGGAAGGCCTCGCCGGCCCGGATCCGCTCCTTGATGTCCTCGACGGCGTCCTGGTACTTCTCGCCGCCCCACAGCGCGGAGAACGCCGGCAGCTCTGAGGCGGGCAGCGGCGTGGGCGTGTACGGGGCGGGCCGCGCGAGGTCGGCCTCCATCGCGTCGAGCCGGGCCACCGCGTCCGCGTACGCCTCGTCCACGCCGGTGTCGAGGTCGTTGTGGTTGATGGCGTTGGCGATGAGCTGGACCGTGCCGTCCCAGTGGTCCATGACGGCCAGGTCGGAGGTGAGCAGCATGGTCAGCTCGGGCAGCTGCAGGTCGTCGGCGGTGTGCTCGCCGATGCGCTCCAGGCGGCGCACGATGTCGTAGCCGAGGTAGCCGACCATGCCGCCGGTGAAGGGCGGCATCCCTCCCGCGAGGTCGCGGGGCGTGTGCAGGGTCTGGACGGTGGCGCGCAGGGCCTCGAGCGGGTCGCCGCCGGTGGGGACGCCGACGGGCGGGGTGCCGATCCAGTGCGCCTGGCCGTCGCGGACGGTCAGCGTGGAGTCGCTGCGTACGCCGACGAAGGAGTAGCGGGACCAGGAGCGGCCGTTCTCGGCGGACTCCAGGAGGAAGGTGCCCGGGCGTTCGGCGGCCAGCTTGCGGTAGAGCCCGACGGGGGTGTCGCCGTCGGCCAGCAGCTTGCGGCTCACGGGGATGACGCGGCGGTCCGCCGCGAGCTTGCGGAACGTCTCAAGATCCATGGCTTGGGACCCTACCTACCTATTCGGCCAGCGGAAGGACATCGGCGTCGAAGCACGTACGGGCGCCCGTGTGGCAGGCGGCGCCGACCTGGTCGACCTTGACGAGGAGGGTGTCGGCGTCGCAGTCCAGGGCGACGGACTTCACGTGCTGGAAGTGGCCGGACGTGTCCCCCTTCACCCAGTACTCCTGGCGGCTGCGGGACCAGTACGTGCAGCGGCCGGTGGTCAGGGTGCGGTGCAAGGCCTCGTCGTCCATCCAGCCGAGCATGAGCACCTCACCGGTGTCGTACTGCTGGGCGATGGCCGGAACCAGGCCGTCTGCGGAGCGCTTGAGCCGGGCGGCGATGGCGGGATCGAGGGAGGACGTACTCATGGGGGCCATTGTGCCGCGCCCGGGCGGCCGTGATGGATCACCGTCCGCCTGATGAGCGGGCGCGGGCCGGGTTCCGGCCGTAGGCTGGCCCCCATGTCTACCCATGCGAAGCGTGAACGCCTGCTGCTGGCGGACCTGTTGGAAGCGGCCGGGCCGGAGGCGCCGACGCTGTGCGACGGCTGGTCGGCCCGGGAACTGGCGGCGCACGTGGTGGTCCGGGAGCGTCGCCCGGACGCGGCGGGCGGCCTGCTGCTGAACGTCCTGAAGGACCGGCTGGACAGGGCGATGGCCGAGTACGCGGCCAAGCCGTACGAGGAACTGATCCAGCTGATCCGGACCGGGCCGCCGAAGTTGTCGCTGTACGCGCTGAAGCAGATCGACGAGGCGGCGAACGCGGTGGAGTTCTACGTCCACGCGGAGGACGTACGCCGCGCCCAGCCGGACTGGTCGCCGCGCCAGCTGGACCCGGTGTTCTCGGACGCCCTGTGGTCCCGCCTGGAGAAGCTGGCCCGGCTGACGGGCCGCCGCTCCCCGGTGGGCCTGGTGCTGCGCCGCCCGAACGGCCAGACGGCGGTCGCCCACAAGGGCACCCCGGTGGTGACGGTCACCGGCGAACCGGGCGAACTGACCCTCTTCTGCTTCGGCCGCCAGGACGCTGCCGCGGTGGAACTGGACGGCCCGAAGGAAGCCATCGCCAAGCTGACGGTGGCGAAGCTGGGCATCTGAGGCGCGGGCGCTCCGGGGCGGGCGCCGCGGAGCACCTGTACCGCCGGGCCGGTGAAAACGGGCATGGCGGCCCCGGGGGAAAGGTTTCCGCACCCCGCCCCTCCCTACGCTCCGTCACGGATGCCGACCGGTTCGGTGTCGTCACCGTGGAAGGAACGGAAACCCCCATGCGTCTTCGCACCACTGCCGCCGCGCTCGCCGGAGCCCTCGCGCTGGTCCTCCCCGCCGGAGCCCAGGCGTTCGCCGACGACGGCAAGGCCCTCGACTACGTGTACCTGGACCAGAACAACGCCGAGCAGAACGCCCAGATCAAGGATGCCGGCGCGGACACGTGCCACGCGCTGCCGTCCGCCGCCTCGAACGTCGTCGAAGCGGTGAACGGGACCGACTCGGAGGCCCTGCTGTTCGAGGACGCGGAGTGTGGGGGCGAGCCGGTCGCCACCCTCCAGCCGGGTGACAAGGCCGGCGACTTCCACGCCGCCGCGGTGGTCTTCCGTCAGGCGCGCAAGCAGGAGCAGCAGCCGACGGACAAGCAGGAGGCGGACAAGCAGGAGAAGCCGCAGATGGGGCAGATGCCGGAGCAGCAGGAGCTCCCCGACGCCTTCGGCGACTTCTTCTAGGAACGCCCGCCGCCCGGCCGGGGAACCGGGGGCGTTCCCCCGCGTTCCCCCGCGTCCCCCGGCCGGTGCGGCCCGGCGAAGGTCAGCGGACCGGGTGGCCCGCCTCGCGGAGGGTGTCCTTGACCTGGCTGATCCGCAGGTCACCGAAGTGGAACACCGACGCCGCGAGCACCGCATCGGCACCGGCCGCGATCGCCGGGGCGAAGTGCTCCAGCCTCCCGGCACCACCGGAGGCGATCACCGGCACCGTGACGTGCTTGCGCACCGCCGCGATCATCTCGGTGTCGTACCCGTCCTTCGTCCCGTCGGCGTCCATCGAGTTCAGCAGGATCTCCCCGGCACCCAGTTCCGCCGCCCGGTGCGCCCACTCGACGGCGTCGATGCCGGTGCCCTGGCGGCCGCCGTGCGTGGTGACCTCGAAGGAACCGGTCGGCGTGCGGCGGGCGTCGACGGACAGGACGAGCACCTGCCGCCCGAAGCGCTCCGCGATCTCCTGGATCAGCTCGGGCCGCGCGATGGCGGCGGTGTTCACGCCCACCTTGTCCGCACCGGCCCGCAGCAGCTTGTCCACGTCCTCCGCGGTGCGGACGCCGCCGCCCACGGTCAGCGGGATGAACACCTGCTCGGCGGTCCGCCGCACCACGTCGTACGTGGTCTCGCGGTTCCCGGACGACGCGGTGATGTCGAGGAAGGTCAGCTCGTCGGCGCCCTCGGCGTCGTACAGCTTGGCCATCTCCACCGGGTCCCCGGCGTCCCGCAGGTTCTGGAAGTTGACGCCCTTGACGACCCGGCCGTTGTCCACGTCCAGGCAGGGGATCACTCGTACGGCGAGGGTCATGCGACGCCTCCCCCGGAAGCCTGGGGCGCCTTGTACGCCTCGACCTCCACCTCGACGACCATCGACGGGTCGACGAAGCCGGAGACGATGAGCATCGTCGCGGCCGGGCGGACCGCGTCGAAGAGCTCCTTGTGGGCGCGGCCCACCTCGTCCACGTCGCGGGCGTGCGTCAGGTACATGCGGGTGCGGACCACGTCCTCGGGGCCGAGGCCGGCCTGGGCGAGGGCCTTGAAGGCGACGCCGAAGGCCGCGATGGTCTGGTCGTACGGGCCGCCCGCGTCGGCCGCGGTGCAGCCGGAGACCAGCACGAGGCCGTTCGGGAGCTGCACGGCGCGGGAGTAGCCGATGACGTCCTCGTAGGGGCCGCCGGAGGAGATGCGGCGTACGTCGGCGGAGGGGTTGCTCATGCGGAGACCACCTTCAGGGCTTCTTCCAGGGTGAAGGCCTTGGCGTACAGGGCCTTGCCGACGATCGCGCCCTCGACGCCCAGCGGCACCAGCTCGGACAGCGCCCGCAGGTCGTCCAGAGAGGAGATCCCGCCGGAGGCGACGACCGGCCGGTCGGTGGCGGCGCAGACGTTCTTCAACAGCTCCAGGTTGGGGCCGGTCAGCGTGCCGTCCTTGCCGATGTCCGTGACGACGTAGCGGGCGCAGCCCTCGGAGTCCAGGCGCGCGAGGGTCTCGTAGAGGTCCCCGCCCTCGCTGGTCCAGCCGCGGCCCTTGAGGGTGGTGCCGCGTACGTCGAGGCCGATGGCGATCTTGTCGCCGTGCTCGGCGATGGCCTTGGCGGCCCACTCGGGGGTCTCCAGGGCGGCGGTGCCGAGGTTGACGCGGGTGCAGCCGGTCGCGAGGGCCGCGGCGAGCGAGGCGTCGTCGCGGATGCCGCCGGAGAGCTCCACCTTGATGTCCATGGCGCCGGTGATCTCGGCGACCAGGGCGCGGTTGTCGCCGGTGCCGAAGGCGGCGTCCAGGTCGACGAGGTGCAGCCATTCGGCGCCGGAGGCCTGCCAGGCGAGGGCCGCGTCCAGCGGGGAGCCGTAGGAGGTCTCGCTGCCGGACACCCCGTGCACGAGGCGGACGGCCTGCCCGTCGCGGACGTCGACCGCGGGGAGGAGTTCCAGCTTGTTGACGGGCATCGGCATCAGAGGGTCTCGATCCAGTTGGTGAGGAGCTGGGCTCCGGCGTCGCCGGACTTCTCGGGGTGGAACTGGGTGGCCCACAGGGCCCCGTTCTCCACCGCCGCGACGAACGGCTCGCCGTGGGTGGCCCAGGTGACCTTGGGGGCGCGGATCACCGGGTTGGTGACCTCCAGGCTCCAGTCGCGCACCGCGTACGAGTGCACGAAGTAGAAGCGGGCGTCGTCGTCCAGGCCCTTGAAGGCCTGGCTGTCGGCCGGGGCGTCCACGGTGTTCCAGCCCATGTGGGGCACGATCGGGGCGCGCAGCGGCTCGACGGTGCCGGGCCACTCGTCGAGGCCCTCCGTCTCCACGCCGTGCTCGATGCCGCGCTCGAAGAGGATCTGCATGCCGACGCAGATGCCCATGACCGGGCGGCCGCCGGAGAGCCGGCGGCCGATGATCCAGTCGCCGCGGACGTCCTTGAGGCCCTGCATGCAGGCGGAGAACGCGCCGACGCCGGGGACCAGGAGCCCGTCGGCGTCCATCGCCTTGTCGTAGTCGCGGGTGATCTCGACGTCCACGCCGACGCGCGCGAGGGCACGCTCGGCGGAACGGACGTTTCCGAAGCCGTAGTCGAAGACCACGACCGTCTTGGTCGGTCTGGCGGGACTAGCGGCGCTCATCCCAACCTCCTTGCGTGAAAACTCCCGGCGTCAGCCGGGTGGGCGAACGGCGACCGCCGCTTGGTACCGATCTTGAGGGGTACCGCTGCGTGAGGCCTTGACCCGCAGTTGTGTTCGTATCGTGACCGCCCCTAACGTCCGAGGCGTGGGCCCTTCTCATCCGGTGAGGCGCGCGTTCAAGTACCGCTTCTATCCGACCGACGCGCAGGCAGCCGAGCTGTCGCGGACGTTCGGCTGCGTCCGGAAGGTCTACAACCTGGCATTGGCCGCACGCACGGACGCTTGGAGCCGCCAGGAAAGTATGAGCTACGGACAGACGTCGGCGATGCTCACGGCGTGGAAGCGGACGGAAGTGCTGGCCTACTTGGCCGACGTGTCGTCGGTTCCGTTGCAGCAGGCTCTCCGGCACTTGCAGACTGCCTTCGTCAACTTCTGGGGCAAGCGCGCCGAGTACCCGCGCTTCAAATCCAAGCGGAAGTCCAGAGCTTCGGCGGAATACACGCGCAGTGCGTTCCGGTACGCCGACGGTCGGCTTACGCTCGCGAAAATGGCCGAGCCGCTCCGCGTCGTGTGGACCCGCGCCCTTCCGTACGGCGCAATGCCGAGCACGGTGACGGTTTCGCGGGACAGCGCCGAGCGATGGTTCGTCTCGCTCCTCTGTGAGGACACGCCGCAGCAGCTGCCCACCACCACGAACGCGGTCGGCATCGACATCGGGCTGACGGCGCTGGTCACCCTGTCCACCGGCGAGAAAGTCCCCAACCCCAGACATCAGCGCGGGGAGTGCCACCGCTTGGCGAAGGCGCAGCGGGAGCTGGCGCGGAAAAAGAAGGGGAGCAAGAACCGCGCCAAGGCGCGCATCCGGGTGGCGAGGATCCACGCGCGGACAGCTGACCGCCGCAGGGACCTCCTGCACCAGCTGACGACTCGACTCGTGCGCGAAAACCAAACGCTCGTGATCGAGGACCTCACGGTCGACAACATGCGGAGGAACCGCACACTGGCCCGGAGTATCAGCGACGCGGGCTGGCGTGAGCTGCGCTCCATGCTGGAGTACAAGGCAGCCTGGTACGGACGCGAGCTGATCACTATCGACCGGTGGTTCCCCAGCACGCGCATGTGCTCGGCATGCGGAACCGTCAAGGACACAGTGCCCCTGAACATCCGCGAATGGACGTGTGACGCCTGCGGGACGACCCACGACCGCGACGGAAACGCCGCGATCAATCTTCTGGCCGCCGGGCTGGCGGTAGCTGCCTGTGGAGCGGGTGTAAGACCTCATCGGGAGTCCTCCTCTCGGTCGGGGCGGTCTGTGGTGAAGCAGGAATCCCCACCCGCGAGGGTGGGAGCTCTCTCCGCTGGGGAGGGAGCGAGGTCAATCCCAAATCCCCTGGATCCGCAGGACTCCGGCGGCGAGGCACATCGCGGAGCCGATGGCGAGCAGGATGATGACCGACTTGGGCATCTGCTGCTTCTGGAAGGAGTAGACGCCTCCGGCCAGGAAGAGGCCGAAGACGATCAGGATGGTGTTGAGGCCGTTCACGGCTAGAGGGCGCCCTTCGTGGAGGGCAGGATCCCGGCGGCGCGCGGGTCGAACTCGGCCGCGTAGCGCAGGGCGCGCGCGAGGGCCTTGAACTGGCATTCCACGATGTGGTGGGCGTTGCGGCCGTACGGGACGTGGATGTGCAGGGCGATCTGGGCCTGCGCGACGAAGGACTCGAAGATGTGCCGGGTCATCGTCGTGTCGTACTCGCCGATCATCGGCGCCATGTTCTCGGGCTCGGTGTGCACGAGGTACGGGCGACCGGAGAGGTCGACGGTCACCTGGGCGAGGGACTCGTCGAGCGGCACGGTGCAGTTGCCGAAGCGGTAGATGCCGACCTTGTCGCCGAGGGCCTGCTTGAAGGCGGCGCCGAGCGCGAGGGCGGTGTCCTCGATGGTGTGGTGGCTGTCGATGTGCAGGTCGCCGTCCGTCTTGACCGTGAGGTCGAAGAGGCCGTGGCGGCCGAGCTGGTCGAGCATGTGGTCGTAGAAGCCCACGCCCGTCGAGACGTCGACCTTGCCGGTGCCGTCGAGGTTTATCTCGACGAGGACCGAGGTCTCCTTCGTCGTCCGTTCGACCCGTCCGATGCGGCTCATGCGTGCTGCTCCTTCTTCAGTGCGCGAACCGCTTCCAGGAACGCGTCGTTCTCGGCCGGGGTGCCGGCGGTGACCCGCAGCCAGCCCGGTACGCCGTTGTCCCTGACCAGGACACCCTGGTCGAGGATCTTCTGCCAGGCGGTGTGCGAGTCCTCGAACTTCCCGAACTGGATGAAGTTCGCGTCGGACTCGGTGACCTCGCAGCCGATCGCCCGCAGCTCGGTGACGAGGCGGTCCCGTTCGGCCTTGAGCTGCTCGACGTAGCCGAGCAGGGTGTCGGTGTGCTCCAGGGCGGCCAGCGCGGTCGCCTGGGTGACGGCCGACAGGTGGTACGGCAGGCGTACGAGCTGGACGGCGTCGACCACGGCCGGGTGCGCGGCCAGGTAGCCCAGGCGCAGCCCGGCGGCGCCGAAGGCCTTGGACATGGTCCGGGAGACCACCATGTGGGGGCGGCCCTCGATCAGCGGGAGGAGGGAGTCGCGGTGGCTGAACTCCACGTACGCCTCGTCGACGATGACCAGGGAGGGCTTGGCCGCCTGCGCGGCCTCGTAGAGGGCGAGGACCGTCTCCGCCTCGACCGCGGTGCCCGTGGGGTTGTTGGGCGAGGTGATGAAGACGACGTCGGGCGCGTTCTCGGCGATGGCCTGCGCGGCCGCCTCCACGTCGATCGTGAAGTCGTCGCGGCGCGGGCCGGAGATCCAGCCCGTCCCGGTGCCCCGGGCGATCAGTGCGTGCATCGAGTACGAGGGCTCGAAGCCGATCGCGGTGCGGCCGGGCCCGCCGAAGGTCTGCAGCAGCTGCTGGATGACCTCGTTGGAGCCGTTGGCGGCCCATACGTTCTCCCGCGCGACCGGGTGCTTGCCCGTACGGGTGAGGTAGGCGGCCAGGGCGGTCCGCAGCTCGATCGCGTCCCGGTCGGGGTAGCGGTTGAGGGTGCGGGCGGCCTCGGAGACGCGCTCGGCGATGCGCCGGACCAGCTCTTCGGGGAGCTCGTACGGGTTCTCGTTGGTGTTCAGCTGGACGGGCACGTCGAGCTGCGGGGCGCCGTACGGGGTCTTGCCGCGCAGCTCGTCCCGGATGGGGAGGTCGTCGATGCCGATCGGGCCGGTCATGACTGCGGGACCTTCCATCCGAAACGCGCCTTCAGGGCCGCGCCGTGCGCCGGCAGGTCCTCGGCCTCGGCCAGCGTCACCACGTGGTGGGTGACCTCGGCGAGGGCGTCCCGCGTGTAGTCGACGATGTGGATGCCGCGCAGGAAGGACTGCACGGACAGGCCGGAGGAGTGGCAGGCGCAGCCGCCGGTGGGCAGCACGTGGTTCGACCCAGCGCAGTAGTCGCCGAGCGAGACCGGGGCCCACGGGCCGACGAAGATCGCGCCGGCGTTGCGGACGCGGGCGGCCCAGGCCGCGGCGTCGGCGGTCTGGATCTCCAGGTGCTCGGCGCCGTACGCGTCGACGACCTTGAGGCCGTCCTCCAGGCTGTCGACCAGGACGATCGCGGACTGCTTGCCCGCGAGGGCCGGCTTGATCCGGTCCTCGACGTGCTTGGTGGCCGCGACCTGCGGCTCCAGCTCCCGCTCGACGGCGGCCGCGAGCTCCTCGGAGTCCGTGACGAGCACGGCGGCGGCCAGCGGGTCGTGCTCCGCCTGGCTGATCAGGTCCGCGGCGACGTGCACCGGGTCGGCCGTGGAGTCCGCGAGGACCGCGATCTCGGTCGGGCCGGCCTCGGTGTCGATGCCGATCCGGCCGGTGAAGTAGCGCTTGGCGGCGGCGACCCAGATGTTGCCGGGCCCGGTCACCATGTTGACGGGGAGGCAGTCCTCGGTGCCGTACGCGAACATCGCGACGGCCACCGCGCCGCCGGCCGCGTACACCTCGTCCACGCCGAGCAGCGCGCACGCGGCGAGGATCGTCGGGTGCGGCAGGCCGCCGAACTCCTTCTGCGGCGGGGACGCGAGCGCGATCGACTCGACGCCCGCCTCCTGCGCCGGAACGACGTTCATGACGACGGACGAGGGGTACACCGAGCGGCCGCCGGGCGCGTACAGGCCCACGCGCTCGACCGGAACCCACTTCTCGGTCACGGTGCCGCCGGGGACCACCTGGGTGGTGTGCTCGGTGCGGCGCTGCTCGCGGTGCACGATCCGGGCGCGCCGGATGGACTCCTCGAGGGCGGCGCGGACGGCCGGGTCGAGCTCGTCGAGCGCGGTCTTGAGCGCCTCGGCAGGGACCCTGACCTGCGAGAGCTCCACCCCGTCGAACTTCTGCGCGTACTCGATCAGCGCCGCCGTGCCACGATGATGGACGTCCTCGCAGATGGGCCGCACCTTCTCCAGGGCAGCTTCTACGTCGAACTCGGCACGGGGCAGCAGATCGCGCAGGGCGCCGCCCTCGGGGAGGGCGTCACCGCGCAGGTCGATACGAGAGATCACCTCCCAATTCTCTCAGACCGTCTCCCGCCACCGTCCGCCCGTATCACTGGCTGATACACGCCCCGGATGTCACTGCCGCCCACTAGCGTTCCCCGTACACGTATGCACAGCGGAGGGGGGCCGCCATGGCGGAGGCACGGCCGGGCGAGGAGCCCGCGGATCTCACCGGTCCCGAACGCCGTATGTGGCAGGCGTACCGGACGGGCAGCGTGTGCGATCTCAGCGCCCGGGCCGCCGCCGAGGACGATCCGCACAGCGACCGGGTCTGGGACGCCGGGCGCAGCGTCCGTGCCCAGGTGGTGGCGCTGCTGCTGCTCCACGGGCCGCCGCCGGTGCCGGGCCGGGTGGCCTCGCTGAAGCTGCGCGGCGTACGGATCACCGGGCGCCTCGACCTGTCCGGCGGCACGGTGCAGCCGTACGTCGAACTCCAGTCCTGCCGCTTCGACAGCGAGATCCAGCTGTCCGAGACCCGGTTCGTCACCCTGCGCATGGTCAACTGCGCGATACCCCGGCTGGACGCCTCCCGGCTGCACACGGAGGGCGACCTGCACCTGCCGCGCTGCCGGGTGGCCCGCGGGATCCGGCTGACCGACGCGCAGATCGGCACCGACCTGCTGATCAGCCAGGCGGTGGTGCAGCGGGACAACAAGGGCCGGGCCATCGCCGCGGACGGGATGTCGGTCGCGCAGGACTTCCAGGGCGAGCTGCTGGAGACGTACGGGGAGGTGAGCCTGCGCGGCGCGAAGGTCGGCGTGTCGATGAACCTGCGCGGGGCGCGGCTGCGCAATCCGTACGGGCGGCGCGCGCTGAACGCCCCGCAGCTGACCGTCGAGCGGACCCTGTACCTGACGTCGATCGCCCTGGACTACGTCCTCGGCGACTCCGGCTCCTCCACTCCTCCGTACGGGCTCGGCCAGACCCCGACGCGCGGGCAGCGGGCCCAGCGGTTCGAGTGCCGGGGCGGGCTGCGGCTGGACGACGGCCGCTTCGGAGACGCGGTCGACTTCTACGGCGCCCGGTTCACGCTGACCGAGGAGCAGGAGGTCTCGCTGCGCCGGATCCAGACGCCGGAGCTGCGGTTCGTCGGCGAGCGGCCGGAGCGCGGGCGGGTGGTGTTGTCGGGGGCGAAGGTGGTCAAGCTGGTCGACACCTCCACCAGCTGGCCGGGCCAGGGCGGCGTGTCGATCGAGGGGTTCGCGTACGAGAACCTCGCGCCCCGCGGCCACTTCCCGCTGGTGCGCCGGCTGGAGTGGGTGGCGGCGGCCACTGCGGAGTACTCGCCGGAGCCGTACGAGCGGCTGGCGACCGTACTGCGCGCCAGCGGCGAGGACGCGGACGCCCGCGAGGTGCTGCTCGCCAAGCAGCGGCGGCGCCGGGCCACCCTGCCGCCGGCGCTCAAGGCGTGGGGGTACCTCCAGGACTGGACGGTGGCGTACGGGTACCGCCCGGGCCGGGCCGCGCTGTGGATGGCGGTGCTGTGGGCGGCGGGCGCGCTGCTCTTCTCCCGGCACGAGCCGCCGCCGATCAAGGCGGACGAACACCCGAACTGGGAGGCGGCGCTGTACGCGCTGGATCTGCTGCTCCCGGTCATCGATCTCGGTCAGGAGGGTCAGTGGAAGGTGGAGGGCGGCTGGCAGTGGGGCTCGGCGGCCCTGGTCCTGCTGGGCTGGATCCTTGCGACGACGGTGGCGGCGGGAGCCTCGCGGCTGCTGAGACGGGGATGACCGGGAAGGCGGGGAACGACCGGGGAACAACTGAGGTGACAGGCCCTGGCCTGCGGCCACTACCCTGTGCCTCGTGACCTCCGTTCGCCTGCCCCTCTTCCCGCTGAACTCGGTGCTGTTCCCGGGACTCGTCCTCCCGCTGAACGTCTTCGAGGAGCGTTATCGCGCCATGATGCGGGAGCTGCTGAAGACGGGCGACGACGAACCGCGCCGCTTCGCGGTCGTCGCGATCCGCGACGGCCGGGAGGTCGCGCCGACCGCGCCCGGCCTGCCGGACCAGACGGCCCTGCCCGAGCGCGGCCCGACGGCGGGCTTCGGCCCGGACCCGATCCAGGCCTTCCACCGGGTGGGCTGCATCGCGGACGCGGCGACGATCCGGGAGCGGGAGGACGGCAGCTTCGAGGTCCTGGCGACCGGTACGACGCGGGTGCGCCTGCTGTCGGTGGACGCCTCGGGCCCGTACCTGGTCGCGGAGCTGGAGGAGCTCCCGGAGGACGGGGGCGACGGCGCGGGCGCGCTGGCGGAGGGGGTCCTGCGGGCCTTCCGGAACTACCAGAAGCGGCTGGCCGGGGCCCGGGAGCGGTCGCTGTCCTCGCCCGCGGACCTGCCGGACGAGCCGTCGGTGGTCTCGTACCTGGTGGCGGCGGCGGCCGTACTGGACATCCCGGCCAAGCAGCGGCTGCTGCAGGCGCCGGACACCGCGACGCGGCTCGCGGAGGAACTGAAACTGCTGCGCGCGGAGACGGCGGTCATCCGCCACCTCCCGTCGCTCCCGGCGGTGGACCTGACGCGCGCGCCGACGAGCCCGAACTGACGGCGCCCGAACCGATGGCGAAGGACTGATGGCGAAGAAGAAAGCCCCTGCGGGTACTCCGGCCATCGCGGCCCTGACCTCTGCCCAGGCGGAGTTCACGGTGCACGCGTACGAGCACGACCCGGCGCACTCCTCGTACGGCGAGGAGGCGGCGCAGGCCATGGGGGTGTCCCCGGACCGGGTCTTCAAGACGCTGGTCGCGGACGTGGACGGCGTGCTGACGGTGGCGGTGGTCCCTGTGTCGGGCAGCCTGGACCTGAAGGCGCTGGCGACCGCGGTCGCCGGGAAGCGGGCGGCGATGGCGGACCCGGCGCTGGCGGAACGCACGACGGGTTACGTGCGGGGCGGCATCTCCCCGCTGGGCCAGCGCAAGCGGCTCCGCACGGTGGTGGACGTGTCGGCGTCCGGGCACGCCACGATCTGCATCTCGGCGGGCCGCCGGGGCCTGGAGGTCGAGCTCCCGCCCACCACCCTGACCACCTTGACGGGCGCCACCCTGGCCCCCATCGCCCGCCACTAGCCTCCGCTGCGCGGGGCCTTCTCCCCGCCCCGCCCTTCTCCCGTTCACCGGGGCAAGCCCCGGACCCCCGCGCCTGAAACGACCGGGTCCGGGCAGAGCCCGGTGAACGGGAGAAGGGCGCGGCGGGGCCGGCCCCGCGCAGCGGACCGCCGCCGCCCAGGCGGACGGTCAGCCCCGCGGAGGCTCCGGTGCGGACGGGTCCGACGGGTTCGGCCGACCGGACGGGTCCGGCCGGTTGGCCCGGGCCGACGGGTACGACTCGTCCGACGGGGTCGACTCGGCCGAGTGGGCCGACGCGGGCGTCCCGTGGACGTACGGCGGGGGATAGGTCTCCCACGCCGGGTCGGCGGCGGCGTCGGCCGGGTCCGGGTCCTGGGGGGACCACAGGGCCGTCAGGCCGAGGTGGACGGCCACGGCGACCATCGGCCAGACCAGCAGCACGCCCCGCGCCAGCAACTGCAGCGGCGCATCGAACGGCACCCCCTTCCCCGCCTTCAGCGCGGCCGCGGCCACGTCCGCCGACGGCCCCAGCCACAGCCCCAGCCGCCAGCCCACCAGCGCGGCGAAGCCGGACCCGATCATCAGGCCGACGACCAGCGGGACACCGCCCCGCCTCCGCCACAGGAACACGAGCACCGCGGTCAGCACGCCGAACCCCAGCGACAGAACGAAGAACGTCCCGTCGGCCCCTATCCGGGCCTCGCTCTCGCTGCTCCGCAGGAAGACGGCCTCGCCGTTCGACACGTACTGCGCCCTCGGCGCCAGCCACACCCACAGCAATCCGAGCAGCACCCCGGCCACCCCGGTCACCAGGGCCACGGCGGCCCCGTCGCGGATGTCCCCCGGGGTGATGCCCGTGGTGGAGCCGGCCGGCTTCCCGGGCGGCAGCGGCGGTTCGAACGGGGACGGCGTGGTCACGGCTTCGGTCACCCCCACATCGTGCCAGGTGCCCGCCGCGTCGGCTTCAGCGGCTACGGCGCCGGCGGCGTCGTCGCCGTCAGCGGACCGACGCCCGCCGGTACGCCCACGTCGCGGCGGCCAGCGAGAGCACGCCCACCGCCCCGCACACCCCGAGGTCCAGCCCGACCGCCGCCCAGTCCGGATGCGGTGCGAACGTCCGCGCGAACGCCTCCACCCCGTACGTCGACGGCAGCAGGTCCCGCGCCCACACGATCACGTCCGGCATCCGCTCCGGCGGCAGCACCCCCAGCAGCAGCGCCGCCGACATGCCGAGCTGCCCGGCCAGCGTGGCCAGCTCCTGCCGCGGCGCCAGCAGCCCCAGCGCCGCGCCCAGCCCGGCCAGCGCGGCCCCGGCCAGCGGCACCACCGCGGCCAGGATCCACAGCCCGCCCATCGGCAGCCCGAACAGCAGGCATCCGAACACCGCCGTCACCAGCGTGCCCGGCAGCGTGAAGGAGGCGTACGCGGCGGCCGCGCCCAGCACCACCGAGGCGGGCGGCACGGGCAGCGTGGCGTAGTGGTCCAGCCCGCCGCTGGCCCGCAGCTGCCCGAAGTACTGCGCGAGCAGGTTCAGCGCGACGAAGGCGACGACCAGCACGGACGAGCCCGCGACCACGGCCCGGGCCTCCGAGCCGCCGTCCACCACGCCCCGCATCAGGATCATGATCCCGACGGACTGGAAGGTGGCGACGAAGAGCAGCGGGATCCGGGACACGCGGGCCCGGGACAGCTGCGCCCGGTACACGGCGGCCAGGGACGGGAAGAGCCGCGCCCGCGGTGCGAGCACCCCGACCGCGCCGCCCACAGCAGTGGTGCTCACGACTTCACCAGGCCCTTCGTCGTACGCCCGCCCAGCGCGAGGTAGACGTCCTCCAGGCTCGGGGTCGCCAGCGTGAAGTCGTCGAGGGCGGCGAAGGCCGGCCCGCCGGTCACCGCGGCGACCGCGGCACGCGCCGCGTCGGGCTCCAGCCGCAGCACCCACCGGCGCCCGGCTCCGGCGGCCGCCGGCGCGAGCGCCGCGACCTCGGGTACGTCCAGCGGCGGCGCGGTGCGCCACACCAGCTCCAGCCGGACCTCGCCGGAGACGCGGGCCTTCAGCCCGGCCGGGGTGTCGCAGGCGATGACCCGGCCCTGGTCGATGACGGCGACCCGGTCCAGGACGGTCTCGGCCTCGATGACGTTGTGCGTGACGAGCAGGACGGTGGCCCCGTGCCGTGCGCGCCGCCGGTCCACGGCCGCCCACACGGCCCGCCGGGCCACGGGGTCCATGCCGGTGGTGGGCTCGTCGAGGACCAGCACGGGCCGCTCCCCCACCAGTGCGGCGGCGAAGCAGGCCAGGCGCCGCTGCCCGCCGGAAAGTTTCTTCAGGGGCCGCCCGGCGATCGGGGTCAGCCCGAGTTCCTCGAGTACGGCGTCCCGCTCGGCCCGCGCCGCCCGTGCGTCGAGCCCGCGCAGCCGTCCCGTGGTCTCGGCGGCCAGCGCCACCGTGAGCTCGTCGAGGGCGGTGGACTCCTGCCCCAGGTAGGCGAGCAGCCGGGCCGCCCGCTCGGGGTGGCGTACGAGGTCGTGGCCGAGCAGGGTCACGGCGCCCGAGTCGGGCCGCAGCAGGCCGGTGAGCTGCCGGACCAGGGTGGACTTGCCGGCGCCGTTGGGGCCGAGCAGGCCGAAGATCTCGCCGCGCCTGACGTCCAGGGAGATCCCGTCGGTGGCCCGGGTCTCGGGCAGGGCGGGGGCCCCGCGCCGGCCCCGTACCGCTGGGTACGTCTTGACCAGGTCACGCACCACGCAGACCACGTCGGAGGCCGCGTCCGCGGCCGCTGCCGTGCTCGGTCGTGCTGATGCTGTGCCCGTACTCACGAGGGAGCAGCCTACGCGGCTTCGGCCCTTACTCCGCTGCCGGGGTCGGCGGCCCGGCGGGCACGGCGGAGGGTGTGGCGGCCACGTGCTCGGCGGCGGCGCGGACGTCGATCTCCCTCCAGAACCCGGCGCGGATGGCGTAGCGGTCGTGCTCGTCGATCTGGTCGTCCTTGTGGGCGAGCAGCCCGAACCGGGCGGCGTAGCGCAGCAGCTCCCCGTCGATGCGGTGCGGGATCCGCGGGTACATCGTGGCGAGTTTCTGCAGGTGGACGGTCTCCGGGAGGCGTTCCATCCAGCGCCGGGCGAAGACCTGGCCGACCTCGAAGGGGTCTCCGCCGACGGTGGTGATGTCCTCCTCGCGGTCGGCCCAGCGCTGTTCGGCGCTGGTGAGCTGGGCGAGGGTGGGCAGCGAGGCGGTCTCGGCGGGTTCGCCGAGCGGTCCGGCCCGGTCGATCCAGCCCTTGTCGGAGGACCAGCGCAGGGCGCTGCCGGCCGGGGGCTGCTGGGCGGCGGCGCCGTGGGCTCCGGAGGGGCCGGGCTGCTGGCCGGGGGCGCGCAGCGAGCCGGCGAGGTCCTTGGGCGTGGGGACGGTCTTGCCCCCGGCGGCGGGTGCGGGCACGGGGGCGCCGTTGCCTTCGGGCGCGGCGGGGGCGGGGGCTCCGGCGCCGTTGCCGCCGGCGCTGCGGGCGGCCTCGGCGAGGGCGGCCTCGGGCAGTGGGGCGGAGAGGATCGCGGCGATCTCGGGGCGCGGCGCGGGCGGCGGTGCGCACAGTCCGGCGAGGTCCTTGGCGCGGACGGCGCGGGTGATCCAGGCCCGGTCCAGGACGCGGCGCTCGTCGGCCTCGGCGACGAGGTCCTCGGACTGGTTGTAGTCGCCGTCGGCGGCCTGGACGGCCCACAGGTGGACGGCGACGCCGTGTTCCTTGGCGGACATCAGGCCGGGCAGCAGGTCCCCGTCGCCCGTGACGAGTACGACGTCGGAGCAGGCGCGGTTGCGGGCCAGCTCGGTGAGCTCGGCGTGCATGGCGGCGTCCACGCCCTTCTGTGCCCAGCGGCCGTCGCTGCGGGTCAGGGCGCCGAGGCGGACGGTGACACGGGGCATGACGCGCAGCCGCCGGTGCTCGGGCTGGGGCACCCGGTCGGGTGCGCCGTCGAACCAGTAGATGCGCAGCAGGGGCTGCTCGGTGTCGGCCTCGGCCCGCTCGCGCAGTCCCTGGATGAGGGCGGCATGGTCCACGGTGATACGGGAGCGGGAGGGCTCTCCGGCGAGAAGACTGGCGGCGGCGCCCAGCAGATAGCCGGCGTCCACCAGGACGACGCAGCGGTCCACGCGTACCACCCTCTTCCCCGGGGATCCTGTGTGTTTGTCGTGGGTTCCCCGAGTCTGCCCGACCGCAAGGGTGTTGACGGCCGGAACTCGATCATCGGCGTGGCGGATCTTGCGGGCGTTTCCGAAAGCGGACTTCCCGGCTACACGCAGTAAAGATCCAAAATGCGCGGTTTGTGGTGGCGTGTGAGGGTGAAGGCGGTCCTGGCCCCTAGACCCTCACGGAGGCTCCACCATGGCCAAGAACAAGAACCGCCAGCATGAGCAGAAGCAGCAGGCCCGCTCGTCGTCGCAGGATCCGTCGAAGGGCTCGACGGAATCCGTGTCCGAGCCGTCCGGCAGCAGCCCGAGTCCGATGGACATGGCCCGCAAGGGCAAGCAGAAGAAGTTCGGCCACAACTGACGCCTCCGCGAGCACCGCGCACGAGGGCGCGCCCAGAGCTCTGGGCGCGCCCTTCTTCACGTCCGGCTGCGGGCGCAGGCCCCCGCGTACGGCGTCATCCGGCCAGGCAGGACGGACCGAGGAGCACCTTGAGGTCGCCGAAGAGCGCCGGGTCGGGCTGGACCCGGTGCTTGTCGAGGCGCAGCACGGTGGTGGTCCGCGGCCCCTGGAGCTTGATCCGGACCTCGGTGTTGCCCTTGTGGTGGCGAAGGATCTCGCCCAACCGGGTGACCATCGGAGGAGTGACCTTGACCGTCGGGATGGTGAGGACGACGGGTGCGTTCGTTCCGGCCGAGGAGAGGTCGGGGACCATCATCTCCATGGCGACCAGCCGGGGCACGTCCTCGCGCTTGTCGAGGCGGCCCTTGACGAAGACGACGGTGTCCTCGACCAGCTGGGTGGAGACGAGCTGGTAGGTCGCGGGGAAGAACATGCACTCGATGGATCCGGCGAGGTCCTCGACGGTGGCGATGGCCCAGGCGTTGCCCTGCTTGGTCATCTTGCGCTGGAGGCCCGAGATGATGCCGCCGATGGTGACGACGGCGCCGTCGGAGTGCTCGCCGCCGGTCAGCTGGGAGATGCCGGCGTCCGTCTTGTCGGAGAGCACGTGCTCCAGGCCGAAGAGCGGGTGGTCGGAGACGTACAGGCCGAGCATCTCGCGCTCCTGGGCGAGCAGGTAGGACTTCTCCCACTCCACGTCGGAGAACTCGACGTCGAGCCCGAAGCCGGGTTCGTCGCTCGCGCCCTCGTCACCCATTCCGCCGAAGAGGTCGAACTGTCCCTCGGCCTCCTTGCGCTTGACCGCGACCACGTTGTCGATCATCGATTCGTGGTGGGCGACCAGGCCCTTGCGGGTGTGGCCCATCTCGTCGAAGGCGCCGGCCTTGATCAGCGACTCGACGGTGCGCTTGTTGCAGACGACGGCCTCGACCTTGTCCAGGAAGTCGGGGAAGCTGGAGTACTTCCCCTTGGCCTTCCTGGTCTTGATGATCGACTCGACGACGTTCTGGCCGACGTTGCGCACGGCGGTGAGGCCGAAGAGGATCACGTCGTCGCCCTGGGCGGCGAAGTTCGGCTCGGACTCGTTGACGTTCGGCGGGAGCACCTTGATGCCCATGCGCCGGCACTCGTTCAGGTAGATCGCGGACTTGTCCTTGTCGTCCTTGACCGAGGTGAGCAGGCCGGCCATGTACTCGGCCGGGAAGTTCGCCTTGAGGTAGGCGGTCCAGTAGGAGACCAGGCCGTACGCGGCCGAGTGGGCCTTGTTGAAGGCGTAGCCGGCGAAGGGGACCAGGACGTCCCACAGGGCCTTGATCGCCTGGTCGCTGAAGCCCTTCTTCTTGGCGCCCTCCTCGAAGATGACGAAGTTCTTCGCCAGCTCCTCGGGCTTCTTCTTGCCCATCACGCGGCGCAGGATGTCGGCCTCGCCGAGCGAGTACCCGGCGATGATCTGGGCGGCCTTCTGGACCTGCTCCTGGTAGACGATCAGGCCGTAGGTGACCGCGAGCACCTCTTCGAGGGGCCCCTCCAGCTCCGGGTGGATCGGGGTGATCTCCTGCTGCTTGTTCTTGCGCAGGGCGTAGTTCGTGTGCGAGTTCATGCCCATCGGGCCCGGCCGGTACAGGGCCGAGACGGCGGAGATGTCCTCGAAGTTGTCGGGCTTCATCAGGCGCAGCAGGGAGCGCATGGGCCCGCCGTCGAACTGGAAGACGCCGAGCGTGTCGCCGCGGCCGAGCAGTTCGAAGGTCTTGGGGTCGTCGAGCGGGAGGGCCAGGAGATCGATGTCGATCCCCTTGTTGGCCTTCACCATCTTGACGGCGTCGTCCATGATCGTGAGGTTGCGCAGGCCGAGGAAGTCCATCTTCAGCAGGCCGAGCGACTCGCAGCTCGGGTAGTCCCACTGGGTGATGGTGACGCCGTCGGTGTGCCGCACCCAGACGGGCACGTGGTCGGTGATCGTCTCGCTGGACATGATCACGCCGGCGGCGTGCACGCCCATCTGGCGGACCAGGCCCTCCACACCGCGCGCGGTGTCGATGACCTTCTTCACGTCCGGCTCGTTCTCGTACATCCCGCGGATCTCGCCGGCCTCGCCGTAGCGGGGGTGCTGCGGGTCGAGGATGCCGGAGAGGGGGATGCCCTTGCCGAGGACGTCGGCGGGCATGGCCTTGGTGAGCCGGTCGCCCATGGCGTACGGGTAGCCCAGGACGCGGGCCGAGTCCTTGATCGCGTTCTTGGCCTTGATGGTGCCGTACGTGCCGATCATGGCGACCTTGTCGGCGCCGTACTTCTCGGTCACGTACCGGATCACCTCGACGCGCCTACGCTCGTCGAAGTCGATGTCGACATCGGGCATGGAGACGCGCTCGGGGTTCAGGAACCGCTCGAAGATCAGGCCGTGGGTGAGCGGGTCGAGGTCGGTGATGCCCATGGCGTACGCGACGATCGAGCCGGCCGCGGAGCCTCGGCCCGGGCCCACCGCGATGCCCTGGTTCTTCGCCCACATGATGAAGTCGGCGACCACGAGGAAGTAGCCCGGGAAGCCCATCGAGATGATCGTGTCCATCTCGTACTCGGCCTGCTGCATCCGGTCGTCCGGGATGCCTCCGGGGTAGCGGCGGTGCATGCCGCGCATGGTCTCCTCGCGGAACCAGCTGACCTCGGTGTGGCCCTCCGGGATGTCGAACTTCGGCATCAGGTTCCGGAACTTGAACATGCCCTCGGTGTCGACCTGGTCCGCGACCAGCTTCGTGTTGGCGCAGCCCTCCTGCCAGGCGTCCGAGGAGTCGATCGCGTACATCTCGTCGGTCGACTTCAGGTAGTAGCCGGTGCCGTCGAAGCGGAAGCGGTCGGGGTCCGAGAGGTTCTTGCCGGTCTGGATGCAGAGCAGGGCGTCGTGGGCGCCGGCCTCGCTCGCGTACGTGTAGTGCGAGTCGTTCGTGACCAGCGGCGGGATGCCGAGCTTCTTGCCGATCTCCAGCAGGCCGTCGCGGACGCGGCGCTCGATCTCGATGCCGTGGTCCATCAGCTCCAGGAAGTACCGGTCCTTGCCGAAGATGTCCTGGTACTCGGAGGCCGACTTCAGGGCCTCGTCGAACTGGCCGAGGCGCAGTCGGGTCTGGAGCTCGCCGGAGGGGCAGCCGGTGGAGGCGATCAGGCCCTCCGACCACTTGCTGATGGTCTCCTTGTCCATGCGCGGCCACTTCGTGAGCCAGCCCTCGGCGTACGCGTCGGAGGACAGCCGGAAGAGGTTGTGCAGGCCGGTGGCGTTCGCCGCCCAGATCGTCTTGTGGGTGTAGCCACCGGAACCGGACACGTCGTCGCGCTTCTGGTGGGGCTGGCCCCACTGGATGCGCCGCTTGTTGCGGCGGGACTCGGGGGCGACATACGCCTCGATGCCGATGATCGGGGTGATCCCGGCCTTCTGGGCGGTGTGGAAGAAGTCGTACGCCCCGTGCAGGTTGCCGTGGTCGGACATCGCGATGTGCGTCATGCCCATCTCGTTGCACGCGTTGAACATGTCCTTGAGCCGCGCGGCACCGTCCAGCAGCGAATACTGGGTGTGGACGTGCAGGTGCGTGAACGGCTGCTTGGTCACGGCGGGAGGCTCCTGACGGTGGGGGCGGCGGCAGCTATGAATCCTACGTCCCAGGAGTGACAGACCGCGGGCACTGCGGGGTACGGTCGGGCGTTGCAGAACCAGGACGACCCACCCGACGTCCAGTCGGTCAGAACCTGTACCAGCCCGTGCACCAGGAGGCATCCGCCATGGCGGTTCCCGAGACGACGAACGAGCAGCGCGCCGAGCAGATACTCGACGTGTTCGACACCGCATTCGGTGAGCTGCTCGCCGCCGACCCCGCGGCCTTCCAGGTCAAATTCCGGAAGATGGCCGCCTCCGCGTTCGCCTTCTACCGGGGCACGGCCTGCCTCTTCTACGCCGACCTGGAGCGGGACCGGCACGGCGGGCCCTACCTCGACGAGCGGACCGGCCGGGTCTGGATCCACGGCGATCTGCACGCCGAGAACTTCGGCACGTACATGGACGCCAACGGCCGGCTGATCTTCAACGTCAACGACTTCGACGAGGCGTACGTCGGCCCCTTCACCTGGGACCTCAAGCGGTTCGCGGCCTCCGTCGCCCTGATCGGCTACACCAAGGCGCTCAGCGACGAGCAGATCGGCGAGCTGGTGCGCACCTACGCGGGCGCCTACCGGGAGCGGATCCACCGCCTGGCGACCGGCGCCAAGCACGAAGAGGTGCCCTCCTTCACCCTGGACACCGCCGAGGGCCCGCTGCTGGGCGCCCTGCGCTCGGCCCGCTCCCGCACCCGCTTCTCGCTGCTGGACTCGATGACCGAGATCCGCGACTACGAGCGCCGCTTCACCTCCGGCGGGGGCTCGATCGAGCTGGACGCGGCCACCCGGTACAAGGTGCTGGCCGCCTTCGACGGGTACCTGGAGACCCTGCCGGACGAGTCCCTCGTCCGGCCGGACTCCTACCGGGTCAAGGACGTGGTGGGCCGCCGCGGCGTCGGGATCGGCTCGGCCGGCCTGCCCTCGTACAACATCCTGCTGGAGGGGCACAGCGACGCCCTGGAGAACGACGTCGTGATCTACCTCAAGCAGGCGCAGACCCCGGCGGTGTCCCGGCACATCACCGACCGGGCGGTACGGGACTACTTCCAGCACGAGGGGCACCGCACGGTGATCTCCCAGCGCGCCCTCCAGGCGCACGCCGACCCGTGGCTGGGCTGGACCGAGCTGGACGGGTCCGGGCAGCTGGTGGCGGAGGTCTCCCCGTACGCGGTGGACCTGGACTGGTCGGACCTGGACGACCCGGAGGAGATCGCGGCCGTGGTCGCGGACCTGGGCCGGGCCACGGCGACCATGCACGCGTCGGCCGACGAGGCCGAGAGCGGGCACTCGCTGGTCCCGTTCTCCACCGAGCGGGCCATCGACGCGGCGATCGCGGCGGACGAGGAGGGCTTCGCGGACCTGCTGGTCGACTTCGCCCACGCGTACGGCGCCCGGGCGCGCGCCGACCACCAGATCTTCGTGGACCTGTTCCGCAACGGCCGCATCATGCACTGAGCGCTTTCGTGCACTGAGCGCTTTCGTGCACTGAGCACTCTCATGCATCGGGCACTTTCGGCCGCGGGCCCCGGGCCGCACGGGACCGGGGACCCGTGTTCACAGGTACTCGTGGCAGACTCGCGGCGATGGACATATCGAGGGCAGGACTCCGGGGGCTGCGGGCCGCGCTGTTCAGCGCACTCGTCGTGCTGCTCTCGGCCGGCTCGCACGTCCTGATGTCCCGGGTCCCGCTGCCGCCCGCGCTGGTGGCCGGGGCCTTCGCCGGGGTGTTCCTGCTCACGTACGCGCTGGCGGGCCGCGAGCGGGGCTTCGGTCCCATCGCCGGGCTGCTGGTTCCGCTGGAGCTGGCCGCCGACACGGTCTTCACCGCCGGGCAGCACGTCTGCTACGGCCCGGCCGGCGGGCCCGTCGCCGGGCCGCTGCGGGCATTGGGCCTGGACGAGCTGTGCGGCGGGCCGCCGCTGGGCGGACCGCTGGCCGAGGTGCCCGGAGCCGTCCCCGACGCGGTGGCCCTGCTGGCCTCGCCCGGACCCTGGACGCCGTGGCTGCTGCTCGGCGCGCACGTCTCGGTCGGGCTGTTCGCCGCGGCCTGGCTGCGGTACGGGGAGCGCGCGCTGGGCCAGCTGCTGCGCGCGGTGGCCGCCTTCGCGTTCCGGCCGCTGCTGCTGGCGGCGGCCTCGGCGGCAGCCGCCGTCGGCCCGGTGCGGCGGGTGCGGCGCCCGGCCCTTCCGGGTGCGGGGGCCCGTACCCGCTTCCCCGCCCATTCCGTGGGACGCCGGGGACCTCCCGTACGCGGCGCGCTCGTCTGCGCCTGACACCCGTACGCAGTCCCCCCTTTCCTTGTCACGTCCCACGGAGATCACCATGAGTTCACGCAACAGCCAGGCGAACAAGGCAGCGGCCCGCGAGCGGCTGCGTGCCGAGCGCGAGAAGCAGGCCAAGAAGGCCAAGGTGCGCCGCCAGGTCCTGGTGGCCTGCGCCGTCGTCGCCACCCTCGCCGTGGCCGGCGGCGTCGGCTACCTGGTCGTGCAGGCCAACCAGCCGAGCGAGTGGGACAAGGCCGCCGACGCCACGCTGGTCGCCCCGAAGAACACCACGGGCGACAACGGCACCACCGTCGTCATAGGCAAGGCCGACGCCAAGAAGACCCTCGAGCTCTACGAGGACGCGCGCTGCCCGATCTGCTCCCAGTTCGAGCAGACCGTGGGCCCGCAGATCAAGAAGGACCTGGACGCCGGCAAGTACAAGATCCAGTACGTCGGCGCCACCTTCCTCGACAAGGGCTTCGGCGGCAGCGGTTCGAAGAACGCGCTGAGCGCACTGGGCGCGGCGCTGAACGTCAGCCCGGAGGCGTTCCTGGAGTACAAGAGCGCCCTGTACTCCAAGGAGAACCACCCGGAGGAGCGCGACGACAAGTTCGGCAAGGACGACTACCTGCTGAAGATCGCGGACCAGGTGCCGGCGCTCAAGGGCAACGCCGAGTTCAAGAAGGCCGTCGAGGACGGTACGTACAACCGCTGGGCGCTCGAGATGTCGAAGCTCTTCGAGAAGAGCGGCCTCGAGGGCACCCCGTCGCTGAAGATGGACGGCAAGAAGATCGAGATCAAGATGGTGCCGGAGGAGTTCACGGCCGCGGTCGACAAGGCCATCGCGGGCTGATCCACCCCTAAAGGACCGAACCAACGGGCAGGCGAACTCTGAGAGTTCGCCTGCCCGTTGCTTGCACAGGGCTGTTCCAACCGGTGTACCCGTCAGTAATATGCCGGTCCGTGACCAGTCATCTCCCCTCCCCCACTGCGGCAACTCCGCGCCGGCGTACGGTCGTCAAGGCCGCTGCGGCCACGGCCGCCCTCGCGCCCTTCGCGACGGCCGCACTGGGCGTCTCCCCCGCATCGGCGGCCTCGAACGGGCCCGCCTTCCTGCACGGCGTCGCCTCCGGCGACCCGCTGCCCGACGGGATCCTGCTGTGGACCCGCGTGACCCCCACCCCCGAGGCCGTGCCCGGCTCCGGCGCCGGCCCGGCCACCCAGGTGACCTGGGAGGTCGCCGAGGACAAGGCCTTCTCCCGGATCGTCGTGAGCGGCTCGGTCACGGCGACCGCCGCCTGCGACCACACGGTCAAGGCGGACGTACGCGGACTGCGGCCGCAGACCCCGTACTTCTACCGGTTCACGGCCGGCGGCGCCGTCTCCCCGGTCGGACGCACCCTGACCGCGCCGGGCCATGACGCCACGACGCCCGGCGTCCGCTTCGGCGTGGTCTCCTGCGCCAACTGGGAGTCCGGCTACTTCTCGGCGTACCGCCACCTGGCCGCCCGCACCGACCTGACCGCGATCCTGCACCTCGGCGACTACATCTACGAGTACGCGAACGGGGCCTATCCCGAGGCGAAGTACGTCGTACGCGCGCACGAGCCGCGGCACGAGATCCTCACCCTCGCCGACTACCGGACCCGGCACGGCACGTACAAGACCGACGCCGACCTCCAGGCCCTGCACGCCGCACACGCGATCGTGGCGATATGGGACGACCACGAGTTCGCCAACGACGCCTGGTCGGGCGGCGCGGAGAACCACACGCCGGGCGCCGAGGGCGAGTGGGCGGCCCGCGCGGCCGCCGCCAAGCAGGCGTACTTCGAGTGGATGCCGGTACGCACCTCCACCGCCGGCACCGTCTACCGGCGGCTGCGCTTCGGCACCCTCGCCGATCTGCACCTGCTGGACCTGCGCACCTTCCGCTCCCAGCAGGCCAAGATAGGCAGCGGCTCGGTCGACGACCCGGACCGCACCATCACCGGGCGCGCCCAGCTCGACTGGCTCAAGTCGGGCCTCGCCACCTCGAACGCGACCTGGAAGCTGGTCGGTACGTCGGTGATGATCTCGCCGGTCGCCTTCGCCTCGCTGCCCGCGCACCTGCTGGCTCCGCTGGCGAAGCTGCTGGGCCTGTCCGAGGGCGGCCTCGCGATCAACGTGGACCAGTGGGACGGCTACACGGACGACCGCAAGGAGCTGCTGGCCCACCTCAAGGACCGGAAGATCAAGAACACGGTGTTCCTGACGGGTGACATCCACATGGCGTGGGCGAACGAGGTCCCGATGAACATGGCGACGTACCCGGGGTCGGGTACGGCGGCCACCGAGTTCGTGGTGACGTCGGTGACCTCCGACAACATCGACGACCTCCTGCACGTGCCGGCGGACACCGCGTCGCTCGTAGCGGAATCGGCGATCAAGGCGGCCAACTGGCACGTGAAGTGGCTGGACATGGACTCCCACGGCTACGGGGTCCTCGACGTGACGGCCGAGCGTTCGCAGATGGACTACTTCGTGGTGTCCGACAAGCGGAATCCGGCCGCGACGGCCGCGTGGGCCCGCTCGTACCGCACCCCGAACGGCTCGCAGAAGGTGGAGCGGGCGTACCAGCCGGTCAGCTGACGATCTTCTGACTGTCTGTCAAATCTGCTGTTCAGGGGGGCTCCTGGTGCAGACCAGGAGCCCCTTCGCCCTCAGAAGCAACAAATCTTTTACTTCCAGGGCTTGCTTAGTGCATGACATGGACACATAAGCTTCGCGCCAGCGTGAGGAAATCCCTCACCCCCCACCACGCTTCCGCGAGGAGTCAACGTGCGCGCTTCCGCCCGCATATCCCCCATGCTCCGACGCCGCCTCATGGGAACGGCCGTTCTGGCCGGAACCCTGGCGTTCGCCCCGCTCACGGCCCCCACGACCGTGGCCGCGGCCCCCCAGACCGGCTCCGAGGCCTGTGCCGACGCCGGCACGTCCGCCAACGCCCGGGTCGCCCGCCCCAAGGACAACCACGTGGCCGACCCCAACGAGGTGACGGACGCCCAGGTCAAGGCCATGGACGCCGACCTGGCGAAGAAGAGCGCCGAGCTCGGGCCGCAGCGCCAGATGCGCGCCGCCGAGGTGACCGCCGCGACGACCATCCCGGTCTACGTCCACGTCATCACCTCCGGCACCGCCGGCAAGCTGACCGCCACGGACATCAACAACCAGATCGCGGTCCTCAACTCCGCCTACAGCGGCAAGGGCACCGGCAACGTCGACTCGGGCTACCAGTTCTCGCTGGTCTCCACCGACTACACCGACAACGCCGCCTGGTACAACGTCTCGGACGGCACCCAGGCCGAGAAGGACATGAAGAACGCCCTGCGCAAGGGCGGCGCGAACGCGCTGAACCTGTACACCGCCAACCTCGGCGGCGGCCTGCTCGGCTGGGCGACCTTCCCGAGCTCCTACGCCTCGCAGCCGAAGATGGACGGCGTGGTCGTCCTCAACACCTCGCTGCCGGGCGGCTCCGCCGCCAACTACAACGAGGGCGACACCGGCACCCACGAGGTCGGCCACTGGATGGGCCTCTACCACACCTTCCAGGGCGGCTGCTCGGGCAGCGGCGACTCCGTCTCCGACACCCCGGCCGAGAAGACCGCAGCGTTCGAGTGCCCGACCGGCCGCGACAGCTGCACCAACAAGACGGGCGTCGACCCGATCCACAACTTCATGGACTACACGTACGACTCCTGCATGTACCAGTTCACTGCGGGTCAGGTTTCCCGCATGAAGAGCATGTGGAGCGCGTACCGCGCCTAGTCACTGCGTGAAGCGTCGAGGGGCAGGGCACGCGGTTCGTGCCCTGCCCCTCACCTTTGGCTCCGCTACAGGCTGTCGAGGAAGGCGAGCGCGACCCTCCAGGTCTGCTCCGCGGCCTCCGCGTCGTAGTCGTCGAGGTCCGGATCCGTGAACAGGTGCCCGGCACCCGGGTAGCGGTGCACCTCCACGTCCGCACCCGCGCGCTGCATCCGCAGGTACCAGGCCGTCAGCCAGTCGTGCGTCTCGAACGGGTCCGGATCCGCGATGTGCAGCTGCACCGGCAGCTCGTCGACCGCGGTGTCCTCCTCCAGGTCCGCCGTCCCGTGCAGGAGCAGCAGCCCGCGCGCCTTCTCGTCGGCCAGCGCCAAGTGCTGGGCCACGGAACCGCCGAAGGAGAAGCCGGCGTAGACCAGGCCCTGGTCGGAGTAGGGGGCGGAGGCCAGCACCGCGCGCTTGAGCAACTCGTCGCGGCCGATCTCGTCCCGGTGTGCCATGCCCTCTTCGACGGTCTCGAAGGTGCGCCCCTCGAAGAGATCCGGCACCTGGACCTGGTGACCGGCCGCGCGCAGCCGGTCGGCCGCCGCGTTCACCGCGGGCCGCAGCCCGTACGTCGAGTGGAAAAGCATGATGTTCATGCACCCATCGTGCCATTCGTGGAAGGGGAGGAGGCCGAGCCCGCGTTCCGGTTACGTTGAAGTCCATGGACACGGACACCGTTCTGCGCCCGATCGCGGTCCTCGGCGGCTCACTGGTCGTCACCCTCCTCGCCGGTTGGCTGCTGGACCTGCTGCTGCGCCGCGCCGACGCCCGGCACAGCGAGACCCCGCTGTGGGGGCTGCTGCGCCAGTGCCGGCTGCCGTTCCAGGTCGTCCTGTGCACGACGCTGCTGTACGGCTCCCACCGCCGGGCCGGGATCCCCGCGGACCACGTGTTCGCCGTGGGCCACGCCCTGACCCTCGTACTGATCGCCTCGGCGGCCTGGCTGCTGGTGCGCATCGCGACGGCCGTCGTGGACTCCTCGTACGCCCGCTACGCGGACCGGAACCCCGACGACGCGCGGGTGCGCCGCGTCCGCACCCAGGTGACGCTGATCCACCGGGTGGTCACGGCGGTGGTCGTGGTGGTCGCGGTGGCGGCGATGCTGCTCACGTTCCCGCCGATGCGGGCGGTCGGCGCCTCGATGCTGGCCTCGGCGGGCGTCCTCGGCATCGTGGCGGGCATCGCCGCCCAGTCCTCTTTGGGCAACCTGTTCGCCGGACTGCAGATCGCCTTCGGCGACACGGTGCGGATCGGCGACACGGTGGTCGTGGACGAGGAGTGGGGCACGGTCGAGGAGATCACCCTGACCTTCCTCGTGGTGCGCACCTGGGACGAGCGCCGGATCACGATGCCTGTGTCGTATTTCACAGGCAAGCCGTACGAAAACTGGTCGCGCGGCGGCGCGCAGATGACCGGAACGGTGTTCTGGCACCTGGACCACAGCGCACCGCTGGACCTGATGCGGGAGGCGCTCCAGCGGATCCTGAAGGAGATCCCGGAATGGGACGGCCGCACCGGCAGCCTGGCGGTGACGGACACCACCCCGCACACGATCCAGGTCCGGGCGGTGGTCACGGCGAAGGACGCCACGGACATCTGGACGGTCCGCTGCCAGGTCCGCGAACGCCTGATCACCTGGCTCCTGGCCCACCATCCGTACGCCTTGCCCCGCATCGCGACATCGCCCGCCGACCCCCGGCCGGGGACACCCTGACGGGCACGTCCAGCCCCGCCGGCGCGGGGGGCGCGGGGTCCTGGGCGGAGCCCCGGGAAGCCGGGCCGCCGGTGATCAGGGGCCGAAGGTCAGCCGGAACAGGGCTCCGCCGCCCGGGGCCGGCTCGGCCACGAGCTCCGCGGCATGCGCCCGGGCGATCTGGCGGGCCATCGCCAGCCCCAGCCCCGACCCCGGCAGGGCACGCGCCGCCCCCGCCCGGTAGAACCGGTCGAAAACGTACGGCAGATCCTCGGCCGCGATCCCGGGCCCGTGGTCCCGTACCGTCAGCTCGGCCCGGCCGGCGCCGCCGGCGCCGCCGCCGCCCAGCGCCACCAGCTCCACCTCCACCGGCGCCCCCGCGGGGCTGAACTTCGCCGCGTTGTCCAGCAGGTTCGACACCAGCCGCGTCAGCCGCGCCGGCACCCCCGGCACCACCACCGCCTCCTCCCCGCGGACGCGCACCTGCACCGGTACCGAAGGCCAGTGCGCCCGCGCAGCCTCCGCACAGTGCTCCACCAGCGGAGCCAGCCTGACCTGTTCCACCAGCGGCTGGGGCTCCTCGTCCCGGGCCAGCTCGATCAGGTCGTTCACCAGCCCGGTCACCTCCCGCAGCTGCCGCCCCAGCGCGAGCGAGGCCCGCTCGCGCTGCTCCGCCGTCAGCCGCTCCCCACGCGCCAGCAGCTCCGCGTTGGTCCGCAGCGCCGTCAGCGGGGTCCGCAGCTCGTGCGAGGCGTCCGCGACCAGCCGCCGCTGCGCCGTCACCGACTGCTCGAGCTCGCCCAGCATGGTGTTGAAGCTCCCGGCCAGCCGCGTGATCTCGTCCTCCCGGACCGGCGACCCCGGCGGCCCCGGCGGCGGCAGTTCGATCCGGTGCCGCGGATCCCGCGTCGCCGCGATCCGCTCGGCGGTGGCCGTGAGCCGGGTCACCGGGGCCAGCCCGGTCCGCGACACCCAGTACCCGAGCCCGGCCGCCACCAGCACGCCTCCCGCGCCGATCAGGGCCAGCCACCACGCCGCCTCCGCGATCCCGCGCTCGACGGTGTCGGCCCGCAGCGCCACCTGCAGCGCCCGCCCCTTTGCGTAGTCGGTGGTGAGCATCCGCGTCGGGTGCCCCGCGTGCACGATGTCCTTGTAGTACGGCGCGTGCCGCCCGGCCGCCACCGCCCGCGTCGTCGCGTCCACCGGCAGCAGGTAGGGCGCCGCCGGGTCGTCCGCCGGGTCGGCCGGCACCACCTCCGCGCAGGCGGGCGCCGCCAGGAACCGGCACTCCCCGGCCAGGATCTCCGGCCCGGAGTCCGGGTTGCGCTGGGCCGCGAGCCGCGCGGACTGGGTGAGGCTCAGGTCCAGCTGCTCGTAGAGGGCGCTGCGGACGACGAAGAACGCCGCCGTGCACACCCCGACCGCGACCAGCGCCACCGCCGCGGTGACCGCCAGCGCCAGCCGCGTCCGCAGCGGCCGCCGCCTGCGCCAGCGCGCCCCGAGCCTGCGCCGCCCTCTCCTGGGCCCGCCGCCGTTCACGCCGTGCCCAGCCGGTACCCGACCCCGTGGACGGTGTGCACCAGCCGTGGCTCGCCGCCCGCCTCCAGCTTCCGCCGCAGGTAGCCCACGTACACGGCCAGCGAGTTGGAGTCCGGTCCGAAGTCCCGCCCCCACACCAGCTCCAGGATCAGCTCCCGCGGCAGCACCTGCCCGGGGTGGCGCAGCAGCAGTTCCAGCAGGGCCGCCTCGGTGCGGCTGAACTCCAGCAGCCGCCCGCCGCGCCTTCCGGTGCGCGTCCCGGGATCGAGCACCAGGTCCGCGAACCCGAGCACGGCCGCGCCGGCCGGATCGGGCGCGGCCCGCCGCAGCAGGGCCCGGACCCGGGCCACCAGCTCGTCCAGCGCGAACGGCTTGACCAGGTAGTCGTCGGCGCCCGCCTCCAGGCCGTCGACCCGCTCGCTCACCGAGTCCAGCGCGGTCAGGACGAGTACGGGCGTACGGTCGCCCAGCGCGCGCAGCTGCCGGCAGACCCCGAGTCCGTCCAGCACGGGCATCATCACGTCGAGCACCACCGCGTCGGGCTGCCAGCCGGCCACCTCCGACAGCGCGGCCAGCCCGTCGCCGGCTCCCCGAACCTCGTACCCCTCGACGGCCAGCCCGTCCTGGACGGCGGCCCGGACCTCGGGCTCGTCGTCCACGACCAGGATCCGCTGCCCGCTCGCGTGCGCACTCGTGCTGCTCATGGGCAAAGCCTGCCAAACGGTTCTGAGAGAACCTCTTAGAACGTTCTTAGGACGCACCGGGAAGGTGCGTCCATGACCACACAAGGCACAAGAGGCACACGAGACACGCAAGGAAGGCCGCCCCTGTCGGTCGTGATCGGCGCGGGCGGCACCGGCGGCCACATCTATCCCGGGCTCGCTCTCGCCGAGGCGCTGCGCGCGGCCGTCCCCGGTGCCGTGGTCTCGTTCATCGGGACCGAGCGGGGCCTGGAGACCGAGCTGATCCCGGGCGCCGGGTACCGCCTGCACACCGTCGACATGATCCCGTTCGATCCGTCGCTCGGCGCGAAGCGCTATCTGCTGCCCGCCGCGCTGCTGCGCTCGGCCACGCAGGCCCGGTCGGTGATCAGGGCCCAGGGTGCGCACGCCGTCGTCGGCATGGGCGGCTACCCGAGTGCGCCGGCCGTGCTCGGGGCCCGCATGGCGGGGCTGCCGGCCGTCATCCACGAGTCCAACGCGGTGCCGGGCCGCGCCAACCAGTTCGCGGCCCGGCTCACCCCGCACATCGCCGTGGCCTTCGACCGCAGCCGGGCCCATCTGGCGGGCGGGGCGCATGCCCTGACCACCGGAATGCCGATCTCCGCGGCCCTCGCGCGACTGGCGGACCTGTCGCGCCCGGAGCGCGCGGCCCTGCGCGCGGAGGCCCGGCGGGCCCTGTACGTCCCCGACGGCCGCCGCCTGGTCGTCTTCAACGGCGGCAGCCTGGGCGCCGCCCGGCTCACCGCGGCCGCGGTCGGGCTGGCCGGGCTCTGGCAGGGGCGGGACGACGTACAGCTGCTGATCAAGACGGGCCCGCAGGCGCTGCCGGACACCGCCGCCGATCTCGCCGCCTGCGGCGGGCAGCGGATCGCCCGGGCCGTGCCGTACCTGGACCGGATGGACCTCGTGTACGCGGCCGCCGACCTGGTGGTGTGCCGGGCCGGGTCCGCGACGGTGGCCGAGCTGGCGGCGACCGGCGTCCCGGCCCTGCTCGTGCCGTACCCCCACGCCCCCGGTGACCACCAGACCCACAACGCCCGGGTCCTGTCGGACGCGGGAGCGGGCCTGCTGCTGCCGGACGCCGAAACCACGGCCGACCGGCTGGCCGTCCTGCTCGGCCCCCTGCTGGCCGACCCGGCCCGGCTGTCCGCGATGGCCGGCGCCGCCGACCCCGGCCCGCACGCCCGGGCCGCCGAACTGCTGGCCGCGGAGGTCCTCCGCGTGGCCGGCGTCGCCCTTCCCACCCTGGAGCGCATATGAACACCTGGACCGACCGCACCGTGCTCGTCACCGGAGCCGAGGGGTTCATCGGGTCCACCCTGGTCGACCTGCTGGTGGCCCGTGGCGCCCGGGTCCGCGCCTTCGTCCACTACAAGCCGTACGCGGAGAAGGGCAACCTGGCGCGGTACCTCGCGGACCCCGACGGCCCGGTGGAGATGTGGGCGGGCGACATCCGCGACGCGGGCCGGGTCAGCGACGCGGTGGAGGGCTGCGACACGGTGTTCCACCTGGCGGCGCTGATCGGGATCCCGTACAGCTACGCCTCGCCGGGCGCGTACGTCCAGACGAATGTGACCGGCACGGAGAACATGGCGGAGGCCTGCCGCCGACACGGGGTGCGGCGCCTGGTCCACACCTCCACGAGCGAGGTCTACGGGACGGCCCTGACGGCCCCGATCTCCGAGACCCACCCGCTTCAGCCGCAGTCCCCGTACTCGGCGTCGAAGATCGGCGCGGACATGATGGCGCTGTCGTTCCACCACGCGTTCGAGCTGCCGGTGACGGTGGTCCGGCCGTTCAACACGTACGGCCCCCGCCAGTCGGCGCGCGCCGTGATCCCGACGATCCTGGCGCAGCTGCACGCGGGCGCGCAGGAGATCCGCCTCGGCTCCCTCTCCCCCACCCGGGACTTCACGTACGTGACGGACACGGCGGAGGGCTTCCTCGCGGTGGCGGAATGCGACCGGGCACTGGGCGAGGTGGTCAACCTCGGCACGGGCCAGGAGATCTCGATCGGCGTCCTGGCAGAGGCCCTGATCAAGGCGTCGGGCCGCGACGCCCGCGTCGTGGTGGACGAGACCCGCCTCCGCCCTGCGGGCAGCGAGGTCCAGCGCCTGCTGTCGGACAACTCCCGGGCGAGGCAGTGGGCGGGCTGGAAGCCGGAGGTCTCCCTGACGGAGGGCCTCGCGCACACGTCGTCATGGATCGCCTCGAACCTCTCCCTCTTCGCCCCGTCCCGCTACGAGGTCTGACCCCGCCCGGGTCCCCCCGTACGCGATGCCCGGGCGCAGCCCGGAGCCCGCTCGCGCGGCGGCGCCGCACGTCGGGCTCCGGGGGCCGCCCCCGAGGCAGGGCGCGGCCCCCGCCGGGCCGGGGCCCCGGCAGCGGGTGGGAGCCGCCAGGCGGGCGAGGCTTCGACGGGGCGCGGGTTGCCGCGGCCGGCAGTACGGCAGGGTGGGGGAGTGGATCAGCTTGCTCTTCTGTTCGTACTCCTGCTCGGGGCCGTGGTCAGCGTGCCGCTCGGGGATCGGCTCAAGCTGCCCGCGCCCGTCCTGATGACCATCGTCGGGATCGCGCTCGCGCTGGTGCCGGCCGTGCCGAATGTCGACATCCCGCCCGAGTTCATCCTGCCGCTCGTGCTGCCCCCGCTGCTCTACGCCTCGGTGCAGCGCACCTCGTGGCGGCAGTTCGCCGCCAATGTCCGGCCGATCCTCCTGCTCGCCGTGGCCCTCGTGTTCGTCACGACCGCCGCCGTCGGCGCCGTCGCGTACGCCGTCGTCCCCGGGCTGCCGCTGGCCGCCGCCCTCGCGCTCGGTGCGCTCGTGGCCCCGCCCGACCCCGTCGCCGCGACCGCCGTCGCCGGATCGCTCGGGCTGCCGCGCCGCATGGTGTCGATCCTGGAGGGCGAGGGCCTGTTCAACGACGTCACCGCGATCGTGCTCTACCACGTGGCCATCGCCGCCGCGGTCAGCGGCAGCTTCTCCTGGCCGGACGCGCTGGGGGAGTTCGTGCTCTCCGCCGTGGTCGCCGTCGCCGTCGGGCTCGGTCTGGGCTGGGCCGCCAACGCGCTCATGGGGCGGCTCGGCGACGCCACGCTGCAGATCGGGCTGACGCTGCTGGTGCCGTTCGTGGCGTACGTGGTGGCCGAGGAGTTCAAGGGGTCCGGGGTGCTGGCCGTGCTGACGACGGCCCTGTTCCTCTCCGAGTACGCGACCGACGCGGACGACGTGCTGGGGCGCCTCGCCGGGCACACCTTCTGGGAGGTCGTGGACACGCTGGTCACGGGCGTGGCCTTCGGGCTGATCGGGCTGGAGCTGCACAACGTGTTCGGCGTCGCCCGCGGCCGCGAGCTGGAGATGGCCGGGTGGGCGGCCGCCGTGATCGCGGTGGTGGTCGGCGTACGGCTGATGTGGCTGTTGCCGGCCGGGTGGCTGGCCAAGCGGCTGCACACGCGGCGCGACTACGCCGAGGAGATCCCGCTGAGCTGGCGGGAGAGCGTGGTGATGTGGTGGGCCGGGATGCGCGGGGTGGCCTCGGTGGCGCTGGCGCTGGCCATTCCGCTGAGGGTCGACGGCGGGGCGCCGTTTCCGGGGCGCGACCAGATCATCTTCATCGCCTTCGCCGTGATCATGGTGACGCTGGTGTGCCAGGGGCTGACGCTGCCGTGGCTGGTGCGGACGCTGGGGGTGGAGGCGGACGAGGATGCCGAGCGGGAGACGGAGCGGCAGCTGGCGATCCGCGCGGCGAAGGCGGCGAAGCGGCGGCTGAAGGAGATCGAGGAGGTCGAGGACCTCCCGGAGGACCTGGTGGAGGTGCTGTACCGGCGGGCGTACGACGTGGGGGCCAGGATCAGCCCCGACATGGTCGACGAGGAGCGGCGGGAGGCGTACGCGAAGCGGGTGGAGCGGATCCGGGACGTCCAGCGGATCCAGCGGGAGATGATGTCGGCGGCGCGGCACGAGGTGCTTTCGGCGCGCAGCGAGCCCGGCGCGGATCCGGAGATCGTGGACCGGGTCCTGCGCCACCTGGACGTCCGCAGCCTCCGCAGCACGTGACGGGCCCGTTCCGGCGCCGCCGGCGTTCGAGACGCGGGTCCGGGCAGGGCCCGGGGAACGGTGGAAGCGCGGGGCGGGGACGGCCCCGCAGGGCCCCCGCTCCGGCACCGGGCCGGCTACGGCAGGCTGCGCCGCATCGCCCGGTGCGGGATGCCCGCGTCCTCGAACTCCGGCCCGTACGCCACGTACCCCAGCCCGGCGTAGAAGCCGACCGCATGCGTCTGCGCGCCCAGGTCCACGGCCGTCAGGCCCAGACGAACGGCCTCCGCCTCGATGGCCCGCACCAGCGCCACCCCCACGCCCAGCCCGCGCGCGGCCTTGCGTACGGCCAGCCGCCCGAGCGAGCCGACCGTCACGTCGCCGCCCGTCTTGCCCAGCGCCGCAGGCCCGTGCAGCAGTCGCCCGGTGCCCAGCGGCTCCCCGTCCGGCCCCACGGCCAGCACGTGCACCGCGACCGCGTCGTACGCGTCGTACTCGATCGTCTCCGGAACGGACTGCTCGACCACGAACACCTCCGCCCGGACCGCACGGCAGGCCGCCAGGTCGGCCTCCCCCACCGCGACCCGAACCGCAAAGGCCGCGCCGGCCGTCACTCGCTCTCGGCCCGGATCACGTCCAGCGCGTGCTGGAGGTCCGCCGGGTAGGTGCTCTCGAACTCGACCCACTGGCCGTCCGACGGGTGCTCGAAGCCGAGCCGCACCGCGTGCAGCCACTGCCGGGTCAGACCCAGCCGCTTCGCGACGGTCGGGTCGGCGCCGTACGTGAGGTCGCCGACGCACGGGTGCCGGTGCGCGGACATGTGCACGCGGATCTGGTGCGTACGCCCGGTCTCGAGCTTGATGTCGAGCAGCGAGGCCGCGCGGAAGGCCTCGATCAGGTCGTAGTGGGTGACGGAGGGCTTGCCCTCCTGCGTCACGGCCCACTTGTAGTCCGCGCTGGGGTGGCGGCCGATCGGGGCGTCGATGGTGCCGCTCATCGGGTCCGGGTGGCCCTGTACGAGCGCGTGGTAGCGCTTGTCCACGACCCGCTCGCGGAACTGGTTCTTCAGCGAGGTGTACGCGCGCTCGGACTTGGCGACGGCCATCAGGCCGGACGTGCCGACGTCCAGGCGGTGCACGATGCCCTGGCGCTCGGAGGCGCCGGAGGTGGAGATCCGGTAGCCGGCGGCGGCGAGGCCGCCGATGACGGTGGTGCCGGTCCAGCCGGGGCTCGGGTGCGCGGCGACGCCCACCGGCTTCATGATGACGACGATGTCGTCGTCGTCATGGACGATCTCCATGCCCGGGACGGGCTCGGCGACGAGCTCGACCGGCCGCGGCGGCGCGGGCATCTCGACTTCGAGCCAGGCGCCGCCGTGCACGCGCTCGGACTTCCCGACGACGCTGCCGTCGACCGACACCTTCCCCGCGGCGGCGAGCTCGGCCGCCTTCGTCCGGGAAAAACCGAACATACGGGCGATGGCGGCGTCGACGCGCTCGCCCTCGAGGCCATCGGGAACGGGCAGGGTGCGGATCTCGGGAATCGTACTCACCTGTCGAGTATGCAGGACTCGGCAGCGCAGCTTTCCCGCGATCAGTCCTTGTGGACCGTGCCGTCCGGGTCCAGCCCCTTGAACGAGAGCAGCACGATCAGGATGCCGCCGCACACGATCGCCGAGTCCGCGAGGTTGAAGACCGCGAAATGGGCGGGCGCGATGAAGTCGACGACGGCTCCCCGGAACACCCCCGGCGAACGGAAGATGCGGTCGGTGAGATTGCCCAGCGCACCGCCCAGCAGCAGGCCCAGCGCGATCGCCCACGGCAGGCTGTAGAGCTTCCGGGCCAGCCGTACGATCACGATGATCACGGTGGCCGCGATGCAGGTGAAGATGACGGTGAAGGCCTCGCCGAAGCCGAAGGCGGCGCCCTGGTTGCGGATCGCCTCGAACTTCAGCAGGTCGCCGATGATCCGGATCGGCGGCTGGTGCTCCAGCTTCGCGACGACCAGCATCTTGCTGCCGAAGTCGAGCAGGTAGGCGAGCACCGCTACGACGAGCAGCGCGACGATCCGCCGACGCCCCTTGGGCTCGACGGACTCCGGCTGGGCGTCGTCCCCGACCTCCGGCGTACCGATGATGCTCTCCGCCTCTGCCACGTGAGTCCCTCGACTAGCTCGAACCAGGTTGCCGACGACACAGCCCTGCCAGGTCCCTGGACCCTGACGAGACACGAGAGTACGTCAGGGTCCGCCTGTGGCGGCAGCCCGGCCCGTGCCGTCTCAGCGCCCGCTCAGTGCCGCCGCTCCTGCTTCTGCTTGCAGTCCACGCACAGCGTCGCCCGCGGGAACGCCTGCATCCTGGCCTTGCCGATGGGCTGGCCGCAGTTCTCGCAGAGCCCGTACGTGCCCGCGTCCAGCCGCTCCAGGGCCCGCTCGGTCTGTTCGAGCATCTCGCGGGCGTTCGCGGCGAGGGCCAGCTCGGACTCCCGGGTGATGTTCTTGGTGCCCGTGTCGGCCTGGTCGTCGCCCGCGCCGTCGCCGGAGTCCCGCATGAGCCCCGAGATGGCCTCGTCGGAGGCCTGCAGCTCGTCCCGCACCCGCAGGACCTCGCTCTGCAGCTCGCTGCGCGCCTCGGCCACCTCCGCCGGGGTCCAGGGGTCCTCGCCGGGCCGTACGGCCAGCTCGCCCGGCGCCAGGCCCGCCGTGGCCCTGGCCTTCGGCAGGCCGCTGGTCGCGGCCGCAGCCGTCTTCCTGGCCGTGCCGGTGCTCTTCTTGGCAACCACTTTCCGGGCTCCCGTCTGTTGCGCGGCGTGCGCCGCCCCCTCGGCCCCGGCCGCCTTGGCCGTGGCCTTCCTCGCGGTCGTCTTCCCGACGCCGGTCGCCTTCTTCGCGGCCACCTCGTCGACGACCGTCGTGTTCACGGCCGAGGTCTTCCCGGCCGGGGTCTTCCCGGCGGCCGCCTTCTTGGCCACCGCCTTCTTGGCCGGAGCCTTCTTGGCCGCCGTCTTCTCGGCGGGCGCCTTCTCGGCCGTCTTGGCCGCCGACTTCACCGCCGTCTTGGCCGCCGCCGTGGTCACCTCGGCCGCTTTGGTCGCCTTGGTTGCCACCTTCACCGGTTTGGCCGGCTTCACCGAGTTCACCGAATTCACCGCCGTCCCGGCCGCCGGCTTCGCGGCCTTCTTCCCGACAGCGGTCGCCTTCCGGGCCGGAGCCGCTTTCTCGGCCGACGTCGCCTGCCCGGCGGCCTTTCCGACAGCCTTCTCGGCAGTTCTGTCGGCGGTCTTCTTCGCCACCATGGCCGCGGCCCCTTCACATACTGTGATCTTGCGCGCGAATCGTGCCGGAACGATAAATCGACTCCGGCCTCGCGGCAACGGGGCACGCGTCCATCGATGCCAACCTGCATCCGTTGTGCCCATCAGGGAGCCCGGTAATCCGCCCCACCCGTCACACCGGAGCCCGGACCGGCCCATCGGCCCGTTCGGGTCATGCCACGCCCCCGTCCGGCCACCGCCCCGCACCCGGTCCCGGGCCCCGCCGCAACCCGCTCCCCGACCCCGCGCAAACCGGTCTGCCGAGCGCGCCCCCGCCCCGTACACTGGGCCCAGCGAAAGGCATGGACGGGGACGAGTAGCGTCGGACGCAGCCAGGAGCGACCCGGGGACGGTGAGAGCCCGGGGGCGAGCGCGATGCGAAGGATCACCCCCGAGCCGCCGGAAGAAAGCCGTACGGGTCCCCAGGGGCCGGCAACGGCGAGTAGAACCGGCTTCGCACCCCAATGAGGGGGCCACCGGATCCGTCCGGCGGCCAAGGAGGGTGGTACCGCGGGAGCAGGCGTCCTGGATTCTCAGGGCTGGCTCTCGTCCCTCCGACGGAAGTGACATCCCGCCGGAGGAAGAGTTCAGCCTCATGACCACACCGCCGCAGTACCGCCCGGTACCCGCCCAGGTCGACCTGCCCGCCCTCGAGCACGCCGTTCTCGACTTCTGGCGCGAGAGCAAGACCTTCGCCAAGACCTTGGAGCAGTCCGAGGGCCGGCCCGAGTGGGTCTTCTACGAGGGCCCGCCCACCGCGAACGGCATGCCCGGTGCCCACCACATCGAGGCGCGCGTCTTCAAGGACGTCTTCCCCCGGTTCCGCACCATGCGCGGCTACCACGTGGCCCGCAAGGCCGGCTGGGACTGCCACGGCCTGCCCGTCGAGCTCGCCGTCGAGAAGGAGCTGGGCTTCAACGGCAAGCAGGACATCGAGGCGTACGGCATCGCCGAGTTCAACGCCAAGTGCCGCGAGTCGGTGACCCGCCACACCGACGCGTTCACCGAGCTCACGACCCGGATGGGCTACTGGGTCGACCTGGACGACGCGTACCGGACGATGGATCCCGAGTACGTCGAGTCCGTGTGGTGGTCGCTGAAGGAGATCTTCAACAAGGGCCTGCTCACCCAGGACCACCGCGTCGCCCCCTGGTGCCCGCGCTGCGGCACCGGCCTCTCCGACCACGAGCTGGCGCAGGGCTACGAGACCGTCGTCGACCCCTCGGTCTACGTCCGCTTCCCGCTGACCTCCGGCCCGCTCGCCGGCCAGGCGGCCCTCGTGGTCTGGACGACCACCCCCTGGACCCTGGTGTCCAACACGGCGGTCGCGGCCCACCCCGAGGTCACGTACGTCGTCGCCACGAACGGCACCGAGAAGCTGGTCGTCGCCCAGCCGCTGCTGGAGAAGTCCCTCGGCGAGGGCTGGGAGGCCACCGGCCAGACCTTCACGGGCAAGGAGATGGAGCGCTGGACGTACGAGCGTCCCTTCGACCTCGTGGAGTTCCCGGCTCCGGCCCACTACGTCGTGAACGCCGAGTACGTCACGACCGAGGACGGCACCGGTCTGGTCCACCAGTCCCCCGCCTTCGGCGCCGACGACCTCGCGGTCTGCCGCGCGTACGGCCTGCCCGTCGTGAACCCGGTCCGCCCCGACGGCACCTTCGAGGAGGAGGTCCCGCTGGTCGGCGGCGTCTTCTTCAAGAAGGCCGACGAGAAGCTGACCGCCGACCTCGACGCGCGCGGCCTGCTCTTCAAGCACATCGCGTACGAGCACAGCTATCCGCACTGCTGGCGCTGCCACACCGCGCTGCTGTACTACGCGCAGCCGTCCTGGTACATCCGCACCACCGCGGTCAAGGACGCGATGCTGCGGGAGAACGAGAAGACGAACTGGTTCCCGGACTCGGTCAAGCAGGGCCGCTTCGGTGACTGGCTGAACAACAACATCGACTGGGCGCTCTCGCGCAACCGGTACTGGGGCACCCCGCTGCCGATCTGGCGGTGCGAGGAGAACCACCTCACCTGCATCGGCTCGCGCGCCGAGCTGAGCGAGCTGACCGGCCAGGACCTCTCCTCCCTGGACCCGCACCGCCCGTACATCGACGACGTCACCTTCACCTGCACGGCCGAGGGCTGCTCGCTGGAGGCGGTGCGCGTGCCGGAGGTCATCGACGCCTGGTACGACTCGGGCTCGATGCCGTTCGCGCAGTGGGGCTACCCGTACAAGAACAAGGAGATCTTCGAGAAGCGCTACCCGGCGCAGTTCATCTCGGAGGCCATCGACCAGACCCGCGGCTGGTTCTACACGCTGATGGCGGTCGGCACCCTGGTCTTCGACCAGTCCTCCTACGAGAACGTGGTCTGCCTGGGCCACATCCTCGCCGAGGACGGCCGCAAGATGTCCAAGCACCTGGGCAACATCCTCCAGCCCATCCCGCTCATGGACCAGCACGGCGCGGACGCGGTGCGCTGGTTCATGGCGGCCGGCGGCTCCCCCTGGGCCGCCCGCCGCGTCGGCCACGGCACCATCCAGGAAGTCGTCCGCAAGACCCTCCTGACGTACTGGAACACGGTCGCCTTCCAGGCCCTGTACGCCCGCACCTCCGCCTGGGCCCCGTCGGCGGCCGACCCGGCCCCCGCGGAGCGCACGGTCCTGGACCGCTGGCTGCTCTCCGAGCTGAACACCCTCGTCGTCGAGGTCACCGAGGCGATGGAGTCCTACGACACCCAGCGCGCCGGCAAACTCCTGTCCGCGTTCGTCGACGACCTCTCCAACTGGTACGTGCGCCGCTCACGCCGCCGCTTCTGGCAGGGCGACACGGCGGCCCTGCGCACCCTCCACGAGGTCGTGGAGACGATCACCCGCCTGATGGCCCCGCTGACCCCCTTCATCACGGAGCGGGTCTGGCAGGACATGATCGTCCCGGTCACCCCCGACGCCCCCCAGTCCGTCCACCTCTCCACCTGGCCGCAGGCGGACACGGCGACCATCGACCCGACCCTCTCGCAGCAGATGCTGCTGGTCCGGCGTCTGGTGGAGCTGGGCCGCGCCACGCGCGCCGAGTCCGGGGTCAAGACCCGCCAGCCGCTGTCCCGCGCCCTGGTCGGCGCGGTGGGCTTCGACGCCCTCTCCGCCGACCTCCAGGCCCAGATCACCGAAGAGCTGAACGTCTCCTCCCTGGCCTCCCTCTCCGAGGTCGGCGGCTCGCTCGTCGACACCACCGCCAAGGCGAACTTCCGGGCGCTGGGCAAGCGCTTCGGCAAGGGCGTCCAGGACGTCGCCAAGGCCGTGGCCGCGGCCGACGCCGCGGCGCTGTCGCTGGCGCTGCGCTCCGGCTCGGCGACCATCTCGCTGAACGGCGAGGAGATCTCCCTCACCCCGGAGGAGGTCATCATCACCGAGACCCCCCGCGAGGGCTGGTCGGTGGCCTCCGACTCCGGCGCCACGGTGGCCCTCGACCTGGAGATCACCCCGGAACTGCGGCTGGCGGGCCTGGCCCGTGACGCGATCCGCCTGATCCAGGAGGCCCGCAAGAACTCCGGCCTGGACGTCGCGGACCGCATCGCCCTGCGCTGGTCCTCCTCCGACCCGGAAGTCACCACCGCCCTGACCGACCACGCGACCCTCATCGCGGACGAGGTCCTGTCCACGGACTTCGCCACCGGCAACGCCGACACCACGTACGGGGAACCGTTCACCGACGAGTCCCTGTCCCTGGAGTTCCGCCTCCGCAAGGCGTAACCCTCCCGGCCCCCTGTGGCCCGGCGCCCCCACGGGGGTGCCGGGCCACAGCCGTTTCTCTCTGCACGGGATCTGGGGCGGAGCCCCAGGAAACGGAGAACGGGCGGGGCGGGGAGACGGCTCCGCGCAGCGGAACCCGGCTACCGGCCCGCTCACAGATGGCGCCGCGCGACGGTGGCGGGACGCAAAACGGGCCGGGCCCGGTGCCCCCGTAGGGGAACCGGGCCCGGCCCGTGAAGCGACTGCCGCCGACTGGCGAGCGGCGCCTAGTTGTCGTCCTCGTCGATCAGGAAGCCCCGCATCGGCGACGGCGCCTGCTGCATCGGCTGCGGACCGGCCGGCCGCACCGGAGCCATCGGCTGCGTCATCGCGGGAGACATCTGCTGCTGACCACCGTACGAGGGGCCGCCCATCGGGGACGGGCCACCCATCGGCGAGGGACCGCCCATGGGCGACGGAGCGCCCATCGAGTGCCCCATCGCTCCGGCCGGAGCCATCGACGGCGTCGGCGACGGCGGCAGCGCCGGACCGGCCGGGTTGCGCGGCGGGGCGAGGGAGTCGTCCGCCTGGGTCTCCAGCTGGCGCAGCTGCGACTCCAGGTAGGACTTCAGACGCGTACGGTACTCACGCTCGAAGCCCCGCAGGTCCTCGACCTTGCGCTCCAGCGTGGCGCGGGCGGACTCCAGGGAGCCCATCGCGACGCGGTGCTTCTCCTGCGCGTCCCGCTCCAGCGCGTCGGCCTTGGCACGGGCGTCCCGCTCCAGGCCCTCGGCACGGCTGCGCGCCTCGCCGACGATCTTGTTGGCCTCGGAGCGGGCCTCCGCGATCGCCTGGTCGGCGGTCTGCTGCGCCAGCGACAGGACGCGGGCGGCGCTGTCGCCACCGGGGCCCTGCTGCGGGAGCTGCGGCTGCTGCTGGTGCATCGGCTGACCCATGGGCTGCATCTGCTGCCCCATCGGCTGCATCTGCTGGCCCATGGGCTGCATCTGCTGGCCGAGCGGGTTCTGGCCGCCCATGGACTGCTGGCCCATGCCCTGCTGGCCCATCTGCTGCTGGCCGCCCATGGTGTGCATGGGGCCGCCCATCGGGCCCGGACCGCCCGGACCCTGCGGTCCGTGTCCACCGGGGCCGGCCGGAAGCTGCGGCTGGCCGCCCGGCAGCTGCGGCGGGCCCATCTGCGGCGGGCCCTGCTGCGCCGGCGGGCCGGATATGGCCGCGGGCACGGGGGCACCGGGGCCGCCGGGGCCGCGCTGGTCCTGGGGTTCCGGCTTGCGCATGCCCTGCTGCTGCTGGTTCTGCGCGGCGGCACGCGTGGCGGCGGCCAGCTTGGCGCGCAGGTCCTCGTTCTCGCGCAGCAGGCGCGTCAGTTCGGACTCGACCTCGTCGAGGAAGGCATCGACCTCGTCCTCGTCATAGCCTTCTCGGAGGCGGACGGTCGTGAACTGCTTGTTCCGCACGTCCTCGGGAGTCAGCGGCATGTCTTCTTCACCTCTACGTAGTCGTCGGCAGTCGGCAGGACCGTATCGGGACTGTCCCCGCGCCTGCGGGGAAGCTCATCGTTCACACGCTTCTCGCAGCGGTGCTCACGAAACTGATGAGGATGTAAACGATGATCATCAGAACGAAGAAGGACAGGTCGAGTGCCACGCCCCCGAGACGCAACGGCGGAATGAATCGCCGGAGAAGCTTGAGCGGTGGATCGGTGACAGTGTAGGTGGCCTCAAGGACGACCACCATCGCCTTGCCGGGTGTCCATGAACGTGCGAACTGGAAGACGTAGTCCATCACCAGTCGGAAGATCAGCACGATGAGGAAGCACATCAGCGCGATGTACACCACCTGCAGTGCAACGCCCATCCCGCGCTTCCCTCTCCCCTGCTCTCGCTCTGTCCCCGGCCCCGTGTCTGACGGATCGGTCTAGCTTTGGTTGAAGAACCCGCCCTCCGCGATGCGGGCCTTGTCCTCCGCCGTGACATCGACGTTAGCAGGCGACAGCAGGAACACCTTCTGTGTCACGCGTTCAATGCTGCCGTGCAGACCGAAGACGAGGCCGGCGGCGAAGTCGACAAGTCGCTTCGCGTCCGTGTCGTCCATCTCCGTGAGGTTCATGATCACCGGAGTGCCCTCACGGAAGTGTTCCCCGATGGTACGGGCCTCGTTGTAGGTCCGGGGGTGCAGCGTCGTGATGCGGTACGGCTCCCGCTCGGAGACGACCTTGGGCATGATCACGGGGGCGTTCTTCTCCAGGTTCGAGCGTTCAGGTGTGATGGATGCCACGGGGGCGATTCGCGCAGGACGTCCGTTTTCCACCGGCAATGGGATGGGTTCCCGTTGCGCCGGAGGCTGGGCAATTCGTACCGGTTCGTCCGTTACGGGCGGTTGGTGCACGGGCTGCTGGCGCCGGCGATCCCGCTCCGGTTCCGGCTCGGGCTCGAACTCGTCGTCGGGGTCGTACCCCGGGTTGTCGTACCGGTCGTCCTCCACGAGGCCGAGGTAGACCGCCATCTTGCGCATCGCGCCGGCCATTCTCTGAGTCCTCCGCTCTGTGGTGGATCGCCCTGTCGCAGGTGTGTCGCTGTGTCACCAAAGTCACCAACTGCCCGCGATCCACGTGGTCCGTCCGCCCATCAGCGGTAATGACCATATTTTCTGCTGTGGTCCGACTTTCTTCGCGACGTTACCCGAGCCGGGGTCTCGCGCCGAGTACCGCAGTGCCGACGCGTACATGTGTCGCACCGGCCGCAACGGCCTGTTCCAGGTCTGCACTCATCCCGGCCGACACCATCGTGGCAGTCGGATGGTCCGCGCGCAGGCGGGATGACAATTCCACCAGCCGCTCGAAAGCGGCCTGTTCGCGTCCCGCGTAGGGCCCTGCCAGCGGAGCCACGGTCATCACACCGTCGATCCGCAGTCCGGGCGCCCCGGCCACGAGGTCCGCGAGTTCGGCGAGCTGCTCCTGAGCGGCGCCGCCCCGGGTCCCGCGCTCCCCCGACTCGGCGTCGAGGGCGATCTGTACGAGGCAGCCGAGTTCGCGTCCGGCTCCCTCCGCGGCCGCCGAGAGCGCGGTGACGAGCTTCGGCCGGTCGACCGACTGCACCACATGCGCGTATCCCGCCACGGAACGGACTTTGTTCGTCTGCAACTGGCCCACGAAATGCCAGCTGAGCGGCAGATCCGCGCAGGCCGCGGCCTTGGGGGCGGCATCCTGGTCGCGATTCTCCGCCACATGACGGACCCCCAGGTCCGCCAGCAGTCGTACGTCGCTCGCGGGGTAGGTCTTGGTGACGACGATGAGCGTCACCTCGTCCCGTCCGCGTCCCGCGGCCGCGCAGGCGGACGAGATACGTTCCTCCACCCGCGCGAGGTTCTCCGCGAGCTCCGACTTACGGTCCGTCATTCTTCTTTTCCCCCGGGGGTCCGGGGGTCGTCCCCCGGGAAATCGCTGTCAACCAGACATATCCGGCAAGCCGTCCGGTCACCCGGTCGCGGCGGTACGAGAAGTGGTCCCGCGACTCCAGTGTGCAGACCGGCGAGCGGTGCACGTTCACCACCCCCGCCTCCGCGAGCTGGGCGTGCACCCCGGCGACCACGTCGACGGACGGCGTCCCCCAACTCGTCTCGCCGTAGGCGGCCGGTACCGCCTCGGCGACCGCGGCCCGCATCTCGGCCGGCACCTCGTAGCAGCGGCCGCAGATCGCGGGGCCGGTCCGGGCGATGATCCGTCCCGGCTCGGCCCCGAGGGAGACCATCGCCTCCACCGCGGCGGGCACGACCCCGGCGACCAGCCCGGGCCGGCCCGCGTGGGCCGCTCCCGCGACCCCGGCGACGGGGTCGGCCAGCAGGACCGGGGTGCAGTCCGCGGTGAGCACCGCGAGGGCGAGCCCCCGGCGGGCGGTCACCACCGCGTCCACCGCCGGTACGTCGGCGGCGGCGCCCCAGGGTCCGGGGACCACCGCCACGTCCTTGCCGTGCACCTGGTTCATCCAGACCACGTGGTCCGGCTCGATGCCCAGGGCCCCGGCCGCGACGGCCCGGTTCGCGAGAACGGCGGTGGGGTCGTCTCCGACCGCGCCGCCGAGATTGAGCTCCTCGTACGGAACGGCGCTCACCCCGCCCCACCGGTCGGTGAAGGCGAAGTGGGCGCCGTTCTCGATGTGCTGGTCCAGCGTCACTTCAAGAAGTCCGGAACGTCCAGTTCCTCGGCCGGGCTGTCCTGGTACGGCCGGGCCGTCGGGACCTGCGGCGCGGGGGCCGCGGCCTCGGCCGGAGCCGCCTCGACCGGGGCCGGGGGCTCTTCGCGCGGGGTGACCGTGCCCAGTCCGCCGAAGGCCGGGCGCACCGGCTCGGCAGCGCGGACCGGCGCCGGGGCCGGCTCCTCGCGCTTGGTGGACGCGGCGCCGATGACGTTGTCCCGGCGGGCCGGGGGCTGTCCGCCGTCGAAGCCGGCGGCGATGACGGTGACCCGTACCTCGTCGCCGAGCGCGTCGTCGATGACGGCGCCGAAGATGATGTTGGCCTCGGGGTGGGCGGCTTCGCTGACCAGCTGCGCGGCCTCGTTGATCTCGAAGAGGCCGAGGTCCGAGCCGCCGGAGATGGAGAGCAGCACGCCGCGGGCGCCGTCGATGGACGCCTCCAGCAGCGGCGAGGAGATGGCCATCTCGGCGGCGGCCACGGCGCGGTCGTCGCCGCGGGCGGAGCCGATGCCCATGAGGGCCGAGCCGGCCTCGGACATCACGGACTTGACGTCGGCGAAGTCGAGGTTGATCAGACCCGGGGTGGTGATGAGGTCGGTGATGCCCTGGACACCCGAGAGCAGGACCTGGTCGGCCGACTTGAAAGCGTCCAGGACCGAGACCTGGCGGTCCGAGATGGACAGCAGCCGGTCGTTGGGGATGACGATGAGGGTGTCGACCTCTTCGCGGAGCTCGGCGATGCCGTCCTCCGCCTGGTTCGCGCGGCGCCGGCCCTCGAAGGTGAACGGCCGGGTGACCACACCGATCGTCAGGGCGCCGAGCGAGCGCGCGATGTTGGCGACGACGGGTGCGCCGCCGGTGCCGGTGCCGCCGCCCTCGCCGGCGGTGACGAAGACCATGTCGGCCCCCTTGAGGACCTCCTCGATCTCCTCGCGGTGGTCCTCTGCCGCCTTGCGACCGACTGCCGGGTTGGCGCCGGCGCCGAGGCCCCGGGTGAGTTCACGGCCGACGTCGAGCTTGACGTCGGCGTCGCTCATCAACAGCGCCTGGGCGTCCGTGTTGATGGCGATGAACTCGACGCCCTTGAGACCGACCTCGATCATTCGGTTGATGGCATTGACACCACCGCCGCCGACACCGATGACCTTGATGACTGCGAGGTAGTTCTGCGGTGCTGCCACGTCGAAGGCCTCTCGCCTCGAGTTACGTGTCGCCGCCTCGCGGGCCTGCGTTGCGACGACTGATGCCGAAATGTGGGACGGTCCGAACGCGCCGACCCGAACCCTAACCCTGAAGTTTAGGGTTAAGAGTGTGCCTGTTGCTGGATCCCATGGACTTCCGAACAGGACACTAAGTCGACAAGTAGCGCGTGTTCAACGAACACGCCGAACCTCCCGTTTTTCTTTTCACCCTATGTGATCACCCGTATCGGTGGCCAACCAGGGTGCGTCGCTGTTCGACCCGACGTCAACTCCCGGACACCGCAGGGGCGGTGGGGACGCTCACGTCAAAGTGGTCAGCCTTGGGCGCCGCTTTCAGGAGGGCGGTCAGCGCACGGCCCTTCGCCCCGCCCTGTTCGCCGCTGCCCCACACCACGGTCCGGCCCCGGGTCAGCTCCAGTACGACCGAGTCGTACGACCCCACCTTGACCTGCACGGTCTCCTTGGCGACCGTCTCGGGGAGGTCTCCGGCGACGCCCACGGCCTCGTGCAGCAGCCGCTCCTCGTCGAAGCGGCGGCCGCTCGGTGACTGCGCCGCGGACCATTCGAGGACCGGAACGCCCGCGGGTGCTTTCGGAACCGTGTCGAATCGCACACCCGAAGCGTCCACTTCCACGAACTTGGCGTCCTTTTTGATGAGGAGGACCGGTTTGCGCTCCGTTACTTTCAGCCCGATTCCGTGCGGCCAGGAGCGCACCACATCGACCGAGTCGACGCGGGGCAGCCTGCTGCGGACCCGGTCCGCGATCTCGTCGGTGTCCACGGTCACCAGCGGCGCCCCGACCGGTACGGCCGCGGCGGCCAGCACCTGCTCGGGGGTCAGCACCCGGGTTCCGCTTGCGGTCACCTTCTCGATGCGGAACCAGGAGGAGCCGTAGAGCACCCAGCTGCCGCCCCCGACGAGGAGCACCGCGGCGAGGAGGCAGAGCAGCACGCGGCCCCGGTTCCGCATGCGCCGGACGAGGCGCTGCAGACCGGGGCCTCGCGGGCCGGACCCCCCTGAGGGCCCCGACGACCTGGGCGGCTTGGGCGGTTTGGGAGAGCCGGAGCCCTTGCCCTTCCGGGCGGGCCCGGGATTGCCGCGCTGTGCGGTGGTCGCTCCGGCCACTCCTGTGCCTCCTGCGCTAGCGGTTCCTGTGGGCGGCGATCGCCTCGTACACCATCCCGACGAGCAGCTCGTCGGCGTCCCGGCGGCCGAACTCGCCGGCGGCGCGGGACATCTCGTACAGGCGGTGCGGGTCGGCGAGCACCGGGAGGACCTGGCTGAGCACCCACTCGGGCGTCAGTTCCGCGTCGTCGACGAGCAGGCCGCCGCCGGCCTTGACCACCGGCTGTGCGTTGAGCCGCTGTTCGCCGTTGCCGATCGGCAGCGGGACGTACGCGGCCGGCAGCCCGACGGCGGAGAGTTCGGCGACGGTCATCGCGCCCGCGCGGCACAGCATCATGTCGGCGGCGGCGTACGCGAGATCCATCCGGTCCACGTACGGTACCGGCACATACGGCGGCATCCCGGGCATGTTGTCGACACGCGGCAGTTCGTTCTTCGGGCCGACCGCGTGCAGGATCTGGATCCCGGAGCGCTGGAGGGTCGGAGCGACCTGCTGGATGGTCTCGTTGAGGCGGCGGGCGCCCTGCGAGCCGCCGGAGACCAGCAGGGTCGGCAGGTTGGGGTCCAGGCCGAAGGCGGCGCGCGCCTCCGGGCGGACCGCGGCCCGGTCCAGGGTCGAGATGCTGCGGCGCAGCGGGATGCCCACGTAGCGGGCGCCGCGCAGCTTGCTGTCGGGGGTGGAGACCGCGACGGCGTGCGCGTAGCGGGAACCGATCTTGTTGGCCAGTCCCGGCCGGGCGTTGGCCTCGTGGACGATGATCGGCACCCCGAGCCGCTTGGCGGCGAGGTAGCCGGGCAGGGCCACGTAGCCGCCGAAGCCGACGACGCAGTCGGCCTTGGTGCGCTCCAGGATCTCCTCTGCGGCCTTGATCGTGCCGCGCAGCCGTCCGGGGACGGTGATCAGCTCGGGAGTGGGCTTGCGGGGCAGCGGGACGGCCGGGATCAGCCCCAGCTCATAGCCGCGCTCGGGCACGAGGCGGGTTTCGAGCCCGCGCTCCGTGCCGAGGGCGGTGATGCCCACGGAAGGGTCCTGCCTGCGCAGGGCGTCCGCGAGGGCGAGCGCCGGCTCGATGTGGCCGGCGGTCCCCCCACCGGCGAGTACGACATGCACCGAAATTCACCGCTCTCCGGACGGACGCCTCTTGACGCTCCGTCTCATCGACTTCCATCTCTGCCCGGTCCGCTTCCAGCCGGTCTTCGGCTGGCGCATCGCGAGCGCCGCGCGCGCCGCCGGCTCCTCCCGCGCGAAGGCGATGAGCAGTCCGACCGCGAACATCGTCGGCAGCAGCGCGGACCCCCCGTACGAGAACAGCGGGAGCGGGACTCCGGCGATCGGCAGCAGACCGAGCACCGCACCGATGTTGATCACGGCCTGGGCCGTGATCCAGGTGGTCACGCCTCCCGCGGCATACCGTACGAAGGAGTCCTCCGTGCGTCCGGCCACGCGGATACCCGCATAGCCTAGAGCCGCGAACAGGGCGAGTACCGACAGCGTCCCTGCCAGACCCAGTTCCTCCCCGGTGATGGCGAAGATGAAGTCGGTATGGGCTTCGGGCAGTTGCCCCCATTTTTCCACACTGGCACCCAAACCGGAACCGAACCATCCACCGGATGCGAGGGCGTAGATCCCGTGCACGGCCTGCCAGCACAGGTCGCCCCGGCCGGGGTCCGTCGCGCCGATGCAGGCGAGCCGGTCCATCCGGTGCGGGCTGGTCTTGATCAGCAGTGCGACGATCACACCCGCGAACGCCAGTACCGCGACGAACATCCGCGTCGGGGCTCCGGCCAGCCACAGCAGGCCGAACAGGATGGCCCCGAGGATCATCGCGGTGCCCATGTCCCCGCCCAGCATGATCAGCCCGAGCAGCAGGAAGGCCACCGGGACCAGCGGCACCAGCAGGTGCTTCCACTGGCTCAGCAGCTCCTTGTCGCCCTTGCGGGCCAGCAGGTCGGCGCCCCAGAGGATCAGTGCCAGCTTGCCGAACTCACTGGGCTGGAGCATGAACGGACCGCCAAGGGAGATCCAATTCTGGTTGCCGTTGATCGCCACCCCTATCCCGGGGACCTGGACCAGGACCATCAGGAACAAGGTTCCTGCGAGCACGGGATAGGACAGCGCCCGGTGCAGTTTGACCGGCATCCGGGAGGCGACCAGCAGCAGCCCGGTACCGATCAGGGCGGCCAGGAACTGCTTCTTGAAGAAGTACGCGTCTCCCAGGCCCAGCTGGAGCGCTTTGATCATCGAGGCCGAGTAGACCATCACCAGGCCGAGCACGGTGATGAGCAGCGAGCTGCCGAAAATCAGGTAATACGCGGTGAGGGGCCGGTCCCAGGCCTTGCGCAGCTGCCGCTGCGTACGCCGGACGCTCTCCAGCGGCCCGCGCCCGGCGGGCCGCCGCACGCCCACCGCCGGACGCCTGCGGCCCTGCGCCTTGATCGTCCTGGCGGACCTCGCGGGCTTCGCGTCCTTGACGGACTTGACGGCCTTCGCGGCGGACGGCCGCCGCCCGGGCAGCACTTGCTTGGCCGGCATGTGTGACCTTCCCCTCCACTCGTACGGGGCGAGCAGCCGGTCGGGGAGGACTCGCGGCCTGGGAACGGACCGGCCGGGCCTACGCGCTCTCGGCGGCCAGTTCGCGCACCGCGTCCGCGAATGCGTCCCCGCGCTTGTTGTAGTTCGCGAACATGTCCATCGAGGCACAGGCCGGTGCCAGCAGAACCGTGTCGCCGGGCTCTGCGAGCCGGGCCGCTTCCCGGACCGCTGCGAGCATCGCCCCAGTGTCGGTCCGCTCGAGGTCGACGACCGGGACCTCGGGGGCGTGTCGCGCCAGCGCCTCGGCGATCAGCGCCCGGTCGGCGCCGATCAGCACCACGCCGCGCAGCTGCTTGGCCGACTTCCGGACGAGCTCGTCGAAGGTCGCGCCCTTGGCGAGGCCGCCGGCGATCCACACGACGGGCTCGAAGGCGGCCAGGGAGGCCTCGGCGGCGTGCGTGTTGGTGGCCTTGGAGTCGTCGATGTACGTGACCTCGGCGACCTCGTCCACGTACGCGACGCGGTGCGCGTCGGGGCGGAAGTTGCGCAGCCCGTCGCGGACCGCGCGCGGCGCGACGCCGAAGGCGCGGGCCAGGGCCGCCGCGGCGAGCGCGTTGGCGATGTTGTGCGGGGCCGGCGGGTTGACGTCCTTGACCTCGGCGAGCTCCTGGGCGTTCTTCTGCCGGTTCTCGACGAAGGCGCGGTCGACGAGGATGCCGTCGACGACGCCGAGCATGGAGGGGCCGGGGGCGCCGAGGGTGAAGCCGATCGCCCGGCAGCCCTCCTCGACGTCCGCCTCGACGACCAGGGCCTCGGTCGCGGGGTCGGCGACGTTGTAGACGCAGGCCACCGTGTTGCCCTCGTAGATGCGGCCCTTGTCGGCGGCGTACGCCTCCATCGAGCCGTGCCAGTCGAGGTGGTCGGGGGCCAGGTTGAGCACGGCCGCCGAATGGGCGCGCAGCGAGGGCGCCCAGTGCAGCTGGTAGCTGGAGAGTTCGACGGCGAGTACGTCGTACTTCTCCTCGCCGAGCACCACGTCGATGATCGGGGTGCCGATGTTGCCGACGGCGGCGGTCTTCAGGCCCGCGGCCTTCAGGATCGACGCGAGCATCTGGGTGGTGGTGGTCTTGCCGTTCGTACCGGTGATCGCCAGCCACGGGGCGGAGTCCGGGCCGCGCAGCTGCCAGGCGATCTCGACATCGCCCACGACCTCCACGCCGGCCGCCGCGGCGGCCGCGAAGAGCGGGCTGTCCGGCTTCCAGCCGGGCGAAGTGACGACCAGGTCGGTGCCCTGGGGCAGCGTCTCGGCGTCCGCGAGCCGTACGGAGATGCCCAGCTCTCCGAGTTCGGCGGCCCGGGCCCGGTGGCCCTCGCTGTCGCCGCCGTCCACCACGGTCACCGATGCGCCGAGGCCGGCCAGGGCGCGGGCGGCGCTGATGCCGCTCACGCCGAGACCGGCGACGGTGATGTTCTTGCCCTGCCAGGACGTCACTTGTCCGCTGCCCATCCCGCGTAGAAGAGTCCGAGACCCACGATCACGCACATGCCCTGGATGATCCAGAACCGGACCACCACCAGGACCTCGGACCACCCCTTCAGTTCGAAGTGGTGCTGCAGCGGGGCCATCCGGAAGACGCGCTTCCCGGTGAGCTTGAAGGAGCCGACCTGGATGACGACCGACATGGTGATGAGGACGAAGAGGCCGCCGAGGAGGGCGATCAGGAACTCCGTGCGGGAGCAGATCGCGAGACCGGCGAGGGCGCCGCCGAGGGCCAGCGAGCCGGTGTCACCCATGAAGATCTTGGCGGGCGAGGTGTTCCACCACAGGAAGCCGAAGCAGGCGCCCATCAGCGCGGAGGCGACGATCGCGAGGTCCAGCGGATCTCGTACCTCGAAGCATGCGTTGGGGTTCGTCAGGGTCTGCGCATTGGCGCACGACTCCTGGAACTGCCAGACGCCGATGAACGTGTAGGCGCCGAAGACCATCACCGCGGCGCCGGTGGCCAGGCCGTCCAGACCGTCCGTCAGGTTCACGCCGTTGGACATCGCCAGGATCATGAACAGCGCCCAGACCACGAACAGCACCGGGCCGATCGACCAGCCGAAGTCCGTGACGAACGACAGCTTGGTCGAGGCCGGGGCGTTGCCGCGGGCGTCCTTGAACTGCAGCGCGAGCACCGCGAAGGCGATGCCGACGATCAGCTGGCCGGCCATCTTGGCCTTGGCCCGCAGACCGAGCGACCGTCGCTTGACGATCTTGATGTAGTCGTCGAGGTAGCCGACGAGGCCCATGCCGGCCATCAGGAAGAGCACCAGCACGCCGGAGAACGTGGGCTGACTGCCCGTGATCACCTTCGTCAGGGCGTACGCGATGATCGTCGCCAGGATGAAGGAGATGCCGCCCATGGTGGGCGTGCCCTTCTTCCCGGCGTGGCCGCGGGGGCCGTCGTCGCGGATGAACTGGCCGTAGCCCTTGCGGGCCAGCAGCTTGATCAGCAGCGGCGTGCCGACCACGGTCAGGAACATGCCGATGACACCGGCGAACAGGATCTGCCTCATCGGTCGGCGACCTCGCCCCCGCCGGCCAGCAGCGCCAGAGCGACCCGCTCCAGGCCGACCGACCTGGAAGCCTTCACCAGCACGACGTCACCCGGGCGCAGTTCACTGCGCAACAGGTCGATCGCCGCCTGCGCGTCGGACACGACCACCGACTCCTCACCCCACGAACCCTCGTTATATGCGCCCAGTTGCAGCCAGGACGCTTCCCTGCCCCCGACTGCGACGAGCTTGCTCACGTTGAGCCGGACGGCAAGCCGTCCCACCGCATCGTGCTCGGCCAACGATGCGTCCCCGAGCTCGGCCATGGGACCGAGCACCGCCCACGTACGTCCCCCGTCGGCCCTGGCGGCGCCGCCCATCGCGGCAAGCGCGCGCAGAGCGGCCCGCATGGACTCGGGATTCGCGTTGTAGGCGTCGTTGACGATCGTCACGCCGTCCGCCCGCTCGGTGACCTCCATCCGCCACCGGGACAAGGTGCCCGCCTCGGAGAGCGCGGTGGCGATCTCCTCCACGGACATGCCCAGTACATGGGCGACGGCGGCCGCGGCGAGCGCGTTCGACACGTGGTGCTCACCGTACAGGCGCAAGGTCACTTCGCCGCACCCGGTGGGTGTGTGGAGTGTGAAGGAGGGTTGTCCCGCCGGTGTCATACGGACTTCGGTGGCCCGTACGTCGGCGTCGTCGGCCTCGCCGAAGAGCACCGTACGGGCCTTCGTCCGGGCGGACATCGCGCGCACCAGCGGGTCGTCGGCGTTGAGGACGGCGATTCCGCCCTCGGCCGCGGACGGCAGGGCCTCGACCAGCTCGCCCTTGGCCCGGGCGATCTGCTCGCGGCCACCGAACTCGCCGATGTGGGCGGTCCCGACGTTGAGGACGAGTCCGATGCGCGGCGGGGTCAGGCCGGTGAGGTAGGCGATGTGCCCGATGCCGCGGGCGCCCATCTCCAGCACCAGGTGCCGGGTTTCCTCCGTGGCGCGCAGCGCGGTGAGCGGCAGGCCGATCTCGTTGTTGAGGGAGCCCGGGGTCCACACGGTGGGTGCGTGGGCCTGGAGCACCTGGGCGATGAGGTCCTTGGTGGAGGTCTTGCCGGCGGAGCCGGTCAGGGCCACCACGTCGGTGCCGAGGCGCTCGACGACGGCGCGGGCGAGGGCGCCGAGGGCCTTCTCGACATCGGCGACGACGATCGCGGGGACGCCGACGGGCCGGGCGGCGAGGACGGCCGCGGCTCCGGAGGCGACCGCGCGCTCGGCGTAGTCGTGGCCGTCGACGTGCTCGCCGGCGAAGGCGGCGAACAGGCTGCCGGCCTCCACGTGGCGGGAGTCGATGACGACGGGCCCGGTGATCCGCACGGACGGATCCGGTATGTCGTGGGGCCGCCCGCCGGTGATGTCGGCGATCTCGGCGAGGGAAAGGGCGATCACTGGTTCACCTCGGCCTGTGGGACGTTGCTGCCTTGCTGGCGTTCGATCGCGGCGCGGAGCACCGCGCGGTCGTCGAAGGGACGTACGACGCCCGCGGTGTCCTGGCCCTGCTCGTGGCCCTTGCCGGCCACGAGCACCGTGTCGCCGGGCTCGGCCCGGGCGACGGCGGCGGCGATGGCCGCGGCGCGGTCGGCGTCGACGAGGACCGTGCCGCGCTCTTCGGCGGGTACGGAGACGGCGCCCTCGAACATCGCGGCGAGGATCGCGAGGGGGTCCTCGGAGCGCGGGTTGTCGGAGGTCAGCACGGCGGTGTCGGCGAACCGGGCTGCCGCGGCGCCCATCGGGGCGCGCTTGGTGGTGTCGCGGTCGCCGCCGCAGCCGAGCACGATGTGCAGCCGGCCGGTGGTGACCTCGCGCAGCGCACGCAGCACCGATTCGACGGCGTCCGTCTTGTGCGCGTAGTCGACGACGGCGAGGTACGGCTGGCCCGCGTCCACCCGCTCCAGCCGGCCGGGGACCCCGGGGACCGCGGCGACGCCGTCGGCGGCGGTCTGCGGGTCGAGGCCGGCGGCGGCGAGCGTGACGATCGCGGCGACGGTGTTGGCGACGTTGAACGGGCCGGGCAGCGGAGCCGTGGCCCGTACGCGCTGCCCCTCCGGGCCGACCAGGGTCAGCGTGGAGTCCATGTGCCCGAACACCACGTCCTCGGCGCGCCAGTCGGCGGCCGCATCGCCCGCGGCGGAGAACGAGACCACCGGGATCGCGGCCTCCTTGGCGAGGCGGCGGCCGTACTCGTCGTCGATGTTGACCACCCCGAGGCGGGCGCGGCGCTCGGTGAAGAGCTGCGCCTTGGCCTGGAAGTAGTCCTCCATGTCGGAGTGGAACTCCATGTGCTCCGGGCTCAGGTTGTTGAAGACGGCGACGTCGAAGACGCATCCGTCGACCCGGCCGAGCACCAGGGCGTGGCTGGAGACCTCCATGGCGACGGCCTCGACCCCGCGTTCGCGCATGACCGCGAACAGGGCCTGGAGGTCGGTGGCCTCGGGGGTGGTGCGCTCCGACTTGATGCGCTCGTCGCCGATGCGCATCTCGACGGTGCCGACCAGCCCGGTGCTGCGTCCGGCGCCGCGCAGACCGCCCTCGACGAGGTATGCCGTGGTGGTCTTGCCGGAGGTGCCGGTGATGCCGATCTGGAGCAGGCCCTCGCCGGGGCGGCCGTAGATCGCGGCGGCGAGCTCGCCCATCCGGCCGCGCGGGCCGTCGACGGCGAGGACCGGCAGTCCGGTCGCCGCCGCGCGCTCGGCACCCGCCGGATCGGTCAGCACGGCCGCGGCGCCGAGTGCGGCCGCCTGGGCCGCGAAGTCGGCGCCGTGCAGCTTGGCGCCGGGCAGGGCCGCGTACAGGTCGCCGGGGCGCACGGCACGGGAGTCGTGCGTGATCCCGGTGATCTGCGGGGGCTCCGCCGCGCCGGCTGCGCCGGGGGCTTCGATGCCCAGCAGCGCGGCCAGCTCGCCCAGGGGCGTCGGGCGGGCGGCCTGGGGCCGGGGCGCTCCCGGCGGCGTTGCCGGGGCGTCTTTCTGGGTGGTTCTGGGCTGATCAGCGTGGGGCACGGCGGTGAGCGTACCGGGCGCGGCGGGCCGCTCGCGAAGTGAGGGCCCGGCCGTGCCACCGGCGTCCGTCGGGTTCCCGGGTTTCGGGGTGATCGTTGTCACTGATGGTGCCTCACGGATTTCTGGCGGGCCGGTGGGGCGGCCCGGGTCACTGGCCGGGCTGCGGGGCGGGCTGGGGGGTGGGCTGTGCGGCGGGCTGGGGGCCGGCGTCGAAGGTGACCGGGAGCCCGGCGGGGGCGCCTCCGGTCGGGGCGACCTGGAGGGTCTTGAGCGCGAACTCCATGACCTTCTTGTAGATCGGGCCGCAGATCTGACCGCCGAAGTAGCTGCCCTTGGTGGGGTTCTGGATGGCGCAGTAGACGGTGATCCGCGGGCTGTCGGCCGGCGCGAAGCCGGCGAAGGAGGCGGTGTAGCCCTTGTAGCGGCCGGTGGCCGGATCCACCCGGTTGGAGGTGCCGGTCTTGCCGCCGACCCGGTAGCCGGGGATGCGGGCCTTGGTGCCGGTGCCCTCTTGGTCGTCGACGACCGACTCGAGCATCTCGGACAGCGTCTTGGCGGTCTCCGGGCTGATCACGCGGGTCTGCTCGGGGGCCGGGGCCGGGGTGAAGCGGCCGTCGGGGCCCTTGGTGCCGCGGATCAGGGTGGGCGCGATCCGGACTCCGCCGTTGGCGATCGTCGAGTACACGGAGGCCGCCTGCATGGCGTTGAGGGAGAGGCCCTGGCCGAAAGGGATCGTGTACTGCTGGGAGGTGGACCAGGCCTCGGGCCGGGCGAGGATGCCGCGGGACTCGCCCGGGTAGTTCAGGCCGGTGGGCTGCCCGATGCCGAACTTGTTCAGGTAGGAGTACAGGACCCGGTTGGCCTCGGGCTGGGTGGCGCCGAGCTGGCCGGTGGCCAGGATGGTGCCGATGTTGGAGGACTTGGCGAGGACCCCGTTGAGGGTCAGGTACCAGGTCGGGTGGTCGATGTCGTCCTTGAACAGCCGGTCGCCGCGGTGCAGCCGGTTGGGCACCTCGACGTGGGTCCCGGGGGTGGCCTTCTTCTCCTCGAGCACGGCGGCCATCGACATCACCTTGGCGGTGGAGCCGGGCTCGTACACGTCCTGGAGGGCCGCGTTGCCCATGGCGGCGGAGCTGGCCTTCGACAGGTCGTTGGGGTCGAAGCCGGGGGCGTTGGCCATGGCCAGCACCTCGCCGGTGCGGGTGTCCTGGACGATGACGTAGCCGCGGTCGGCCTCGGACTTGGCGACCTGCTCGGTGATGGCGCTCTGCGCCGCCCACTGGATGTCGCGGTCGATGGTCAGCTCGATGTCCTCGCCGGGTACGGCGGGCTTCTCGCTGGACCCGGCCGTGGGCACGCGGCGGCCGCCGGACTGGGCATACGTGATGGCGCCGTCCTTGCCGGCCAGCTTCTTGTCGAGGGAGGACTCGAGACCGCCGGCCCCCTTGCCCTCGGCGTTGACGTAACCCAGTATCCCGGCGGCCAGGTCCCCGCCCGGGTACACGCGCTTGCTGCTGTCCTCGTTGAACACGCCGGCGAGGACGTTGGCGCCGGGGCCGTTGTTCTTCTTGTCGGCGGCGGCCTTGTCGGCGAAGACCCGCTTGAGGTCCTTGATCTGGTTCCAGACCTGGGGGGTCTGGCGGCGGGCGAGGACGACGTAGCGGGTGTTCTTGGTCTTCAAGCGGGCGGCGAGCTCTTTGGCGTCCTTGCCGAGGATCGGCGCGAGGAGGGCGGCGGCCTGCTCGGGGGCGTCCGGGGCCTTGCTGTCCTGCGGGGTGAACATCTTCGGGTCGGCGGTGATGTCGTACGCGTCGACGCTGGTCGCGAGCGCGACGCCCTTGCGGTCGGTGATCTCGCCGCGCTCGGCGGCCAGGGTGTAGCTCGCGAAGCGGTTCTCGGAGGCCTTGGCGGAGTACGCGGAGGCGTCGACGGCCTGCACCTGGAGCAGCCGCACGACGAAGGCGAGCATGACGAGGGTCAGCCCGACGCTGACGAGGCGCAGGCGGGGCTTGGGGCTACCGAGGCGGATGGTGTGCGGCCGCCTCGCGGGGGCGGGCCGCCGGGTCGCGGGCCGCGAATTGGCCCGCGCCCGCTCGCCGCCGCCGGGCCGCGCCCGCCCGGGCCCGGGCACCCGCCGCCGCCCGTCCTGGCCCCTCACGCCACCACCCCACGGGCCTGTACCGCCGCCGGGGCCGTCTGGGACCCGGTGGGCCGGGTCGCCCGGGCGGCTTCAGCCCCGGCGGCGATCGAGGCGCGGGGGTGCGGGGGCAGGCCCCCGCCTGCGGCGGCGCACCCGTGCGGGGTCCGGGCGGAGCCCGGGGAACGGGGGAAGGGCGGGTGGGGGAAGGCCCCGCGCAGCGGCAGCCCGTCGGGCCCGGCAGGGGCCGGCGATCCGGTGCGGGGGGAAGGTCCCGCCGGGGGTACCCCCGGCGGGAGCGGGGGGAGGGTCCGCGTCACGACGTCACCTTCCGGGGGTCGGGTTGGACTGAGGGGCTCCGCCCGGTGCGGACTGGCCGGTCTGCGGTGCACCCGCCGGGCCGCCGGCCGGGGCGGAGCCCGGGGTGTCGGCCGGGCCGCCGACGGAGCCGCCCGGCTGGGCGGAGCCGGGGGCGCCGCTCGGGCCGGAGCCTTGAGCCCCACCCGGGGCGGAGCCCTGGGGGCCGCCCGAGGCAGAGCCGGGAGCGCCGGACGGGGCGCCCGGGGCCGAGCCGGGAGCGCCGGACGGGGCCGGGCCCGGGGCGGCGGACTGGGTCGGGGGCGGGGGCGGGACCTCCGCTGCTGCCGCCGTGCCCGTGACCTTGCCGTCCGGGCCGATGAAGACCGGGCTGCCCCCCGGGACCAGGCCCAGTTCGTGCGCCCGCCGCTGCAACGCGTCGGGCGCCGAGTACCCGTCCACGTCCCGCTGCAGGGCCTGTTCCTCGTCCGTGAGCGCGGTCGTCTCCTTCTTCAGCCTGCTCAGCTGGAAGGAGCCCTGGTTGAGCGCCGAGTTCAGGAGCAGCAGGCTGATCAGCCCGCCCGCGAGCAGCGCCACCACCAGCAGGACGAACGGCGTCCGCGCCGCCTGCCCCGGCGAGCCGCCGCGCAGCCGCCCCAGTCCCCCGGCTTTGCTCACAGCCGCGCCTCCCGGATGCGCTCGACTCCGCGGAAGCGGGCCGGAGCGGCCCGCCGGTTCTCGGCGATCTCCTCCTCCGTGGGCAGCTCCGCGCCACGGGTGAGCAGCTTCAGCTTGGGCTGGTACTTCTCCGGGACCACCGGCAGCCCGGGCGGGGCCGTCGAGGCCGCGCCCGCCGCGAAGACCTGCTTGACGAGCCGGTCCTCCAGCGAGTGGTAGGAGAGCACCGCGATCCGGCCGCCCACCGCGATCCGGTCCACCGCGGCCGGGATCGCCCGCTCCAGACCGGACAGTTCGCCGTTGACCTCGATCCGCAGCGCCTGGAAGGTCCGCTTGGCCGGGTTGCCGCCCGTCCGCTTCGCCGCCTGCGGCAGCGCGTCCCGGATCAGCTCGACCAGCCGCGCACTGTTGCTGAAGGGCTCCTTCTCCCGCTCGCGCACGATCGCCGACACGATCCGCTTGGCCTGCTTCTCCTCGCCGTACTGGCGCAGGATCCGTACCAGCTCGCCGGGCGCGTACGTGTTGAGGACCTCCGCCGCGCTGATGCCGGTCGTCTGGTCCATCCGCATGTCCAGCGGCGCGTCCTGCGCGTACGCGAACCCGCGGTCGGCCTCGTCCAGCTGCATGGAGGAGACGCCCAGGTCGAAGAGGATGCCCTGGACGGCCGGGATGCCCAGGCCGTCGAGGACCTCGGCGAGATCGGCGTAGATCGCGTGGACCAGGGTGGCCCGGTCGCCGAACGGGGCGAGCCGCTCGCCGGAGAGCCGCAGGGCCTCCTTGTCGCGGTCGAGGCCGATCAGGTGCGCCTCGGGGAACCGGGTCAGCAGGGCCTCGCTGTGGCCGCCGAGGCCGAGGGTGCAGTCGACGACGACGGCCCCGGGCCTCTCCAGCGCCGGGGCCAACAGGTCCAGGCACCGCTGGAGCATCACCGGGACATGTCGGGACTCGCTAGTCAAAGCGCCCTCTCAGATAACGGCGCGGCAGGCATACGCCGCGCCGCGCACGCGGAGTGTTACTGGCGACGCCGGGCGCTGTTGCTCCCCAGGTCGTATGGACCGGGCGGCCGGTGAGGGCCGGGCTCCGGCCGGTTCGCGTCACTTTAGTGCAACGGTCGCCGCGGTCAACGAACCGCCCCGCGCGCCGTGCACCCCTCTCGTACGGAAGCCCCAAAAGCCGCGAATCACCCGAACGGCCGCCCTCACCTCACCCCTGTGGGTTAGCTCACAACAAGGGCGGTTGACCTTCTTTGTCCCCTCTCACTCCATGCCTTTACCTGCGGTGACCACTAACGTCGTATGCATGACGACTTCCGCATCCCTGCCCGCAGAGTCCGCCCCCCAGGCATCCAGCGGCGGCTCCGTCACGGACCGGCTGGTGGCCGCGAACCGGCAGTACGCCGCGCAGTTCACGGACCCGGGCATGGACGCCCGCCCCGTGCTGCACGTGGCCGTGGTGGCCTGTATGGACGCCCGCCTCGACCTGCACAAGGCCCTCGGACTCGAGCTCGGCGACTGCCACACGATCCGCAACGCGGGCGGCGTGGTCACCGACGACACCATCCGCTCCCTCACCATCAGCCAGCGTGCCCTCGGCACCCGCACGGTGATACTGATCCACCACACCGGATGCGGTCTCGAAAGCCTGACCGAGGACTTCCGGCACGAGCTCGAGGACGAGGTCGGCCAGCGCCCCGCCTGGGCCGTCGAGGCCTTCCGGGACGTGGACCAGGACGTCCGCCAGTCCATGCAGCGGGTCCGGACGAACCCCTTCCTGCCGCACCGCGACGATGTGCGAGGCTTCGTCTTCGACGTGCACACCGGACTCCTGAGGGAGATCGATCCCGCCTCGTGAGTGACACAAGGCCACAACGCCGTCAAGAATGCGGGAAGACGCCGCCCGGAAACCCGTCCGGGCCGGCGTCCGTGTCGGGGTGGGCCGGAGTGCGCCGAGGGCGTCGGCCCTGCAGAAAGGGCCGAGGAGAACCAGGTGACGACGTATGACGACCGAGCGAGTCTCGCGGATCTGACGAGCACCGCGGAGCGGGTGCGCCGCTCGGTCGAGAGCGTGATCGAGGGCAAGCCCGAGGTCGTACGCATCGCGCTGACCGTGCTGCTCGCCGAGGGGCACCTGCTCATCGAGGACGTCCCGGGCGTGGGCAAGACCATGCTCGCCAAGACGCTCGCGAAGTCCATCGACTGCTCGGTGCAGCGCATCCAGTTCACGCCGGACCTGCTGCCCTCCGACATCACCGGTGTCAGCATCTACGACCAGCAGCGCCGCGAGTTCGAGTTCAAGCCGGGCGCGATCTTCGCGCAGATCGTCATCGGCGACGAGATCAACCGCGCCTCGCCGAAGACGCAGTCCGCGCTGCTGGAGTCGATGGAAGAGCGTCAGGTCACCATCGACGGCACGACCTACACGCTGCCGAGCCCGTTCATGGTGGTCGCCACCCAGAACCCGGTGGAGATGGAGGGCACCTACCCCCTCCCCGAGGCCCAGCGCGACCGCTTCATGGCCCGCGTCTCCGTCGGCTACCCGAGCCCCGAGGCCGAGCTCCAGATGCTCGACGTGCACGGCGGGATCTCCCCGCTCGACGACCTCCAGGCCGTCGCGCACGCCCACGACATCGTCAAGCTGATAGAGGCCGTGCGCGAGGTCTACGTCGCCGAGCCCGTCCGCCGCTACGTCGTCGACCTGGTCGCCGCCACCCGCAGCCACCCGGACCTGCGCCTGGGCGCCTCGCCCCGCGCCACCCTCCACCTGCTGCGCGCCGTGAAGGCCTCGGCCGCCCTGTCCGGCCGGGAGTACGTGCTGCCCGACGACGTGCAGTCGCTGGCCGCCCCCGTCCTCGCGCACCGTCTGCTGCCCACCGCGCAGGCCCAGCTCAACCGGCGCACCGCCGAGCAGGTCGTCCACGACATCCTCCAGCGCACCCCCGTCCCCGCCGCGCACGTCCGCGGCGAGATGCCGCCCGGCGCGGGCATCCGGAGCTTCTGATGAGCGCCGGTGCCCCGCGCGGCGCCGGCGGCGAAGGCCGGGGCGCGTCCGGCGGCCTGCGCGCCTCGCTGGCGGGGCTGACCACCCGCGGCCGGTCCTTCCTGGCCGCCGGGGTCGCCGCCGCCCTGTGCGCGTACGTACTCGGCCAGGGCGAACTGCTCCGGGTCGGGCTGCTGCTCGCCGTGCTGCCGCTGGTCTGCGTCCTCGCCCTGCACCGCACCCGGCACCGGGTCTCCGGCAGCCGCCGGCTGACCCCGATGCGGGTGGCCGCGGGCTCCGAGGCCCGGGTCCAGCTGCGCATGGAGAACGTCTCCCGGCTGCCCACCGGATTGCTGATGCTCCAGGACCGGGTGCCCTACGTCCTTGGCCCCCGGCCCCGCTTCGTCCTGGACCGGGTCGAGCCCGGCGGGCGCCGCGAGGTGTCCTACCGGGTCCGCTCCGACCTGCGCGGCCGCTACCCGCTGGGCCCGCTCCAGCTGCGGCTGACCGACCCCTTCGGGCTGGTCGAGCTGACCCGCTCGTTCAGTACGTACGACACCCTCACCGTCATCCCGCGCACCGAGGTGCTGCCCCCGGTCCGGCTGACCGGCGAGACCTCCGGCTACGGCGACGGCAGCCGCCGCTCGCTGGCCCTGGCCGGCGACGACGACGTGATCCCGCGCGGCTACCGGCGCGGCGACGACCTGCGCCGGGTGCACTGGCGCTCCACCGCCCGCTACGGCGAGCTGATGGTGCGCCGCGAGGAGCAGCCGCAGCGCAGCAAAGCAACGGTCCTGCTGGACACCCGCGGCATCGCCTTCGAGGGCGCCGGACCGGACTCCGCGTTCGAGTGGGCGGTGTCCGGGGCGGCCTCGTCCCTGGTGCACCTGCTCGAACAGGGGTTCTCGGTACGGCTGCTGACGGACACCGGGACCTCGGTGCCCGGAGACGGCGGCGGCTTCTCTTCCGGCGGGCAGGAGTCCGCGGAGGCGGCCGGGCTGATGATGGACACCCTCGCGGTCGTCGGGCACTCCGACGGCGCCGGCCTCTCGCGCGCGTACGACGCGGTGCGCAGCGGCGGCGCGGGCGGCGGCTTCGGCGGAGCCGGCGGTGACGGGCTCCTCATCGCCTTCTTCGGGGACCTGGACGACGTACAGACGGAACTGGCGGCCAAGATGCGCGTGCGCTGCGGCGGCGCGGTGGCCTTCGTACTGGACTCCGCGCTCTGGTCCGGGCGGCCCTCGCGCGTGGAGGCGCGGGTGCGCAGGCTGCGCGACGCGGGCTGGACGGCGCTGGCCGCACCGCCCGGGGTGGCGTTCGGGGAGCTGTGGCGGCAGGCCGGGAACGTTCCGCTCGGCACGGGTACTTCCGGAGGTTGGGGATGAGCGGGCGAGCGCGCGTGACGCTCTTCGCGATGCTGGCGACCCTGCTCACCTCGTGGTCGCTGGCCTCGCTGGTGGACACGGCGGGCTGGCTGCTGCAGGCAGCGGTGCTGCTGGCCGTGCAGAGCGGGGTGGGGGCCGGGGCCCGGCGGGTGCCGCTGGGGCGCACGCTCACCGCGGCCTCGCAGGTGCTGGTGTCGCTGCTGGTCCTGATGTTCCTGTTCGCGGGCAAGGGCGAATCCACCGGGTCCGGGCCGATGGCCTACCTGGTGACGGACTTCGGCGCCCTGTTCCGGCGGGGCGTCCTGGACGTGGGCGAGTTCGCGATCCCGGCGCCGCTGACGGACGGCATCCGGCTGCTCCTGCTGGCCGGGGTGCTGCTGATCGGGCTGCTGGTGGACCTGCTGGCGGTGACCCTGCGGACCGCCGCGGCGGCCGGGCTGCCGCTGCTCGCGCTGTACTCGGTCGCCGCGGGTCTCTCCGGCGGCGCCGGGGCCTCCGCGGTCTCCTTCCTGCTGGCGGGCTGCGGCTACCTGTTGCTGCTGCTGGCCGAGGGCCGCGACCGGCTCGCGCAGTGGGGCCGGGTCTTCGGCGGGGCCCCGAGCGGGCGGGTGTCGGCGGCCTCGGGGTACGGGGGCGGCGGCGCGGGCACGGGCCAGGCGCTGGCCCCCGTACGCACGGGGCGGCGGATCGGCGCGGTGGCGCTGGGGATCGCCCTGGCGGTGCCGGCGGCGCTGCCCGCGCTCGGCGGCGGGCTGCTGGGCGCGCAGGGCGAGGCCGAGGGCGGCGGCTCCGGCGTCGGCGGGACGATCTCGGCGGTCAACCCGCTGGTCTCCCTGCAGGGCAGCCTGAACGCGCAGGACAACCGGGTCGTGCTGAAGTACCGCACGGACAGCCCGCAGCTCGGCGAGCAGTACCTGCGGATCCTGGCACTGGACGAGTTCAACGGCGTCAAGTGGGAGGCCTCCGGGCGCGCCCTGACCGACGTGCCGGAGCGGCTGCCGGCCCCGCCGGGGCTGAGCGAGCAGGTCCGGGCGACCGGGACCGAGATACGGACGAGCATCTCGGCGGCGGACACGTACGCGCAGCGCTACCTGCCGATGCCGTACCCGGCGACGGGCGTGGACATCCCCGGCAAGTGGCGGTTCGAGCCGGTCGGCCGGACCCTGGTCGGGGACCAGCTGGGCAAGGACAAGTTCCAGAACGTCCAGGGCGCCATGTACACGGTGCGCAGCCTGCTGCTGCGGCCGACGGCGGTGGAGCTGCAGGCGGCGCCGGAGGCGAATCCGGCGATCAAGGCCGAGTACACGAAGCTTCCGGACAATCTGCCTGCCGTCGTCGCCGATACGGCCCGCCAGGTCACCAAGGGCGCGAAGGACGACTACACGCGGGCGGTGAAGCTGCAGGACTACTTCGCCGTGAACGGTGGATTCCGCTACGACACGAAGGTGGCCTCGGGTACGGGGCCGCAGGCCATCGCCCGGTTCCTCGCGGACAAGGAGGGGTTCTGCATCCACTTCGCGTTCTCGATGGCGGCGATGTCGCGCTCGCTCGGGATCCCGGCGCGGGTGGCGGTGGGGTTCACGCCCGGCGAGAAGCAGTCCGACGGCAGCGTGAACGTGTCGATGCGGGACGCGCACGCGTGGCCCGAGCTCTACTTCGAGGGCGTGGGCTGGACCCGGTTCGAGCCGACGCCGCGCCAGGGCATCACGATCCCGGACTACTCCCGGGCCGAGGCCCCGGCGGCCCAGCCGTCCGCGCCGGCGCCGCTGCCCTCGCAGGGTGCGGCGCAGCCGTCGGCGGCGCCGTCGAAGGCCGAGGACTGCCCGCCGGAGCTGAGGAAGCTGGGTGAGTGCGGGGCTGCGGCGGCGCAGCAGAACGCGGGTTCGGGCGGCAGCGGCCCGTCGCTGGCCACGGTCCTGACGTGGACCCTGTCGCTGGGGGTCGTACTGGCCCTTCCCCTGCTGCCCCTGCTGTGGCGCCGGCGGGTCCGTGCACGCCGACTGTCGGGCGGGGCGGTGCTGCCGGCCTGGCAGGAGCTGGGCGACGCGGCCTGGGACGTGGGCATCGCCCCGGACGAGGCGCTGTCGCCGCGGCGCGCGGCGGGCCGTGTGGTGGTACTGGGCCGGCTGGAGCGGGACGCGGCGGATGCGGTGCACCGGGTTGCGGGGGCGGTGGAGCGGGCACTGTACGCCCCGCCCGGCGCGGACGTCTCGTACGAGACCCTGGCGGCGGACGTCCTGCTGGCCCGCGCGGCCCTCCTCGGCTCGGTGAGCCGCGGGTCGCGGCTGCGCGCGCTGCTCCTCCCCCGCTCGGCGATCCGCCTCCGCTGGTCGGCGTCGGCCCGCTGGTCGGCCCTCAAGGCCCGCACGGCACCCCCGCTGGCCCGAGCCACGACCCTCCTCTCCCGCCTCCCCCTCCGGAGCCGCGGCTAGGGCCTGTCTTTCGGATCGCCCGGCATGATCCGAAAGACGCCCCCTAGGGTGCGGCGCCCCCGCAACGGCGACAGCGCGGCGAGGCTCGATCCCCCCGAGCCCCGCCGCGCTGCGTTGCGCCCCCGCTCACGGCGAAGGTACCCGGCCCGCACCGGCCGCCCCGTGTCGGCGGTCCGGGCCGGGTCCCCGTCCGTTGTCCCCAGTCTGGCGTCCGCGCAGGTGGGGGCCCATCCGCCCGCGTACTCATTTCCGCACCTAGGTACACGTACTCAGGCGGCGCCGGCGCCACCAGTTCTACGCCGTCCCGCCCCACCACGGCACCGCCGATCGGGGGGCATCAGACCCCCGCCCGCCCCGCGCCGTCAGCGGTTTCCGCTGACCCGGCCCCGCAGCAGCAGCGACAGCGCCGAGTGGACGTCGTCCAGCGACCGCTCGCTCTGGAACGACTGCCAGTCCAGCGCAGCCACCAGCACCATGCCCACCATCGCGGCAGCAGTCAGCGGCACGTCGATCTCCGCGCTGAGCTCCCCCCGCTCCACACCCTCCCGCAGCACCGTCTCCACGACGGCCACCGCCTCCTGCCGGACCACCATCAGCGTGGACTGCCACGCCCGGTTCGTCCGCCACAGTTCGGCGACGTACAGCTGGGTGAAGGCCGGGTACCGGTCGATGAAGACGAGGCCGGCCCGGATCATCGCGTCGAGCGCCTCGACCCGGCTGCCGCCGCGCTGCTCCGTCTCCTCGGCCGCGGTGCGCAGCGAGGCCGTCAGCAGGCCGACGCCGTGCCGCAGCAGCTCCTCGAAGAGTTCGTTCTTGCTCGCGAAGTTGTAGTAGACGGTGCCCTTCGCGACGCCCGCCCGCTCGGCGATCTCGTCGACCGTGGTCGCGGAGAATCCCTGTTCGGCGATGAGCGTGACGGCCGCCTCGTAGAGCTTCTGGCGCGTCGCCTGCCGGCGGCTGCCGGCGGTACGGGTGCTGCTGGTGTCCATGGCGCTGATTCTCACAGGTCAACCGATCTCTACAGGCTCAGTTCCGGGTGCAGCCGGTCCATCGTCCACACCTGCTTGCCGCGGGCGGCCAGCGTGGTGAGGAGCAGGGAGCCCGCCGTGAAGGCCACCAGGACCGCGCAGCCCACCCAGACCCGGGTGAGGTCGCCGCCGGAGATGAGGCGGCGCAGTCCCTCGACGATGTACGTCATCGGCAGGTACGGGTGGATCCAGTTGAAGAACGCGGGACTGGTCTCAACGGGGTAGGTGCCGCCCGCCGAGGTGAGCTGCAGCATCAGCACCACGAGGACCAGGATGCGCCCGGCCGCCCCGAACTTCGCGTTGAGCCACTGGACCATCGCCGCGAAGCAGCCGGTGGCCAGCGCGAGGAAGCCGATGGCCAGGGCGGGGTGTGCCATCTCCAGGCCGAGGGCCCAGTGGAGTACGGACATCAGCGCGAGCACCTGCAGGACGCCGATGCCCACCACGGGCAACCACCCGGCGAAGGCGATCCGCCAGGGCGAGGCGCCGGCGGCCAGGGCGCGCCGGTTCAGCGGGGCGATGAGCATGTACGCGACCATCGCGCCGACCCAGAGGGACAGCGGGATGAAGTACGGCGCGAAGCCGGTGCCGTAGTTGGGCGCCTTGTGCAGGGACTGGTTGGCGAGCTTCACCGGGTCGGCCATGACCTGGGTGCGGGCGTCGCGCTGCTGCTGGTCGTAGTCCGGGATCTTGCCGACTCCGTCGTGCAGGCCGCCGGCGAGTTCGCCGGTGCCGTCGACGAGCTTGTACATGCCGCCGTCGAGGCGGTGGGCCCCGTCGCCGAGCTTGCCGACGCCCTCCCCGAGGGCCTCGGAGCCGTCGGCGGCCTTGCCCAGGCCGGTGTGGAGCTGGGTCATGCCGGTGGCGACCTTGTGGGCGCCGGTGTTGAGGGCGTTGGCGTCGGCGACGGCCTGGTCGAGCCTGCCGGAGAGGGAGGGGGCACCCGCGGCGAGCTTGCGGGCCTGCTTCTCCAGGTCGGTGAGCTGCTTGCGCAGGTCGGCCAGATCGCCGCCCGAGTCCTTGACCAGGGTGTCGACGTCTCCGGTGAGCTGGGCGGCCCCGGCGGTGAGGTCCTTCAGCCTCTTCATGTCGGCGCAGGTGACCGGAAGGGGCTTGGCGGCGGCGCCCGTGCAGGTGCGGGTGTACGTGTCGGCGGCCAGGTCGGCGGCCTGCTTGCTGACCTTGGCTGCGGCGGGCGCCTTCTTGCTGAAGGTCTCGAGGTGGTCGTTGACGACCCGGGCGGTGTCCGCGACGAGCAGCGCGGTGTCGGCGAGCTGCTTGGGGTTGTCCAGGTAGGGGCGGACCTGGGAGGCGGTGCCGTTGATCTTGTCCGCTACCTGCTGGGTGCCGGCGGCGATGTCCTTCGTACCGGTCTCCAGCTTGCCCGCGGCCGTGTTGAGCTTCGTCAGCCCGCCGGTCAGCTCGCCGTTCTTCTCCTTCGCCGTGTCCAGTCCGTCGGCGAGCTCCTTGGCCCCCTGCTGGGCCTTGCCGGCTCCGTCCTTGAGCTGGTCGGCTCCGTCGGCGGCCTCGGCGGTCTTGTCGTGGAGGTCGGAGAAGGAGACGAAGATCTTGTCGAGGAAGCCGCGGGAGGCGTTGGTGGACGCCGCGGAGCGGACCTCGGAGAAGACGGTGCGCGAGATCGACCCGACGATGTAGTTGTTCGCGTCGTTCGTACGGACCTGCAGGGCGCTGGTGGTGGGGTCGTCACCCGCACTGGAGGTGATCTTCGTGCTGAAGTCGGCGGGCATGGTGAGGGAGAGGTAGTACGTCCCCTTCTCCACGCCCTCGGCCGCTTCTTCGGCGCTGACTTCGCGCCAGTCGAAGGTCTTGCTGTCGTGCAGCTTCTTGGCGATCTCGTCGCCGGCGTCCACGTGCTTGCCGTCGACGGTGGCGCCCTTGTCTGCGTTGACGAGGGCGACGGGCACCTTGTCCAGGTTGTCGTACGGGTCCCAGAAGGAGCACAGGTACAGCGCGCCGTACAGCAGCGGCAGCAGGAGCAGCGCGATGAGGGCGGCCACGGGCAGCTTCCCCCGTCCGAACCGCTTCAGCTCAAGCGCGGCGAGCTTCGGCGAGCGCATCGTCCGCCCCCTTCGTGTCGTCGTCGGTGGCCTTGGTGGCGGGCTTCGCCCCGGCCTTGTCCCCGGCCTTGTCCTCGGCCTTGTCCCCGGCCTTGTCCTCGGCCTTGCCCTCGGGTTCGGCCTGCGTGGTGCCCGTGCGCAGGACCGTCACGTCGTCCGGCGCGTCGCTGCACACCGCGAGGACGGTGGTCCCGCGGGCGGCGATGGAGCGGAGCAGGGTCCAGGCCTCGGCGCGTTCGGCGTCCGAGAGCTTGAGGTCCAGGTCGTCGAGGGCCAGCAGCCGCGGCGAGCCCAGCAGGGCGATGGCCACGGACAGCCGGACCGCCTCCAGGCGCTCCAGGTCCCGTACGGAGGTGCGCGGGCCCTTGGGCAGCCTGGCCAGGTCCAGCCCGGCGGCGGCCAGGGCGGCGTCGATCCGGGCCCGGGTGCCGGCGCGGCGCTCGCCGCGCGGGCGGAGCAGGGCGCGCACGGGGCCCTCGTAACGGCGCTGGAGCAGCGCGCCCTCGCGCAGCTGCTCGGCGACGGTGAGGGACTGGTCGAGCTCGTTGACCCCGGTGACCGGGCCGAGGGCGGCGATCCGGCGGACCGCGGTCATGTGCTTCGGCAGTCGGTGGCCGGCGATCTCGGCGTGCCCCTCGGTGGCCTTCATGCGTCCGGTGAGGGCGAGGAGCAGGCAGGTCCGGCCGCTGCCGGAGGGGCCTTCGACCGCGATGAGCGAGCCGGGCTCCGCATCGAGGCCCACTCCCCGGAACACCCAGCCGCGCGGGCCCTTGAGTCCGAAGTTCTCGGCTTTGACTGCCGCACCGTGCGGGCTGTCCACGCCGTCCCCCCTTCTTTTAGACTGACCGGTCAGTACAAATTTAACACCTTCATGTGCACCACATGCCCACAGGGGGGCAGTTGAGCGGACAGAGGGGGCAAACCAGCAGGTCAGGGCGATTGTCAGTGGTGCCCGTCACGATGGATGCAGGCACAAACACAGACACAGCAGTACGCAACGACAGGAGGTTCGTCATGGCCACACCGTCCCCGTCCCCTGTCCACCCCGTCCCGCGCAGGTCGGCAGCACCGCCGGCCGCGCTCGATCTGCTCGCCAAGGCCCGCGCCGGCCTGGCCGAGGCCGCCCGGCTGTCCCGGCCCAACGAGCGGTACGCCACCGCCCACCTCGCCGCGCTGCGCACCGCCGCGGCCGTGCTCGCCGCGCGCGGGCGGCCGGAGCCGGTCGGCGCGCGGCGCCGGCCCCGGATCCGCAGCGCGTGGGAGGTCCTGCCGGAGATAGCGCCGGAGCTGACCGAGTGGAGCGCGCTGTTCGCCTCCGGCGCCGACCGCCGGGCGCGGGCCGAGGCGGGGATACGGGATGCGGCGTCGGTCCGGGACGCGGACGATCTGGTGCGTGCCGTGGCGATGTTCCTGCGGCTGGTGGAGCGGATGCTCGCCCTCCAGCCGGTGGCTCCGACGCTGCCTCAGCCCCGGCCGGAGCGCCCGGAGTCTGCGGACGCGAGCTGAGCCGGCCGCGGTGACCGGCGGGGCATGCTCCAGGCAATAGGGTGGGGTTCGCATCTCTCACCCTTGTCGCGCCGAGGAGCCATCAGCCGTGTCGGACACTTCCCGCCCCCGTGCCTCCCTCCGCACCGCCGTGGTGTGGGAGGTCCTCAAGGAGGCGCTCGACCGCCGGGTGAAGGCGACCGGGCGGGATGTGCTGGACGTGCTGGACACCGGCGGCGGCACCGGCAAGTTCGCCGTGCCGGTGGCCCGGCTGGGCCACCGGGTGACCGTGGTCGACCCCAGCCCGAACGCGCTGTTCGGGCTGGAGCGCCGCGTCGCCGAGGCCGGTGTCGCCGACCTGGTGCGCGGTGTGCAGGGCGATGCCCAGGGCCTGCTGGACGTCGTCGAGCGCGACGCGTACGACGTGGTGCTCTGCCACGGCGTGCTCGAGTACGTGGACGACCCGGCCGAGGGAGTGGCCAACGCGGTCGCCGCCCTGCGCCCCGGCGGCACGCTCAGCCTGCTGGGCGCCGGCCTCGGCGGGGCCGTGCTGGCCCGCGCCCTCGCCGGCCACTTCACCGAGGCCCGTACGGCGCTCACCGACCCGGCCGGCCGCTGGGGCGCGGGCGACCCGGTACCGCGCCGCTTCACCGCCGAGCAGCTCACCGAGCTGGTCGGTGGAGCCGGCCTGGAGGTCGGCGCGGTGCACGGGGTCCGCGTCTTCGCCGACCTCGTCCCCGGCGTCCTGGTGGACACCGAGCCGGGTGCGGTCGAGGCGCTGCTGCGCCTGGAGGAGGCCGCCGCCGAGCTGCCTGCCTTCCACGCCGTCGCGACGCAACTGCACGTCTTGGGCGAGAAGCACGCCTGATCTGCGCAGCTTCCGCTCACGGAGTGCGCCGGACACCCTCCGATCCGGCGATCGGCCCCGTATGATCGTGCGCAGTGACCGGCATGGTGGACGGGCCGTTGGGGAATAAGCGCCTCAGTGACCGCCCACCCGGCGGTACGGTTTCACGCAGGGTTTTGCTCAGGCGGCGTCTTTCCGGGCGGCGCCTTCTCCGGGCAGCGTTTGGAACCTCGCGTAGAGGGCGGGTATCACGGGGGCGATTCCCCGCCTATCCTGAAGGGGACCCCTGGTCGCTACCCCCCGCGACCGACGGATGAGGAGGACTCCCGTGCCGCTCTCGGAGCACGAGCAGCGAATGCTCGAGCAGATGGAGCGAGCGCTGTACGCCGAAGATCCCAAGTTCGCGACAGCGCTTGAGGGAAGCGGACTGCGTACGTACACCCGGCGACGGGTCTACCAGGCAGTCGCAGGCATTGTGGTGGGTATCGCGCTCCTCATGACCGGTGTGATCATTCCGAACGTACTCTGGGTCAGCGTGGTGGGATTCCTCGTCATGCTCGGCTGTACGGTCCTCGTGGTCACCGGTTGGCGCAAGGCACCCAAGCCTGGCGAGCAGCCCGTCTCCGGCAGTGCAGGCGGTTCGGCCCACGGCCGCAACCGACAGCGTCGGTCGATGATGACCCGCATCGAGGAGCGGTGGCAGCGCCGCCGCGACGAGCAGGGGCAGTAGGCCCCCAGCAGACACGGGTGAGGGGACGGCCGCCACACGGCGGCCGTCCCCTCACCGCTCTGCCGCGCCGATCCGCGCGATCGGCCTGAGTGCCGGATCGCCCCTCCCGCGGCGCGAACCTGCGGCATGATGACCCGGTGAGTGTGCTCCCCCTGGTCTTCACCAGCGGCTGGGCCAGCGGGATCAACGCCTACGCCGTGGTCCTCCTGCTCGGCATCTTCGGCGCGACCGGACTGACCGACGAGGTCCCCGAGTCCCTCCAGCGCACCGACGTGCTCATCGTCGCCGGCGTGCTGTTCCTCTGCGAGGCCGTCGCGGACAAGATCCCGTACGTGGACTCGGTCTGGGACACGGTGCACACCCTGATCCGGCCGGTGGCCGGGGCCGTGGTCGGCGCCCTGCTCGCCGGCCAGAGCGGCTCGCTCTCCGACATCGCAGCCGGGGCGATCGGCGGCTCCACCGCGCTGGCCAGCCATTTCGTCAAGGCCGGAACGCGCATGGCCGTCAACACCTCGCCGGAGCCGTTCAGCAACATCGCGCTGAGCACCGCCGAGGACCTGGGCGTCGCGGGCATCGTCACCTTCGCGATGTTCAACCCTCAGGCCGCCGCGATCATCGCTGCCGTCCTGCTGGCCGCCGGTCTGGCGATACTCGTGTTCCTGTGGACCCGGATCCGCCGCTTCCTGCGCCGCCGGGCCCAGCGCCGCGAGGAGAAGAGACTCGCCGCAGAGGAGCGCGAGGCGGCCGCCCGGGCCGTGGTGCCACCCCGCTGACCTCCCACGATCCCGCTCGATAGGGTCATCCGCATGGCACGAATTGCGGTGATCGGCGCCGGCATGGGCGCGATGGCTACGGCGGCCCGGCTGGCCGTGGCGGGGCACCAGGTGACGGTGTACGAGCGCGGGTCCACCTACGGCGGCTCCGTCGGCCGGTACGAGCGCGACGGCTTCGTCTTCGACACCGGGCCCGGGCTGCTGCACCTGCCCGCCGTCTACCGCGACCTGTTCGTCAAGACCGGCAAGCGCCCCCTGGAGGACTGCGTCGGGCTCGTCCAGGTCGACCCCGCCGTCCGGCACGTCCTGGCCGACGGGACGGCCGTGACCCTCCCGGGCGGCTCGCGCGGCGGGGCCGCTACCGTCCTCGACCAGACCTTCGGCGCGGGCGCGGGCGAGCGCTGGAACGGCGTCCTGGGCCGCGCCCGGGACGCCTGGAACGCCACCCGCCGCCCCCTGCTGGAGGAGCCGCTGCGCCCCGACTGGCAGGTGCTGGGCGGCGATCCGTACCCCGCGCTGCGGGGGAGCGGCCTGCTGCGCCGGCGCCCGCCGACCCTCGCCGAGGTGGCCGGGCGCGAGCTGGGCGGGGAGCTCGGCGAACTGCTGGCAGCCCGGGTGCGGGCGTACGGGATCGACCCCGCCACCGCGCCCTCCGCGGCGGCCGTGCTCCCGTACATGGAGCAGACCTTCGGCAGCTGGTACGTGCGCGGCGGGATGCGGGAGCTGGCCACCGCCGTGTACGAGCGCTGCCGTGAGCGGAAGGTCGCCTTCGTCTTCGATGCGCCGGTACGGGAGGTCCTGGAGCGGGACGGCCGGGCGGCCGGGCTGCTGCTGGCCGACGGCTCCGAGGCAGCGGCCGACCTCGTGGTCTGCGGGGTCGACCCGCGGCAGCTGGGGACCCCGCTGCCGGCCGGCGGCGCCCCGGCCCGCGGGCCGGGCGTGGCCAGCCGGCTGACCCTGCTGCTCGCGCTGCGCGGCGCCCGCCCCGCGGACGCCGTCCACCGCACCCTGGTCCACTCCCCCGGCGCCCAGCTGACGGTGCTGCGTCCCGACGACCCCGCCGTACGGCCCGACGCGGACCACGAGGCGGTCACGGTGAGCGCCGTCTGCGGCCCTGAAGGCGCCTCTGCGCCCCGCGAGGAGGAGTTGCTGGACCTGGCCGCCCGGGCCGTGCCCGGGCTGCGCGAGCGGCTGCTGTGGACGCAGACGCGTACGCCCGCGGACATCGAGGCCGTCACCGGCGCGCAGGGCGGCGCGGTGCCGCCGCCCGCCCTCGCGGGAGCCGGCGGCCGGATGCTCTACCCCGCCAACACCACGGCGCTGCCGGGGCTGTTCCTCGCGGGCGGCTGGGCGCATCCCGGCGGCGGGCTCGCGCACGCCGGGATGACCGGGGCCCTGGTGGCCGGACTCATCGTGGAGGGCGCGGAGTTCCGCGGCTCCCAGTGACACGGACGCCCCCGGGGAACGGTCCCCGGGGGCGCACGCCCTGCTTCACGGCCTCCTCGGCCGCACGGCCTCAGTAGCGGTACTGCTCGTACTCGCCGGAGCCCTGGTACGGGTACTCCTGCGGCTGCTGCGGCTGCTGCTGCGGGTACGGCTGCTGGTCGTCCCCCGGGTAGGGGTGGGCGGCCCCGTCGGTGGACCGCTGCTGCGGCACCCACACCCCGCCCGGCGGGGTGTCCATGGAGTACTGCTGCTGGCCGCCCGCGCTCGCGTACGGGTCGGCGGAGTAGCCGGCGTACGGGGTGTAGTCGTACGGCTGTTGCGGGATGACGGCCCCGCCGGTGCCGATGTACGGGTCCGAGTAGGCGGCGTAGACCTGCTGTTCGCCGCCGGCCGGATAGCCCGTGGAGTAGTCGTAGCCGCCCTGGGTCTGCGGCTCGTAGGACTGCGCGTCGTAGTACGGCGCGTACTGGTGGGCGTCCTGCTCGGCCGTGGAGAACGGCGAGGCGAACGCCGCCGTCTGGCCCGCGTCGGCAGTGGGCGCGAAGCTCTGTATCCCGTACGACCCGGTGTCCTCGGGCAGCGGCTCCGGGCTGTAGAACTCCTCGGTCGCCGCCTGGAACTGCGCCTCCGGCCGCTCCTTGCCGGACGCGTCGGACGTGTCGGCGCCGTCGGCGTCCCCGGCCGTCCCGTCGGACCCGTACTCCAGCCCGGTCACCTGCAGCGCGGGCTCGGGGCGCGGACCGCCCGCCCGGCGGCGCCGGGTCTTCCGTACGGGCTCGCCGCCCCGGCGCAGCGCCCAGCCGGCCTCGAAGCCCTTGCGGAAGGAGAGCGTCACCAGGGTCTGGCCCACGGCGAACGCGGCCGCGCCGACGCCGATGACGAGCACCGAGGGCAACACGACTCCGGCGACCACACCGAGGAACCCGGCGAACGCGAGCAGGCGCCAGCGCAGCCGGGCCTTGTACTGCATCAGGACCTCGGCAAGCAGCCACAGCGCGACGAAACCGAACGCGATGTAGAGGACCGTCATTCCCATGCGTGGCACCTCTCGGTACGGCCGCCCCGCCCAGGAAAACGGGAGCCGGCCGATCAGGCCCGCTGGTGCAGGCCCAGGTTCTCGTAGATCTCGAGAGTCGCCGTGGAATTGTTCAGCGTGATGAAGTGCAGCCCCGGGACACCCTCGGACAGCAGCCGCGCGCAGAACTCCGTGGCGAACTCGATCCCAATGGAGCGTACAGCGGCTGGATCGTCCTTGACGGCGAGCATGCGCTCTTTCACGGCTGCGGGGAAGACTGCGTTGCTGAGTTGTGGCAACCGGTCGAGCTGTTTGATGCCCACAACAGGCATGACCTCGGGGATGATCGGGGTCTCGCAGCCCGCCTTCTCGGCGCTGTCGCGCAGCCGCAGATAATTCTCCGGATCGAAGAACATCTGGGTGATTGCATAGTCGGCGCCGGCGCGGCACTTGTCCACGAAGTGACGGATGTCCGTGTCCCAGTCCGCCGAGCGCGGGTGCATCTCGGGGAAGGCCGCGACGCCCACGCAGAAGTCGCCGGACTCCTTGAGCAGTCGGACGAGGTCGGCCGCGTAGTGCACGCCCTCGGGGTGCGCCACCCACGGACCCATGGGGTCGCCCGGCGGATCGCCGCGCACGGCGAGCATGTTGCGGATGCCGGCGTCGGCGAACTGGCCGATCACATTGCGCAGCTCGGCGATGGAGTGGTCGACCGCGGTGAGGTGCGCGACGGGGGTGAGGGTGGTGTCGGCGGCGATCTGCTGGGTGGCCTTGACGGTGCCGCCTCGGGTGGAACCGCCCGCCCCGTAGGTCACGGAGACGAAGCTCGGGCCCACCGCCTCGATCCGGCGCAGCGCGTTCCAGAGATTGCGCTCGCCCTTCTCCGTCTTGGGGGCCCAGAACTCGAAGGAGTACGACGGGCTCCCGGACGCCATCAGGTCACGGACCGTGCGTGCACGGTCCGTACGGGTGGAAGCGGTACCAAGGGCCATACGGGCAGGTTAGACGCGGGGTCGCGGTCACCGAAGCCGTGTCCGCCTTTTGGACACGTTTTTGGACACCTGCACGGGAGACCGGTGAAGGCTCAGGAGGAAACGCGCTCGCGGACCCGCTTGGCCAGGTCGGCGGCGGCCGCACCCGGGTCGGAGGCCTCGGTCAGGGCGCGGACGACCACGATGCGGGTGGCTCCGGCGTCGAGGACCTCGTCGAGGTTGCCGGCGTCGATGCCGCCGATGGCGAACCAGGGGCGGGCCTGCGCCAGCGAGGCCGCGTACCGGACGAGCCCGAGGCCGGGGGCGTACCGGCCGGGCTTGGTGGGGGTGGGCCAGCAGGGGCCGGTGCAGAAGTAGTCCACGCCCGGCTCGGCGACGGCGGCGTCGACCTCGGACTCGGCGTGGCAGGACCGGCCGATGAGCACCCCGTCGCCGAGGACCGCGCGGGCGGCGGGCACCGGGATGTCGCCCTGACCCAGGTGCAGGACGTCGGAGCCGATGGCGTGGGCGACGTCGGCGCGGTCGTTCACCGCGAGGAGCCTGCCGTGCCGGCGGGCGGCCTCGGCGAAGATCCGGAGGTGCTCGAGCTCCTCGCCGGCCTCCATGCCCTTGTCCCGGAGCTGGACGATGTCCACACCCCCGGCCAGGACCGCGTCGAGGAACTCGGGGAGGTCCCCCTGCCGCTTGCGGGCGTCCGTGCACAGGTAGAGCCGGGCGTCGGACAGCTGGGCGTTCGCGGACATGGGTACCCCCCGGGGTGGAAGCGGTGCACGGGCCGTCCAGGGCCCGTGCACCGCGGATGGATCAGGTGGCTCGGGTCGCTCGGGTCAGAGGGCGAGCGCCTGAGCGCGGCGCTTCACCTCCGTGCCGCGATTCTCGCTCAGCGCCTGTACGGGGGTGCCGGGCAGGGTCGGGTCGGCGGTGAAGAGCCACTCCAGCATCTCCTCGTCGGAGAAGCCGTCGTCGCGGAGCACGGTCAGCAGGCCCGCGAGGCCCTTGACGGTCTTGTCGCCGTCGATGAAGGCGGCGGGCACCTGCAGCGCGCGGTTCTCACCGCGGCGTACGGCGATCAGCTGACCTTCCTTGACCAGCTGGCGGACCCGGGTCACTTCGATGTCGAGCATCTCCGCGATGTCGGGGAGGTACAGCCAGGCGGGGACAAGGGCATCGATCTTTGCGTCAATCTCGGTCACGAGCACAAGCCTGCCACCTCGGACCGACACCCGGTACCCGAGCCGACCCGTCCGGGTCTGCGCCCCCTCCAGGGGGTGTGTTGTGGATCATGCCGGCCTCGCGGCGTCCGGAGCCGGCCCGACCCACGGGACACCGCCTCAGACCAGCGCCGATTTCAACGGGGTCGCGGGGTCGGAGACCTTGGCGGGGTCCACGGCGGCGCCCGTCTCGATCAGTTTCCGGCCCTGCGCCAGGTCCCGCGGCCGGCCCACCGCCAGGACCGCGACCAGGGCCCCGGCCCGGAGCCAGCACACCGACCACGCCGCCTCTTGGGGGTCCCCGCGCCACATCAGCTCGTCCGCCCCCGCGTGGTGCCCCGCGTACTGCACGAAGCGCCCGAACTGCTCGGACCAGAAGTACGGCACCGGGTCGTAGACCTGCGCCGGAGCCCCCGCCACGATGTTCGCCGCGACCACGCGCGGCCCCTGGAGGGCGTTGTCCCAGTGGTGCACCAGCAGCCGCGCCCCGTAGCGCGCCGAAGGGAACGACGCGCAGTCGCCGACCGCGTACACCCCGGGCAGGGAGGTCCGCAGGTACGCGTCCGCCGTGACCGAGCCGTCCGGCCCCAGCTCGACCCCCGAGTCCGCCAGCCACCGGGTCGCCGGCCGGGCCCCGATGCCCACGACCACCGCGCCCGCCGGCAGCTCCCGGCCGTCCGCGAGCAGGACGCGCCCGGACTCCACCGAGGCCACCTTGGCTCCGGTGAGCAGGGCGGCCCCGGCCTCCTCGTACCAGCGGGCCATGGGGGCGGCGACCTCCGCCGGCAGCGCCCCGGCCAGCACCCGGTCCGCCGCTTCGACCACGGTCACCGCGCAGCCCGCCTCGCGCGCCGCGGTGGCGAACTCGGCGCCGATCCAGCCCGCCCCGACGACCACGGTCGCCGGGGCCTGGGCCAGCACCGGGCGCAGCCGGGCCGCGTCGTCCAGGGTGCGCAGCAGGTGCACGCCCTGGACGCCCTCGGAGCCGGGCAGGGTCAGCGGTTCGGCGCCGGTCGCCAGTACGAGCACCCCGTACGGGACCGGTCCCGCCTCGGTGTCCAGCTCGCGCTCGGCGGCCCGCAGCCCGGTGACCTCCACCCCGAGCCGGAGCTCGATGCCCAGCCCCTCGAAGTCCACGTCGAAGGCGGAGTCCTCGGCCTTGCCGAGCAGCACCGCCTTGGACAGCGGGGGCCGGTCGTACGGCTGGTGGGGCTCGGCGCCCAGCAGGGTCAGGGGGCCGCTCCACCCCTGCTCCCGAAGCGCGACCGCGGTCTGCACCCCGGCCATTCCGGCGCCGACGATGACGACGCCGCTCTGTGTCTGTTCCGTCTGCTCGCTCACACCGCCCACCCTAGCGATCTGACGCTCCGTCAGGAACAGCGGCCGGCGAGACGGCCGGGGAGGCAGCCTTACCCGGCCCCGACGCCGGGGTTAGTCTGGCCGTCGTACCTATCGCGGGAGTCCGGGCGCACCGGGCTGAGAGGGAGGCTGGACGGCCTCCGACCGTACGAACCTGATCCGGGTCATGCCGGCGAAGGGAGGGGCTGGACGCCCATGCACTCATCTCGAAAGGGATCCGCCAGGGGATCCGACGTCCTCGTCATCGGGGGCGGGATCATCGGCCTGGTCACCGCCTGGCGGGCGGCCCGGCGCGGGCTGCGGACCGTGCTCGCCGATCCCGCGCCCGGCGGCGGCGCCGCGCAGGTCGCGGCCGGCATGCTCGCCGCCGTCACCGAGCTGCACTACGGCGAGGAGACCCTGCTGGGCCTCAATCTCGCCTCCGCCGGCCGCTACCCGGAGTTCGCCGCCGAGCTGGCCGACGCCAGCGGCGGGATGGACATCGGCTACCGCGCCTGCGGCACGCTCGCCGTGGCCCTCGACTCCGACGACCGGCTCCACCTGCGCGAGCTGCACGCCCTGCAGCGGCGCTGCGGCCTGGAGTCCGAGTGGCTCACCGGCCGCGAGTGCCGCCGCCTGGAGCCGATGCTGGCCCCGGGCGTACGCGGCGGCCTGCGCGTGGACGGCGACCACCAGGTCGACCCGCGCCGGCTGGCGGCCGCGCTGCTGGCCGCCTGCGAGGGCGCCGGTGTGGAGATCCGCCGGGCGAACGCGGAGCAGCTGCTCACCACCGCCGACCGGGCCGTCGGCGCGCTCCTCGACGACGGTACGGAGCTGCACGCCGACCAGGTGGTGCTGGCCGCGGGCTCGCTCAGCGGCCGGCTGGCCGGCGTACCGGCGGACGTGCTGCCTCCCGTACGGCCGGTCAAGGGCCAGGTGCTGCGGCTCGCGGTGCCGGCGGCGTACGCGCCGTTCCTGTCGCGGACGGTACGGGCGGTGGTCCGCGGCAGCCACGTGTACCTGGTGCCGCGCGAGAACGGCGAGCTCGTCATCGGCGCCACCAGCGAGGAACTCGGCTGGGACACCACGGTCACCGCGGGCGGCGTGTACGAACTCCTGCGCGACGCCCATGAGTTGGTACCCGGCATCACCGAACTGCCGCTGACCGAGACCCTGGCGGGGCTGCGGCCCGGCTCCCCGGACAACGCCCCGCTGCTCGGCCCGACCGACCTGCCCGGCCTGCACCTGGCCACCGGTCACTACCGCAACGGGGTGCTGCTGACCCCGCTCACCGGCGACGTGATGGCGGAGCTGCTGACCACCGGCGCGCTCCCGGAGATCGCCCGCCCGTTCACCCCGCGCCGCTTCAGCACCGCACGTCAGGAGTCGTACGCATGACCATCTCCGTCAACGGCGAGCCGCGCGAGGTCGCGGCCGGCACCACCCTCGACGCGGTGGTCGCCATCCTGACCGCGGCTCCGTCCGGCGTCGCGGCCGCGCTCAACGAGACCGTGGTCCCGCGCGGGCAGTGGCCGCTCACGCCGGTCGGCGAGGGCGACCGGGTCGAGATCCTCACCGCCGTGCAGGGAGGCTGAGCGCGATGGCAGACGACGCTTTCGTGCTGGGCGGCCGGACCTTCTCGTCCCGCCTGATCATGGGGACGGGCGGGGCACCGAGCCTGGACGTCCTGGAACGGGCGCTGATCGCGTCCGGTACGGAGCTCACGACGGTGGCGATGCGCCGGCTGGACCCGACGGTCCAGGGCTCGGTGCTGTCGGTGCTGACCCGGTTGGGCATCTCCGTGCTCCCGAACACGGCGGGCTGCTTCACCGCGGGCGAGGCGGTGCTGACGGCGCGCCTCGCGCGGGAGGCGCTGGGCACGGACTGGATCAAGCTCGAGGTCGTGGCCGACGAGCGGACCCTGCTGCCGGACGGGGTGGAGCTGCTGGATGCGGCGGAGACGCTGGTGGACGAGGGCTTCACGGTCCTTCCGTACACGAACGACGACCCGGTGCTGGCGCGGAAGCTCGAGGACGTGGGCTGCGCGGCGATCATGCCGCTGGGGTCTCCGATCGGCTCGGGGATGGGCATCCGCAACCCGCACAACTTCGAGCTGATCGCGGAGCGAGCGGGGGTTCCGGTGATCCTGGACGCGGGGGCGGGCACGGCGTCCGACGTGGCCCTGGCGATGGAGCTGGGCTGCGCGGCGGTGATGCTGGCCTCGGCGGTGACGCGGGCGCAGGCCCCCGTCCTGATGGCGGCGGCCATGCGCGATGCCGTCTCGGCGGGCCGTCTGGCACACCGCGCGGGGCGCATCCCGCAGCGCCGCTTCGCGGAGGCCTCGTCCCCGGCCGAGGGCCGCGCCGCCCTGGACCCGGAACGCCCGGCCTTCTGACGCTCCGCTGCGCGGGGCCCTCTCCCCGCCCCGCCCTTCCCCCGTTCACCGGGCTCCGCCCGGCCCCGGTCCTCACGCGCCGCGCGGGGTCCGGGGCGGAGCCCAGGGAACGGTGGAAGGGCGGGCAGGGGGCAGGCCCCGCAGGGCCGGACCAGCGGCACCCGGCCACCGGCTTCCTGCCGGACGGCAGTGGCGGGAGCACCGACCGGGCACCGCCGGACGGAGTCCGGCGCAGCGCGCCGAGGCCGGTGAGGCCCGCCGGGGCCGAGCCGCGCGAGGGGCGCGTCGAAAAGGGAGTCACGTCACAGCTGCGCTGCAACAAAGCACCACCGGGACGGGACCCCGACCCGCGCTCGTAGAATCGCCGGGTGGATACGACCCTGGATGACCCCCTCGTCGGGCAGACACTCGACGGCCGCTACCGCGTCGACGCCCGCATCGCGGCCGGCGGCATGGCGACGGTCTACCGGGCCGTCGACACCCGTCTCGACCGCGCGCTCGCACTGAAGGTGATGCACCCGGCGCTCGCCGCCGACGGCGGCTTCGTCGACCGCTTCATCCGCGAGGCCAAGTCCGTGGCCCGCCTCGCGCACCCCAACGTCGTCGCCGTCTTCGACCAGGGCACCGACGGGCCGTACACGTACCTCGCCATGGAGTACGTCTCCGGCTGCACGCTGCGCGACGTGCTGCGCGAGCGCGGTGCCCTCCGGCCCCGGGCCGCCCTCGACATCCTCGAGCCCGTCCTCGCCGCGCTCGGCGCCGCCCACCGGGCCGGGTTCGTGCACCGCGACATGAAGCCCGAGAACGTCCTGATCGGCGACGACGGCCGGGTCAAGGTGGCGGACTTCGGGCTGGTCCGGTCCGTCGACTCGGTGACCAGCACCACCGGCTCCGTCCTCGGCACCGTCTCCTACCTCGCCCCCGAGCAGATCGAGAGCGGCAGCGGCGACACCCGCGTGGACGTCTACGCCTGCGGTGTCGTCCTGTACGAGATGCTCACCGGCTCCAAGCCGCACTCCGGCGGCACCCCCGCCCAGGTGCTCTACCAGCACCTGCACGAGGACGTGCCGCCACCGTCGGCCGCCGTCCCGGGGCTGCCGGCCGTCCTGGACCAGCTCGTCGCGTACGCCGCCGCCCGCGATCCGGAGCTGCGCCCCTCCGACGCCGCCGCCCTGCTCGGGCTGGCCCTCGACGCCCGCCGGCTGCTCGGTGACACCGAGCTGGACGCCGTGCCGCCGCAGGCGCGGGCCGAGGCGCGCAGCGCCACCGAGGACCGCACCAGCGTGATCCCGCGGCCCGTCGCGGCGCAGCCGCCCGTGAACCTCACGTCCCGGCTGGAGCTCCCGGACCGTGCGGATCCCGCACCGGCACCGGCCGCGCCGCCGGCCCGGCGCAGGCCGCGGCGCGGCACTCTGCTCGTGATCGCCGGGGTGCTGCTCGCGCTCGGTCTGGGCAGCGGGGTCTGGTACATCAACGCCGGCCAGTTCACGAAGGTCCCCAACCTGCTCGGGAAGAGCGAGGCGCAGGCCAAGTCCGAGCTGTCCGCGGCCGGCCTCGGCGTGAAGCGCATCGACCGGAAGTTCAGCGACGCCTTCGACCGCGGGACGGTGATGAACTCCGACCCCTCGAGCGGCAAGCGCATCCGCGGCAACGGCGCGGTGGTGCTCACGATCTCGCGCGGCCCGGAAGTCGTCGTCGTGCCGGATGTGAAGGGCAGGCCGCTGGACGATGCGAAGGCCGAGCTGACCAAGAGCGGGCTGGCTCCCGGCCTGGTCACGCAGGCGTTCAGCCAGGACGTCGCCCAGGGCTCGGTGATCTCCACCGACCCGACGGGCGGGCAGAAGCGGTCGCCCGACACGGCGGTCGCGATCGTGGTCAGCAAGGGCCGCCCGGTGCAGGTGCCGAACGTGGCCGGGCGCCCCCTCGACCAGGCGCGGGCCGCCCTCCAGGACACCGGCCTCAAGGTCGAGACGGCCGCCGACCAGGTCAACTCGCCGTTCCCGGCCGGTACGGTCGCCAACCAGTCGGTCGGCGCCGGAGCGCAGGCCGCGACCGGTGACACGGTGACGCTCACCGTGTCCAAGGGCCCCCGGCAGATCCCGGTGCCGAACGTGACCGGCCAGGAGGCGGACGTGGCCCGCAGGACGCTGGAGGCGGCCGGTTTCAAGGTGAAGGTGGAGCGTCCGTTCCTGTCCTTCAGCAACACGGTGGACGCCCAGTCGGTACCGGGCGGCCAGAACGCCCCCGAGGGCAGCATCATCGTCCTGCGGACCAAGGGGCTGTAGCAGCAGTGGACCAGAGGGTCATGGACGGGGCCGTGCGCAACCCCGTGGGCGGGCACGTCCCCGTCGCCGGCGGGCTCGCCTCGGTGGGGCTGGCGTACGCGCGGGAGATGGGTGCGGAGGCCGTCCAGGTCTTCGTGGCCAATCCCCGCGGCTGGGCCACCCCGGTCGGCAACCCGGCGCAGGACGAGCTGTTCCGGGCCGGGTGCGCGGCCGGTTCGATCCCGGCGTACGTGCACGCGCCGTACCTGATCAACTTCGGCTCGCACACCGCGGCGACCGTGGAGAAGTCGGTGGAGTCACTGCGGCACTCGCTGCGCCGCGGCCGGGAGATCGGTGCGCTCGGGGTGGTCGTGCACACCGGCTCGGCGACCGGCGGGCGCCCGCGCGAGGCGGCGTACGCGCAGGTCAGGGAGTACATGCTGCCGCTGCTGGACGAGCTGGTGCACGACGACGACCCGTTCCTGCTGCTGGAGTCCACGGCCGGGCAGGGTTCCTCGCTGTGCTCGCGGACATGGGACTTCGGGCCGTACTTCGAGGCGCTGGATCACCATCCGAAGCTCGGGATCTGCCTGGACACCTGCCACATCTTCGCCGCGGGGCACGATCTGGCGGAGCCGGGCGGAGCCAAGCAGACGCTGGACCTGCTGGTGGACACGGTGGGCGAGGGGCGGCTGAAGCTGATCCACGCGAACGACTCGAAGGAGGGCGTGGGCGCCCACAAGGACCGCCACGCCAACATCGGGCAGGGACACATCGGCCGGGACGCCTTCGCCGAGCTGTTCACGCACCCCGCGACGGAGGGTGTCCCGCTGATCATCGAGACGCCGGGCGGCAAGGAAGGGCACGCGGCGGACGTGGCGCTGCTGAAGGAGCTGCGCGAGGTTCACTGAGTCGTTGAGGAATACCCCTGGGGGGTATACGGTTCTGCTATCCGCAGGACCGTTGTCCGGCGTTCCCAGGGGGTTCCGATGGAACACGCGCACGCACACCACGAGCACGACGCACACCACGAGCACAACACGCAGCACCAGCACCAGCACCAGCACCACGGCAGCGACCACGGCGGCACCGGCCGCGGCAAGGCGAGCTGGGCCATGGCGGCCAAGGCCACGCTGCACTGCCTCACCGGCTGCGCCATCGGCGAAGTGCTCGGCATGGTCATCGGCACGGCACTGGGCTGGGGAAACGTCCCGACGATGATCCTGGCGATCGTCCTGGCGTTCTTCTTCGGTTACGCACTCACCCTGCGCGGGATCCTCGCCGCCGGCGTGGACCTGCGTACGGCCGTCCGGGTGGCGTTGGCCGCGGACACTCTTTCGATCGCCGTCATGGAGCTGATCGACAACGGCGTGATCGCGCTGTGGCCGGGAGCGATGGACGCACACCTCGCGGACGCACTGTTCTGGGTCGCGCTGGCGATCTCGCTCGCACTCGCCTTCGTCGTCACGACCCCCGTCAACAAGTGGCTGATCGGCCGCGGCAAGGGCCACGCGGTCGTGCACCGGTACCACCACTGACGGCGGGCGGACCAACGGCTACAGCTCGGGGCCGTCCCCCGGCTCCTCCTGGTAGGAGTAGCGCTGCTCGCGCCAGGCGTCGCCGATGTTGTGATAGCCGCGCTCCTCCCAGAAGCCGCGGCGGTCGGCGGTCATGTACTCGATGCCGCGGACCCACTTCGGGCCCTTCCAGGCGTACAGGTGCGGGACCACGAGCCGTACCGGGAAACCGTGCTCGGCGGTGAGCAGTTCACCGCCCTCGTGGGTGGCGAAGACGGTCCGGTCGGAGGCGAAGTCGGCCAGCCGCAGGTTGGAGCTGAAGCCGTACTCTGCCCACACCATCACATGCGTGACCTGCGGCGACGGCGGCGCCAGGGCGAGGATGTCGCGGGCGAGGACACCGCCCCATTCGGCGCCCTGCATGCTGAACTTCGTCACGCAGTGCAGGTCCGCCACGACCGACTCGAACGGCAGGGCCGTGAATTCCTCGTGGTTCCAGCAGTGTTTGTCACCGTCGGCGGTGGCTCCGAAGACGCGGAACTCCCAGCGGTCCGGCTTGAACTTGGGGACCGGGCCGTAATGGGTGACCGGCCAGCCGCGCTGCAACCGCTGCCCCGGGGGAAGCTCCAGCTGCTCTGCTCCCGGAGATTCCCGGCTTTCCGGCTGACCCATGCCTCCATGGTGACAGACGTGGCGGGGTGGTCACGACCAGCTATGCCCCTATACGGGCAAGTCACGGCAACTCACACTAAGGAGGCACTTACTGGACGGTCTCCTGCGGCGGTGCAAGGATGCGCGCACTCCCCCAGTCACGGCTGGGAGGTACCCCCAGACCCGTCACACAGCTGACATTGCCTGGAAGGAGCCTCTGCGATGCAGGGCGACCCCGAGGTCCTCGAGTTTCTGAACGAGCAGTTGACCGGCGAGCTCACGGCGATCAACCAGTACTGGCTCCACTACCGGATCCAGGACAACAAGGGTTGGACCAAGCTCGCGAACTACACCCGTGCCGAGTCCATCGACGAGATGAAGCACGCGGACAAGATCACCGAGCGCATCCTCATGCTGGACGGGTTGCCGAACTACCAGCGCCTCTTCCACGTACGGGTCGGCCAGACACTGACGGAGATGTTCCAGGCGGACCGGCAGGTCGAGGTCGAGGCCATCGACCGCCTCAAGCGCGGGATCGAGGTGATGCGCGGCAAGGGCGACGTGACCTCGGCGCGCCTCTTCGAGGAGATCCTGGGCGACGAGGAGCACCACATCGACTACCTCGACACCCAGCTGGAGCTCATCGAGAGCATCGGGGAGCCGCTCTACATCGCGCAGCTGATCGAACAGCCGGAGAGCTGAGTCCTACGCGGCTTCCGCGAGCGCCGGGTCGGCCGCGAGCACGGCGGCGACGTTGCCCTTCTCCAGCAGTTCCCGGCGCGGGCAGGCCCCGCGGCCCAGGATGCCCTGGATGGTGCGCACGCAGGATCCGCAGTCGGTGCCGGCCTTGGTGACCGAGGCGATCTGGCGGGGGGTGCAGGCCCCGGCGGCCGCGTGTTCCTTGACCTGCTTGTCGGTGATGCCGAAGCAAGAGCAGACGTACACGCGGTTCACCTCCCTGGAAGGAATGGTTTCTGCAGCCATCCCCTATTCGGTGAGGCTTACCTAACCGTACCCAAAGTGAGGCTTACCTAAAAGCCCTGGCAACGACAGTGGGGCACGGATCACATCGATCCGTGCCCCACTGTCGTACGTTTCTACTTACTGATCGCGGTACATCTCGGCGACCAGGAAGGCCAGGTCCAGGGACTGGCTGCGGTTGAGCCGCGGGTCGCAGGCCGTCTCGTAGCGCTGGTGCAGGTCGTCGACGAAGATCTCGTCGCCGCCGCCCACGCACTCGGTGACGTCGTCACCGGTGAGCTCGACGTGGATGCCGCCCGGGTGGGTGCCGAGGCCCTTGTGGACCTCGAAGAAGCCCTTGACCTCGTCGAGCACGTCGTCGAAACGGCGCGTCTTGTGGCCGGAGGCCGCCTCGAAGGTGTTGCCGTGCATCGGGTCGGTGACCCAGGCGACGGTCGCGCCCGAGGCCGTGACCTTCTCGACCAGCTCGGGGAGCTTGTCGCGGACCTTGTCGGCGCCCATGCGGACGACGAAGGTCAGCCGGCCCGGCTCGCGCTCGGGGTCCAGGCGGTCGATGTACGTCAGCGCCTCGTCCACCGTGGTGGTCGGGCCGAGCTTGATGCCGATCGGGTTGGCGATCTGCGAGCAGAACTCGATGTGCGCGTGGTCCAGCTGCCGCGTGCGCTCACCGATCCAGACCATGTGGCCCGAGGTGTCGTACAGCTTGCCGGTCCGCGAGTCGGTGCGGGTCAGCGCGCCCTCGTAGTCGAGCAGCAGCGCCTCGTGGGAGGCGTAGAACTCGACGGCCTTGAACTCGGCCGGGTCGGTGCCGCACGCCTTCATGAAGTTCAGCGCGTTGTCGATCTCCCGCGCGAGCTGCTCGTAGCGCTGCCCGGACGGGGAGGACTTCACGAAGTCCTGGTTCCAGGCGTGCACCTGGCGCAGGTCGGCGTAACCACCGGTGGTGAAGGCGCGCACCAGGTTCAGCGTCGACGCGGACGCGTGGTACATGCGCTTCAGCCGCTCGGGGTCCGGGATCCGGGCCTCTTCGGTGAAGGCGAAGCCGTTGACGGAGTCGCCGCGGTAGGTCGGCAGGGTGATGCCGTCGCGGGTCTCGGTGTCCTTGGAGCGCGGCTTGGAGTACTGGCCCGCGATGCGGCCGACCTTGACGACGGGCACGGAGGCCGCGTACGTCAGGACGGCGCTCATCTGGAGCAGCGTCTTCAGCTTGGCTCGGATGTGCTCGGCGGACACGGCGTCGAAGGCCTCGGCACAGTCGCCGCCCTGCAGCAGGAACGCCTCGCCCTTGGCGACGGCTCCCAGACGGGCGCGCAGCTGGTCGCACTCGCCCGCGAAAACGAGCGGGGGATACGACTCGAGGTCCGCGACGACAGCGCGCAGTGCCTCGGCATCGGGGTACGAAGGCTGCTGCGCCGCGGGAAGGTCTCGCCAGGTCGCCTTGGCGGCGGGGGCTTGGGTTTCAGCGTTCACGGTCACCTCGTACACATTACGGTGTCTTGCGTCTCGTCCAGCCCGACGCCCACTCCGTGAGACGGGTGTCTCTGCGGGTGCGGGTGGGCTATCGTCGGCGGCATGTACGCGCTCTCGAACCAGAACTGGTGGTGGCCCGCTCCCGGCGGCCCACTTCTCGCGCGTACCCACTGACACGCACGACGCGAAGGCCGCCCGAGGGGCGGCCTTCGGTGCTTTCCGGGCCCGGCCGCTCCTCTTCACCCCGCCGATGGAGAAGGACGCCCGCCCATGGAAACCAGCCGCCTGGAACCCAGCCGCCTGCTCGGCCTGCTCGACGACTCCTGCCCGCCGTTCGCCCTGCTGCGCCGCCGGACCCCCGGCCGCGACCACGACACCGTCGAGGTGTTGATCGGCCCGGTCCACGAGGCCGGGCTCCTCGCCGAGCTGCCCGTACGGGAGCTGCCCACCCTCGCCCTCGTCCCGTTCCGGCAGATCCGCGAGCGCGGGTTCGACGTACGCGACGACGGTACGCCGCTGAGCGTGCTGGCCGCCGAGGAGGCGTACGAGATCCCCCTCGCGGAGGCGCTGGCCGCGCTGCCGGACCACCCGGTGCGGGTCGGGGGCGGCGGCTTCGACGTGCCCGACGAGGAGTACGCGGCGACCGTCGAGCGCGTGATCCGGGACGAGATCGGCCGCGGCGAGGGCGCGAACTTCGTCATCCGGCGCACGTACGAGGGCCGGATCGACGGCTTCGGGCGGGCCGACGCGCTCGCGCTGTTCCGGCGGCTGCTGCTGGGCGAGCGGGGTGCGTACTGGACGTACGTCGTGCACACCGGCGACCGCACGCTGGTCGGGGCCAGCCCCGAGGTCCACGTGCGGATGTCCGGCGGCACGGTCGTGATGAACCCCATCAGCGGGACGTACCGCTACCCGGCCGGGGGCCCGACGTCCGCGTCCCTCCTCGCCTTCCTCGGCGACCGCAAGGAGACCGAGGAGCTGTCGATGGTGGTCGACGAAGAGCTGAAGATGATGTGCACCGTCGGCGACATGGGCGGGGTCGTCGTCGGGCCGCGGCTGAAGGAGATGGCGCACCTCGCGCACACCGAGTACGAGCTGCGCGGCCGGTCCTCGCTGGACGTACGGGAGGTGCTGCGCGAGACGATGTTCGCGGCGACGGTGACCGGGTCGCCCGTGCAGAACGCCTGCCGGGTGATCGAGCGGTACGAGGCCGACGGGCGCGGCTACTACGCGGGCGCGCTGGCCCTGCTCGGCGTGGACGCCTCGGGGTCCCAGACGCTGGACTCCCCGATCCTGATCCGGACCGCGGACATCGCGCCGGACGGCACGCTGCGGGTGCCGGTGGGGGCGACGCTGGTGCGGCACTCGGACCCGGCGGGCGAGGTGGCGGAGACCCACGCGAAGGCGGCCGGGGTGCTGGCGGCGCTCGGGGTCCGCCCGGCGGCCCCGCGGCCGGCGTCCGGTTCGGCCGGCCTCGCCGGCGACCCCCGGGTCCAGGCGGCCCTCGCGGCTCGCCGCCGGGACCTGGCGCCGTTCTGGCTCCGGATGCAGGATCAGCCCCCGGCTCGGCTCGGCCACGCGCTGGTGGTGGACGGGGAGGACACGTTCACGGCGATGCTGGCCCATGTCCTGCGGGTGGCGGGGCTGGAGGTGACGGTACGCCGCTACGACGATCCCGGGCTGCGGGAGACGGCCCTGTCCTGGACCGGCCCGGTCGTCCTGGGCCCGGGGCCGGGGAACCCGGCGGATGCGGCCGACCCGAAGATGCGGATGCTGCGCGGGCTGGCCGGCGAGCTCCTGGCCGGGCACCGGCACGGCCTGCTCGGGGTCTGCCTGGGGCACGAACTGCTGGCGGCGGAGCTGGGGCTGCCGCTGATCCGCAAGGCGGAGCCGGCGCAGGGGGCGCAGACGCGGATCGACTTCTTCGGGAGGGAGGAGGTGGTGGGTTTCTACAACACGTACACGGCGCACTGCCCCGACGCCGCGGCGGCCCGCCTGTCGGAGCAGGGTGTGGAGGTCTCCCGCGACGCGGTGACGGGAGAGGTCCAAGCCCTCCGCGCACCCGCCTTCGCGGGGGTCCAGTTCCACCCGGAATCGATCCTCACCCTCCGGGGCGCCGACCTGCTCCGCGAGCTCCTGGTCGCGGTGACGACGGCCACGGTCTAGTGCTGCGCGGGCCTTTTGCCCCCCAGGGGTCCGCGCGAAAGCGCCGGCGGGGCTGGTTTCAGCCCCGCCGGCGCTTGAGGCGCGGGTCCGGGCGGAGCCCGGTGAACGGGGAGAAGGGCGGGGAGGGGCAGGAGCTCCGCGCGGCGGGAGCCGTCAGGCCGGGGTCGGCTTCGTGCGGCAGGACAGGAGCGTCCGGACCAGCCGGCAGGTCAGGATGGGGCCCAGCAGGGCCGCGCCGGCCAGCAAGACCGTGAGGTTCCCGAAGGCCAGCGCCAGCGACACCGGCGCGCCCACCGCCGGATCCGCGAACGCCAGCCACGCGTCCACCTTCTCCCCCGGCCGGGAACGAAGCGCGGGCCGCAGGGCCCTGACGGCGTACACGAGCTGTACCGCGGCAAAGGCCATCAAGATCCCGCGGCCCCAGGAAGGTATGTCCACGTGGCCGAATTTAGGCCATGCACCCGCCCCGTGCACATGGCCCCCGCCTGAACTCCGGACGAACTCGCGTCACTCGGGGGACAGCGTGTTCTCCGACCTCCGCCCCGCCAGGTAGTCCGCCACGTTCCGGACGGTCGTCTCGACGATCTGGCCCACCGCGTCGTGCGTGTAGTACGCCTGGTGCGAGGTGACCACCACGTTCGGGAACGTGATCAGGCGCGCCAGGGTGTCGTCCTCGACGGGCTCCAGGGACTTGTCCAGGAAGAACAGCCCGGCCTCCGCCTCGTACACGTCCAGCCCGACCCCCTCGAAGCGCCCGGACCGCAGCTCCGACACCAGCGCCTGCGAGTCGATCAGCCCGCCGCGGCTGGAGTTCACCAGGATCGCGTCGTCCTTCATCATCCGCAGCGCGGCCGCGTCGATGATGTGGTGCGTCGACTCCAGCAGGGGCACGTGCAGGCTGACCAGGTCCGCGGACGTGAGCAGCTCCTCCTTGTCCACGTACTTCATGCCCAGCTCCACGCACGCCGGGTTCTGCACGACGTCCCAGCCCAGCAGGTTCATGCCGAAGCCGTGCGCGATCCGGGTGAACGCCTCGCCGATCTTGCCGGTGCCGAGCACGCCCACGGTGCGGCCCCGCATGTCTCGGCCCATCAGCCCGGCCAGCCGGAAGTCGAAATCCCGCGTCCGGTTCGAGGCACGGACGATCCGCCGGTTCACGGCCATCGCCAGGGTCCAGGCGAACTCGGCGACGGAGTGGGGGGAGTAGTACGAGACCCGGCTCACGGTCATGCCGAGCTGCCGGGCGACGTCCAGGTCGATGTTGTTGAACCCCGTGGACCGCTGGGCGATCATCTTCGTCCCGCCCCCGGCCAGGGTCCGCAGCACGCGTCCGTTCAGGTCCGCGTTGACGCTCGACGAGACGATCTCGTACCCGGCCGCGATGGGGGCGGTGTCCTCGGTCAGGAACACGTTCAGGCAGCGCACTTCGTGGTGCCCCGCGGCCGCGAACGCCTTCTCGATCAGCGGCTGCTCGTCGCCCTGCACCCCGAATGCCAGGATTTCCACGTTCACTCCTGCACTGAGCCGCAATTGGACCTTGGGTCGTTTCGTCACTGTACGGCCCTATACGACCCAAGGCCCGCTCGCCCGCTCCGGCTCAGCCGAAGAACACCCCGACCTCCTCGTACAGCGCCGGGTCCACGGTCTTCAGCTTCGCCGTCGCGTCCGCGATCGGCACCCGCACGATGTCCGTCCCCTTCAGCGCGACCATCTTCCCGAAGTCACCGTCGTGCACGGCGTCGATCGCGTGGAGCCCGAACCGCGTCGCCAGCCACCGGTCGAACGCGCTCGGCGTGCCCCCGCGCTGGATGTGCCCGAGCACCGTGGTCCGGGCCTCCTTGCCCGTCCGCGCCTCGATCTCCTTGGCCAGCCACTCCCCCACGCCCGACAGCCGGACGTGCCCGAACGAGTCGGTGGTGGCGTCCTTCAGCACCATCTCCCCGTCCTGGGGCATGGCCCCCTCGGCGACCACCACGATCGGCGCGTAGCTCGCCTTGAACCGGGAGGTCACCCACGCGCACACCTGGTCCACGTCGAAGCGCTGCTCCGGGATGAGGATGACGTTGGCGCCGCCCGCCAGCCCCGAGTGCAGGGCGATCCAGCCGGCGTGCCGGCCCATCACCTCGACGACGAGCACCCGCATGTGCGACTCGGCCGTGGTGTGCAGCCGGTCGATGGCTTCCGTGGCGATGCCCACCGCCGTGTCGAAGCCGAACGTGTAGTCCGTGGCCGACAGGTCGTTGTCGATGGTCTTCGGGACGCCGACGCACGGGATGCCGTACTCCCCGTACAGCTTGGCGGCCACGCCCAGGGTGTCCTCGCCGCCGATCGCGACGAGCGCCTCGACCTCGTACTTCGCGAGGTTCTCCTTGATCCGCCGGACCCCGTTCTCCTGCTTGAACGGGTTGGTCCGCGAGGAGCCGAGGACGGTGCCGCCGCGCGGCAGGATGCCGCGGACGGCGGAGATGCCGAGCGGGACGGTGTCCCCCTCGACCGCGCCGCGCCAGCCGTCCTTGAAGCCGATGAACTCGCACCCGTACTCCTGGACGCCCTTGCGGACGACGGCACGGATGACCGCGTTGAGCCCGGGGCAGTCGCCGCCGCCCGTCAGCACTCCGACCTTCATGGAATCTCCCTTCGCCACAGGGCCCACCGAGCCCGCATGACGGCCACGCTAGTGGTGACTCAGGTCACAGCAAGGGACCGGGGAGGGTCAATTCCGGTGGAATTACGGGGCGTTGCGTCCCCCCGTTCACTCGTACGAGGACGTAAGTACGACGTACGACACCGTGCGCGTCCCCGTTACGCGTCGTCGAGGCCGCGCTCTATCGCGTAGCGGACGAGCTCCACCCGGTTGTGCAACTGGAGCTTGCCCAGGGTGTTCTGCACGTGGTTCTGCACCGTGCGGTGGGAGATGACGAGGCGCTCCGCGATCTGCTTGTACGAGAGCCCCTTGGCCACCAGCCGCAACACCTCGGTCTCGCGGTCGGTCAGTTGGGGGACCTTCGGCTCGTCGGGGGCGGCGGGCGCCGGGTCCGTGGCCAGGCGCCGGTACTCGCCGAGGACCAGCCCCGCCAGGCCCGGGGTGAACACCGGGTCGCCGGCCGCGGTGCGGCGGACCGCGTCGATCAGCTCCTGGGCGCCCGCGGACTTGAGGAGGTAGCCGGTCGCGCCGGACTTCACGGCCTCCAGGACGTCGGCGTGCTCACCGCTGGCGGACAGCACGAGGACGCGCAGCGCGGGGTTGGCGCCGACGAGCTCCTTGCAGACCTGCACCCCGGGCATGCCGGGCAGGTTGAGGTCGAGGACCAGGACGTGGGGGGCGGCGGGCACGGCCCGGCGGACCGCTTCGGGGCCGTCGCCGGCCGTGGCGACCACGTCGAAGCCGGCGGCGGTCAGGTCGCGGGCGACGGCGTCCCGCCACATCGGGTGGTCGTCGACGACCATCACCTTGATCTCGTGCGGCTGCGGCTGCGGCTCGGCGGTCTGGCTCACTGGGTGCTCCCCCTCGGTACTTTCAGTTCCACTTCGGTGCCCTGCCCGGGGACGGACACCAGCTCGGCGCTGCCGCCGAGGTCCCGCAGCCGGCCGCGGATGGACAGGGCCACGCCCATCCGCCCCTCGCCCTCGGCCTGGTCGAGCCGGCCCGCCGGGATGCCCGGGCCGTCGTCGCGGACGGTCACGATCACCTCGTCGCCCCAGTCCTCCACCAGGATCCAGGCCCGGGCCCCGTCCCCGGCGTGCTTGCGCACGTTGTCGAGGGCGGCGCCGACCGCGGCGGCCAGCTCCTTCGCCGCGGGCACCGGCAGCAGCACCGGCGTGCCCGGCTCGGCGAAGCTGACCCGGGATCCTGCGTGCGGGGCGAGGAGGGTCCGCAGATCCAGCTCGCCCTCGTCGGCGCCGGGCTCCTCCACCTCGTACGCGTCCACCAGCGCGCCGAGCGACCCGTCGCGGCAGATCCGGGAGGTGGGCACCAGCCCGCTGGTGACCAGGGTGCGCAGCGCCACCTCCTGCTCCCCGGCCATCCGGCCGAGCTCGGCGGCCTCGCCGCCCAGCTCGGTGCCGCGCCGCTGGACCATGGCGAGGACCTGGAGGACCCCGTCGTGGATGTCGCGGGCCAGGCGTTCGCGCTCGCGGGTGGCGGCCTCGATCTCCAGGGCGCGGGCGAGGGTGGCCTCACTGGCCCGGGCGACCTCGACGACGTACCCGATGGCGATGGAAGCGACCCAGACCAGCAGCACGTTGTGCAGGGTGTCGCGGGTGGGATCGCCGCCGTGGACCAGGACGTTGGCGACGGCCACGAAGGTCGAGGCGAATCCCGCCCAGCGCCAGCCGCCCTTGATCGCGAAGGCGAGGACGGAGCCCGCCGTCCAGATGCTGGGGAGGGTGGGGCCGCCCGCGGCGATCCGCTCGTACGTGTCCGCGACCGGGGTGAGCAGAATCCCGACGAGGGCGACGGTGAGGTCGGCCCCGAGGAAGCGCTTGGTGCAGCTGACGGCGTTCGCCACCTTGCGGTGGGTGGCCACGGTCCAGACGGCGAGCACGGCGAGGTAGCCGGCCGCGACCCAGGGGCGGTCGAAGTCCTTGTACGCCGAGGCGAACAGCAGGGCCGCGTAGACCATGGTGATCAGCCGGTAGGCGGTCAGGGCCCGCCACAACGGCTGCTCGACCGACATGCGCACGACGCGTTCGCGTTTCGCCATCTCCCCCACCCCGTGCGGGCGGTACCGCCCGTTCTGCCCGCGCTGCCCGCCCTGCTCCGCTACTCCGCGCTCTTGGCGGCGTTCTTCTCGGCGGCGGCCTTGGCGGCCTTCTCGGCCTTCTCCGCGTCGGCGATCTGGCGCTTGGCGGCCGTCGCGTAGATGTCGACGTATTCCTGGCCGGACAGCTTCATGATCTCGTACATGACCTCGTCGGTCACCGAGCGCAGGATGAAGCGGTCTCCGTCCATGCCCTGGTAGCGGCTGAAGTCCAGCGGCTTGCCGATCCGGATGCCGGGGCGCATCAGCTTCGGGACGACCTTGCCGGGCGGCTGGATCTTCTCCGTGTCGATCATCGCGACGGGGATCACCGGGGCGCCGGTGGCCAGGGCCACCCGGGCCAGCCCGCCGGGCTTGCCGCGGTAGAGGCGGCCGTCGGGTGAACGCGTGCCCTCGGGGTAGATACCGAACAGCTCCCCGCGCTCGATGACGTCGATGCCGCTCTTGACCGCGGCCTCGCCGGCCCCCCGCGCGCCGGAGCGGTCCACCGGGAGCTGGCCGACGCCCTTGAAGAAGGCGGCCGTCAGCTTGCCCTTGACGCCCGGGGAGGTGAAGTACTCCGCCTTCGCGATGAAGGTGACCTTCCGGTCCAGCACGGCCGGCAGGAAGAAGGAGTCGGAGAACGACAGGTGGTTGCTCGCGAGGATCGCCGGCCCCTCGGCGGGAATGTTCTCGAGGCCCTCCACCCACGGCCTGAAGGCGAGCTTCAGGGAACCCCCGATGGAGAACTTCATTGCGCCGTAGATCAACTCGAAAGCCTTCCTGTGTCTGTCGAACAGACCATATCCCCTGGCTCGGGCGTGAGCGGTCGACGACCCTGGTCGGTGTCACCCCCGTCGCGTACGGTGAAGTCACACAGCGCTACGCACCCCCCACCCGTCGAAGGAGACCCTGGTGCCCGTCCTCCCTGGAGCTGAGCCGTTCCGCCACGAGGGCGGAGAGGTCGGCGTCCTCCTCTGCCACGGCTTCACCGGTTCCCCGCAGTCGCTGCGCCCGTGGGCCGAGTATCTCGCCGGGCAGGGCCTGACGGTGTCGCTGCCGCTGCTGCCCGGGCACGGGACGCGGTGGCAGGACATGCAGCTCACGGGCTGGCAGGACTGGTACGCGGAGGTCGACCGCGCGCTGCGGGAGCTGCTGGACCGGTGCACGCAGGTGTTCGTCTTCGGCCTGTCCATGGGCGGTGCGCTGAGCCTGCGGCTGGCGGCGAAGCACGGGGACGCGATCAGCGGGCTCGTGCTCGTCAACCCGGCCAACAAGGTGCACGACCCGCTGGCCGTCGCCCTCCCGGTGGCCAAGCACTTCATCCGCTCGACCCCGGGCATCGCGAGCGACATCGCGAAGCCGGGCTCGGACGAGGTCGGGTACGACCGGGTCCCGACCCGGGCCGCGCACTCGCTGCGCAAGTTCCTGCAGATGCTGGACACCGAGCTGCCGCAGGTGACGCAGCCGGTGCTGCTGCTGCACAGCCCGCAGGACCATGTCGTACCGCCGGTCGACTCGGCGCGGATCCTCGCGCGGATCTCGTCGACGGACGTCACCGAGACCCTGCTGGAACAGAGCTACCACGTCGCGACGTTGGACTACGACGCGGAGCAGATCTTCGCGGACAGTTTTGCGTTCGTCGGGCGGCTCGCGGAGAGCGTCGGCAGGGAGGGGGCGGCCAGCGGTGGCTGAGCACGAGGAGTCCCCGGGGGGTGTCCCCCCACTGGACGAGGAGGCGGCCTGGGCGGCGATCGTCGCCGGGTACGGGCTGGAGCCCCCGGACCCGCCGGGGTCGAGACCGTTCCGGCCGATCGAGAACCTGATGCTGCCGGAGGAGGACGTGGAGCCGGCTCCGGAGCCTCCGGCGGACAAGGAGCCCCCGGCTCCGGCGCTGGGCAGCTCCGTGGTCTTCGCCCCGGGTGTGGGCGTGCCGGGTCCCGGCACCGGTCCGGGGATCGGGCCGCGGGACCACACGCCGGCGGAGCCGGACGAGAAGGACGAGGGCCACTTCGTCCCCCCGGAGCCGGAGCTCCCGACTGCGGACACGACGGCGAAGTTCGCGTGGCTGGCGGTGGTGGGCGGCCCGGTGCTGCTGCTGGTGGCGGTGCTGCTGCAGTGGGACATGACGTGGTGGCTCACGACGCTGGGCATCGGCGGCTTCCTCGGCGGCTTCGCCACGCTGGTGGCGCGGATGTCGCAGGGCGACGACGAGGACGACGATCCGGGCCGCGGCGCGGTGGTGTAGGACGCGGCCCGGACCCTGCGCCTCAAACGCCGGATTTCCCGGCCGGGAGGCGGAGGGTGGCCAGGACCGGGAGGTGGTCCGTGGCCGCCCGGAGGTCTGTTGCCGTGATGCCGGGTAGATGGGTCGGGACGCCGCAGGTCAGGACCTCCACGCCTTGCGTCGCGAAGATCGCGTCGATCCGCCGCGGCGGGCCGGAGCCGACGAAGGTGTGCTCGTCGCCCCAGGGGGACACCGTCCAGCAGTCCTGGAGGGCGGTGGAGAGACGGCGGAACGCCGGGCCCGACGGCGTCTCGTTGATGTCTCCCGCCGCGATGGCGTACGGGGCGTCCGTGGACGTGAGGCGGTCCACGAGGAGGTCGGCCTGCGCCCGGCGTTCCGCCCCGTCCAGCGACAGGTGCGCGCTCAGCACCGCCACCCGCGCGGCCCCGAAGCGGACCACCGCGGTGGCGAAACCCCGCCGGTGCAGGCCCGGGGTGAGCGGGAGGAGTACGTCCTCCGTCCGCTCCACGAAGGCCCGCAGGGAGCAGAGCAGGAGCGGGCCCGCGGCGGTGGCGCCGCCGCTCAGCACCACCAGGTCCGTCTTCGCGGCCAGCCGCGCCGCGTGCTTGCGCCAGCGGAAGAACCGCGGCGCCTCCTGGATGAAGACGAGGTCGGGGGCGCACGCGCGGATCACCCTGGCCAGCGCCTCCTCGTCGTCCCGCATCGAGCGGATGTTGTAGCTGAGGGCTCGGATCACCGCGGAACCGTCGGGTTCCGTCACAGAGTTCGGCAGCATGCACGGCAACATAGCCAGACTGCCCGCCGTCCCACAGGGGGCGCGGCGGGCAGTCCGGACAACAGGAGGCGCAGGCGTCAGCCCTGGCGGGCCAGGTCCGCAGCGCCGACGAGGCCGGCCCTGCCGCCCAGCTGCGCGGCCAGGACCTGCGCGTGCGGGCGCCATGCGCCGCCGACCAGCCAGCGCTTGAAGGACTTGCGGATCGGGTCGAGGACGAGGTCGCCCTCGTCCGAGACCCCGCCGCCGACGATGAACGCCGACGGGTCGAAGAGCGACGCCAGGTCGGCCAGCCCGGCACCCGCCCAGCGGGCCAGCTCGCGGAATGCGTCGATGGCCACCAGGTCACCGGCCCGCGCGGCCTCGCTGATGTGCTTGCCCTCGATGCCGTCGGCGGTGCCGTCGCCGAGCGAGAGCAGGACCGTCGCGTTCTCGGGGGTGGCCTTGGCGCGCTGCTTCGCGTACCGGACGAGCGCGCGCCCGGAGGCGTACTGCTCCCAGCAGCCCTGGCTCCCGCACCCGCACAGCAGGCCGTCCGGGACCACCCGGATGTGCCCGAACTCGGCCGCCACGCCGAAGCGTCCGCGGCGCAGCTTGTTGCCGATGATGATGCCGCCGCCCAGGCCCGTGCCGAGCGTGATGCAGATGACGTCGTCGTGGCCCTGGCCGGCGCCGAAGCGGTACTCGCCCCAGGCGGCGCAGTTCGCGTCGTTCTCGACGACGACCGGCAGGCCGATGCGCTGCTCGACCTTGTCCTTGAGCGGCTCGTGCCGCCAGTTGATGTTCGGCGCGAAGAGCACGGTCGCGCGCTTGTCGTCCACGTAGCCGGCGGCGCCGATGCCGACGGCCTCGATGGTGTGGTTGCTGCTGACTTCGGACACTGCGGCGCAGATCGCGTCCGTCACTCCGTCCGCGGTCGGCGGGGTGGGCACCTTGTACGTCTCAAGGATGGTGCCCTCTTCGTCGACCACGCCGGCCGCGATCTTCGTGCCGCCGATGTCGACGCCGATGGTGAGTCCCATTAGTCCCTCGGTTTCCGGTCAAACCCCGCCACGGCCAACGGTACCCGAGGGCAGCAGGGTCTCAGTCGAGATCGATCCGCTGCGTCGGACCGCTCCCGCCCTCGTCACGGGGGTCGGAGCGGTCTCCGGAGGGGCGCTCGCCCGAGGGGCGGTCGCCGGAGGGGCCGTCCGGGCCCGTGCCCGCAGCGGACTCGTCGCGGGTCCAGCGGCGCTCGTGGCCCTCGACGGCCGAGCGGTACGCGGCGAGCAGCTCGGAGCCGGCCGCCGCGAGGTGGTCGAAGACCTCGGGGTTGCGCTCGACGACGGGCTTGGCGGCGGCCTTCGCCTGGTTGACGAACTGGCGTACCGCTCCCTGGGCGGCGGCGCCGAGCAGCGGGTTGTTCAGCCCGGAGACCTTGTCGGCGACGGCCTCGAACAGCTTGAAGAGCTCGTCGGCGGCGGTTCCGGTGCCGTCGTCGGTGCCGCCCTGCCGGGCCCGGCGGCGCTCCTGCTCCGCGGCGAGGTCCTCGGCGCAGGCCTTGGCCCAGGCGTCGTCGGCGGGACGGTCGGTGGCCTCGCTCATGGCGGACTCTCCTGCGGCAGCTGCTGGTGCGGTACGTACTACCTTCGACGTTACCCGAACGGGGGTACGCGGTTCAGGTCCTGCGGGGCCAGAGCCCCGGGTCCGGCGTGAAGCGGATGCGGAGCTCCCCGGCGGCGAGGGCGGCGCCGGAGACCGTGCAGCGGCGCAGCGCCGAGGGCAGCGGAACGATCCTGCGGTACGGGCCGGCCGCGAGCAGCAGCTCGTCGCCGCGCCGGACCAGGTCGAGGTCGCGCTTGTGGGCGCCGGGCAGCGGCACCACCCAGACGAGTACCCCGTCGTCGGCGAGGCGGTCCTCGACCACCCAGGCCCGGCGGTCCCGGGCGCTGTCCCGGGCTGCGTCCCCGGGCTCCCCGGAGGCCCCCGGAACGAGCGCCTCCGCCCCGGTGAGCCGTGCGAGGTCCTCCGGCCCCCGGGGGTCCCGCCCGAGGTGGCCCAGCGGCAGCACGGGGGTGTCCCCGGCCCACTGGGCGGCGTACTTCTCCTGCTGGGCGGCGAGCCCGGCCAGCCAGGGGTCGGGCGAGTCCTGCGGCACCATCCGGTTGGCGACGATCGCGGCGACCGGCAGCTGCTCGAGGGCGAGGCCGAGCAGCCCGGTCCGCAGTGCGGCGTCGGCGCCCGGTCCCGGCTCGGCGACGACCCGCAGCGAGGTGGTGGCGGCCTCCACGACGGCCTGGACGGCGGCCAGCTCCTCGTCCCAGCGCGCGGCGGCCTCGTACAGCCACTGTGCGGGCATGGGTACGCCGGCCAGCTGGGCCAGTACGGGCCTCAGGGCGCGGGCCGCCTGCCGCTCGGCCGGGAGCAGCCGGGCCAGGTAGCGGCGCAGCTGGGCGGGGAGGGCGAGGGTGGCCACGGCCTGGTGGAGCGGGGGCATGTCGACGACGACGAGGTCGGTGCCGGGTGCGGAGGCGGCCCGGCGCAGGGCGCGCAGCAGGGCGAACTGCTCGGCGCCGGGCAGCTCGGTGAGCTCCTCGGCCCCGAGCGGGCGGGCGCCGACCATGCCGAGCAGGGCGGATCCGCGCTCCTGGAGGGCGACGAGCTCCTGGCGGAACTCCTCGCCGGAGTCCACGCGGGCCGCGAGGACCCCGGCGACGGGTACGGCCGCCAGCCCGGGCGCGGCTTCGACGGGCTCGCCCGTGGGCTCCCCGAGCAGTGCGGCCAGGGGGTTCCCGGGGTCACCGGAGAGCAGCAGCACCCGCGCACCGCTCCCGGCTGCGGCGAGGGCGGTGGCGGCGGCCACCGTGGTCCGCCCTGCCCCTCCGGGGCCGGTGACGAGCAGAGTGTGCATGCAGGTGCTCCGGTTCGTGTGCCTGTAGTGCGGGAGCCGGGCCGCTCAGACCGTTTCGACGCGCTTCTTCAGGCCGGCCAGGGCGCGGTCGATGATGACCTTCTCGGCCTTGCGCTTGATCATGCCGAGCATCGGGATCTTGACGTCCACGGTCAGCTGGTAGGTGACCTCGGTGCGCTTGCCGCCTTCCAGCGGGGCGAGCCGGTAGGAGCCGTCGAGCTGGCGCAGCATCTGCGACTTGTCCAGGGTCCAGCTGACCTCGTCCGTACCCTTCCAGGTGTAGGCGAGGGTGTGGTCGTCCTTGATCGCGCCCGCGTCCAGCAGCAGCCGGACCTTCTCGGCGCGGCCCTCGGCGTCGGTGGCCAGCACCTCGGCCTCCTTCACCTCTCCGGTCCACTCGGGGTAGCGGGCGAAGTCGGCGATCACGGCCATCACGTCGGCCGGCGCCGCCTCGATCGTGATGCTCGAGCTGGTGTGTTCGGCCATGGCGGTCGCCCCTCCAGGGATTGTTCGAGGAAGTGTGCGGCCTGCGGCCGCCGCGTGCAGGCTACCGTGCGTGCGGAGGTCGCCACTCCAGGGCCCGGGGCTCTCCGCTCCGGGGCCCCCGGCTCACCACTCCAGGGCCCACGGCCTTCCGGTGGCGGCGAAATGCCCGACGTTCACGCATTCAGTTCCGCCGATCCGCATCCGCCGGGCCAGCGGCTGGTGCACGTGACCGAACAGCGCGTACCGCGGGCGGGTCCGCCGGATCGCGGCGAGCAGGGCCTCGCTGCCGCGTTCGAACCGGCGCGCGACCGTGTCGTAGCAGAGTTCGGGAACCTCCGGCGGGATGTGCGAGCAGAGCACGTCCACCTCGCCGAGCGCCTCCACCTTGGCGGCGTACTCGTCCTCGTCCACCTCGTACGGGGTGCGCATCGGGGAGGGCAGTCCGCCGCCGACGAAGCCGAAGACGCGGCCGCCGATCTCCACCCGCTGCCCGTCGAGGACGGTCGTGCCGGGGCCGGCGTACTCGGCCCACAGACCCGGGATGTCGACATTGCCGTAGGTGGCGTACGTGGGCTGCGGGAACGCGGCGAACATCTCGGCGTACTGGCGGCGCACCGCGCCCTCGATCAGCCGTTCCCGGTCGAGCCCGGCCCACAGCCGCCGCCCGAAGTCGCGGGCCTCGTCGAAGCGGCGCGCGGTGCGCAGCTCCACGATCCGGTCGGCGTTCTCGACGCCGAACAGGTCGGGGAAGATGCCGCGCGAGTGGTCGGCGTAGTCGAGGAAGAGCACGAGGTCGCCGAGGCAGATCAGGGCGTCGGCGCCGTCACCGGCGCGGGCGAGCGCCTCGGCGTTGCCGTGGACGTCGCTGACGACATGGACTCGCGTACTACTTTTCCTGCCAACCATGCGCCCCACCCTAGGGGGGCCTGGGGGCAGCGGGTAGAGGAACCTTCACAGGCTGCCTACCTGCGGTTACTTCCGCGTTGCAAACGGGGTCGACTACTGTCGGCTTGGCACGGCCGTGTGCATGTGACGCACGGAACATCTGGCCGGTTCCCTCTATCCGGAACCCACTACCGGTGGGTAACGTCCGGTCGGTCCACATGGTGGCGATGGCGCCCAGAGGAGCAGCAGTCTTGCGCGAGTTCAGCCTTCCGGCCCTGTACGAGGTCCCGTCGGACGGGAACCTGACGGATCTCATCCGCCGCAATGCCGCTCAGCATCCTGACACCGCCGTCATGGCCCGCAAGGTCGACGGCCAGTGGCAGGACGTGTCCGCGACCGAGTTCCTCGCCGAGGTGCGTGCAGCGGCCAAGGGCCTGATCGCGGCCGGCATCCAGCCCGGCGACCGCGTCGCTCTGATCTCCCGCACCCGCTACGAGTGGGTGCTCTTCGACTTCGCGATCTGGAGCGCGGGCGGCGTCACCGTCCCCGTGTACGAGACCAGCTCGCCCGAGCAGATCCAGTGGATCCTCGGCGACTCCGGCGCGGTCGCCGTGGTCGTGGAGAGCCCGGGGCACAGCGCGGCCGTCGCCTCGCTGCGCGACCGGCTGCCGGAGCTGCGCGAGGTCTGGGAGATCGAGCAGGGCGCACTGGCGACGCTGCAGGCCGCCGGCGCGGACGTGACGGACGACGAGGTCGACCGGCGCAGCTCGCTGGCGAACGCCGACGACCCGGCCACCATCGTCTACACCTCGGGCACCACCGGCCGCCCCAAGGGCTGCGTGCTGACCCACCGCAACTTCTTCGCCGAGTGCGGCAACGTGGTGGAGCGCCTGAGCCCGCTGTTCCGCACCGGCGAGTGCTCCGTGCTGCTCTTCCTGCCGGCCGCGCACGTCTTCGGGCGCCTGGTGGAGGTGGCGGCCGTCCTGGCGCCGATCCGCCTGGGCTGCGTACCGGACATCAAGAACCTCACCGACGAGCTGCAGTCCTTCCGGCCCACGCTGATCCTCGGCGTGCCGCGCGTCTTCGAGAAGGTCTACAACTCGGCGCGCGCCAAGGCCCAGGCCGACGGCAAGGGCAAGATCTTCGACGCGGCCGCCGAGACGGCGATCGCGTACAGCCGTGCGCTGGACACCCCGGGCGGCCCGTCCTTCGGCCTGAAGCTGAAGCACAAGCTGTTCTCCAAGCTGGTCTACAGCAAGCTCCACACGGTCCTCGGCGGGCGCGGCGAGTACGCGATCTCCGGCGGGGCGCCGCTGGGCGAGCGGCTCGGCCACTTCTTCCGCGGCATCGGCTTCACGGTGCTGGAGGGCTACGGCCTGACGGAGTCGTGCGCGGCCACGGCCTTCAACCCGTGGGACCGTACGAAGATCGGTACGGTCGGCCAGCCGCTGCCGGGCTCCGTGGTGCGCATCGCCGACGACGGCGAGGTGCTGCTGCACGGCGAGCACGTGTTCAACGGGTACTGGAAGAACGAGGCGGCGACCGCCGAGGCGCTGACCGACGGCTGGTTCCACACCGGCGACGTCGGCACCCTCGACGAGGACGGCTACCTCGCGATCACCGGGCGCAAGAAGGAGCTCATCGTCACGGCGGGCGGCAAGAACGTCGCGCCCGCGGTGATCGAGGACCGGATCCGGGCGCACGCCCTGGTCGCGGAGTGCATGGTCGTCGGCGACGCGAGGCCGTTCGTGGCCGCGCTGGTCACGATCGACGAGGAGTTCCTCGGCCGCTGGGCCGCGGAGCACGGCAAGCCGGCCGGGGTCACGGCGGCGGAGCTGCGCGAGGACGCGGACCTCGTCGCCGCCGTCCAGAAGGCCGTGGACGACGGCAACGCGGCGGTTTCCAAGGCGGAATCGGTGCGGAAATTCCGCATTCTGCCCTCCCAGTTCACGGAGGAGTCGGGTCACATCACGCCTTCGCTGAAGCTGAAGCGGAATGTGGTGGCGAAGGACTTCGCGGACGAGATCGAGGCCCTGTACCGCGGCTGACGGCGGACGGCTATCGGGGGTCCTCCGCGAGGATCCGCGCCATGTTGCGCTCCGCGAGCGCGGTGATGGTGACGAAGGGGTTCACCCCGAGCGAGCCCGGGATCAGGGAGCTGTCGACGACGTACAGCCCCTGGTAGCCCTTGGCGCGGCCGTAGTCGTCGGTCGCGTCGCCGAGGACGCAGCCGCCGAGCGGGTGGTAGGTGAAGTTGTCGGCGAAGTTCCTGTTGTCGCCGAACAGGTCGTACCGGTAGATCGTGAAATTGGCCCGGTTGATGCGGTCGAAGAGGTTCTTCGTGGCCTGGACCGACGGGGTGTTCTGGTCCCGGCGCCAGTTGAGCCGCGCCGAGTCGGTAGCCGCGTCGTACGTGAAGTGGCCGCGCTCGGGGTTCTTGGTGATGGCCAGGTACATCGAGATCCAGTGCTCGAAGCCCATGGGCAGCGGGGCGATCTCCGCGAACACCGGGTGGGCGGCGTTGTCCCAGTCGTCGATGCCCAGGGCCGGCATGGTGGCCTGGTCGCAGCCGACCGTGTCCCACAGGTGGTTGGCGCGGGCGGTCATGATGTTGCCGTTGTGGCCCCAGCCGAGCCCGACCTTCTCGCTGAGCGCGGGCAGCGTGCCCCGCTCACGGGCGCGGAGCAGGATCTCGGTGGTGCCGAGGCTGCCGGCGCCGAGGAAGAGCTGTTTGCAGCCGAGCTCCCTGACCTGGGTGACCCTTCCCGTCAGATCGCTGGTCTGGACGGTGAGCACGTAGCCCCCGGCCGGGTCCTGGCGTACGCCGACCACGCGCTGCATGGTCTCGATGGTGACGTTGCCGGTGCCGATCGCGGCCGCGAGGTAGGTCTTGTCGACGCTCTTCTTGCCGTGGTTGTTGCCGTAGATGACCTCGCCGGCGAGGGCGGATCGGGTGGCGGTGCCGGCGGCTTCGCGCTGCATGTACGAGAAGTCGTACACGTTGGGCACGAACGTGGTCCGCAGGCCGGTGTTCTGGGCGTGCTTGCGGGAGATCCGGGCGAACCGGTACCACTCCGTGGACTCGAACCAGCCGGGGTCGATGTCGTTGACGCCGAGCATCGCGCGGGCGCGGGGGTAGTACGTGCCGTACATCTCGTCGGCGTCGACCCGGGGCAGCACCTCGGAGAAGTACGAGCGCCGGGGCGTCGGGGCCATCCCGCCGTTGACGAGGGATCCGCCGCCGACGCCGCGGCCGACGTACACGGACATGTCGCCGTGGTTCACGCGGTCGAGGACGCCGGGGTAGGGGCTGATGTCGCGGTTGACGACGTCGAGCCAGAGGAACTGGGCGAGCGGGGCCTCGGTGCGGGTGCGGAACCACATGGACCGCTGGTCGGGGGCGGAGGTGGAGGGGAAGACCTTGCCGTCCGGGCCGGGGGTGTTCCAGAGCCGGCCCATCTCGAGGACGACGGTCCGTACGCCGGCCTGCCCGAGCCGGAGGGCGGCGACGGCCGAGCCGTAGCCCGAGCCCACGACAATGGCGGGGGCGTACTGAGCGGCGGCGGGCTCGGCGGCCGCGGCCGATTGCAGGCCTATGCGGGTGAAGCCGAGGGCGGCGGCGGTCTGGAGGGCGCCGATACCCAGGAAATGACGGCGCGTCAGCTGGGGTGTCATGGCCGCATCATGGGCGGAATCCGGCCGTCCACCCAGAGGCGGTGTTGACAGACTTCTGAGGAACAGTCAGATGTGGCGGAGGATCACCGCGCCGGGTCCGGGGCGGGGTGGAAGCGGCGTCAGACCTGCTCGGTCGGGCGGACGAGCATCTCCGCCACCGCGACCCGCCGCGGCCGCGTGACGATGTAGACGATCGCGTCCGCGATGTCCTGCGCCTGCAGCCGCTCGATGTCCCCGAGCACCTTCGCCAGCGCCTGCTGCACCTCGGGGGCGTTGTGCTCGCGCAGCTCGGTGTCCACGCTGCCGGGCTCGACGAGCGAGACCCGTACGTGCTGCCGCGCCAGCTCCTGGCGCAGCGCCTCGCTGAACGCGACCACGCCGAACTTCGTGGCGCAGTACGCGGCGCCCATGGCCGCGGCCTGGCGGCCCGCCACGGAGGACACGTTGACGATGTCGGAGACCTGCCGGGGGCCGTCCCCGGCAGCGTTCGCCAGATGCGGCACGGCCGCGTGGGTGGTGTGCATCAGGCCGGTGAGGTTGATGTCCACCATGCGCTTCCAGTCGGCGAGGGCCGAGCGCGCGGCCTGGCCCAGGATCATCAGGCCCGCGTTGTTCACCAGGGTGTCCAGCCGCCCGAGCTCGTTGACCGTACGCTCCACCACGCGCGCGGCCTCGGCCTCGTCGGCGATGTCGGCGGGCAGCACCAGGGCCGAGCCGCCGCCGGACTCGATCTGGGCCGCCAGTTCCGTGAGCCGATCCCCGCGCCGTGCGGTGAGCGCGACGGTGGCCCCCCGCCCGGCGAGCGCCAGGGCGGCCGCCTTGCCGATCCCGCTCGAAGCCCCGGTCACCAGGGCCACGGTGCCGCGCAGCACGTCGTCCACGGTCCTCACCACTCCTCGCCGCCGCGCAACCGTCGTGCACGTCCGCAGACATGCCTTCCGCGTCCGGCGGGACATGCACGGCCGGGGCCCCGACGCGCCCTGGTCGGCGTAATCGCGGGCCGGGTCGCTCAGAGCAGCTCGCGCAGGCGGTCGGCCAGGAGGTCCCAGCGCCACTTCTCCTCGACCCAGGCGCGGCCCCGCTCGCCCATGCGGCGGCGCAGCTCCGGGTCCTGCAGCAGCGCGATCACGCGGTCCGCCGCGTCCTCCGGGACGCCGCCGCGGACCACCCAGCCCGTCTCGCCCTCCAGGACCGCGTCCGGCGCCCCGCCCGAGTCGCCCGCGACCACCGGCAGGCCCGTCGCCGAGGCCTCCAGGTAGACGATGCCGAGGCCCTCCACGTCCAGTCCGCCCCGGCGGGTCCGGCACGGCATCGCGAAGACGTCCCCGGCGCCGTAGTGGGCGGGCAGCTCGGCCCACGGGACCGCGCCCGTGAAGACCACCGAGTCCGCGACCCCGGTCGAGACGGCCAGCGCCCGCAGGTCCGCCTCGTACGGCCCCCCGCCGACCACCAGCAGCACGGCGTCCGGCACCGCGGCCAGGATCCGCGGCATCGCCTCGATCAGCGTGTCCTGCCCCTTGCGCGGGACCAGCCGCGAGACGCAGACCACCACGGGCCGGTCCGACAGCCCCAGCCGGGCCCGGACCTCGTCGCCGCCCGACCCGGGGTGGAAGGTCTTCTCGTCCACTCCCGGCGGGAGTTGCACCATCCGCGCCGCCGCCCGGTCCGTCAGCGCCGAGGCGATCCGCGAGCGCGTGTACTCGCCCAGGTAGGTCAGCGTGTCCGTGCCCTCGCCGATCCGGCGCAGCAGCTGCCGCGCCGCCGGGAGCTGCGCCCAGCCCGCCTCGTGCCCGTGGGTGGTCGCCACGATCCGCTTCGCCCCGGCGCGGCGCAGCGCCGGGCCCATCAGCCCCAGCGGGGCCGCCGCCCCGAACCACACCGACTCGCAGCCGTGCTCGCGCAGCAGCCCGACCGCCCGCCGGGTCACGCGCGGGGTGGGCAACAGCATCGTCGTACGATCGCGCACGACCTGGAACGGCTGCTCGGCGTCGAAGGCCGCGGTGGCCTCGCGGCCCTCCGCACCGTGCTTCCAGGTGGAGGCGTAGACGACGATCCGGTCGGGATCCAGCCGCAGCGCCATGTTGTGCAGGAAGGCCTGGATGCCGCCGGGCCGCGGCGGGAAGTCATTGGTCACGATCAGCGTCTTGTGCATCGCCAGCCGACAGTACCGGACGGCCCCGTGCGGCCCCTGCCCGGCCGCGGGCGGGCTACGAAGCGCCCAGCTCCTGGCGGAGGCTCGCCTGCCAGGCCAGCGTCAGGCCCGGCAGATCGCCGCCGATCGTTTCCTCCAGGACCGTCGCCAGGGGCTCGCGGCCCGCCCGTTCGTAGAGGCGGACCAGTGTGGCGTCGCCCCACTTGACCGCGATCAGGCGGCAGGCCAGCCATGCGCCCTCGTACGCGCGGGCCAGTGAATCCGGGTCGGCGCCGAAGGCGAACGCCTCGTCGGCGGGGAGCGCGGGCGGCAGCTCGCCGCGGCGGACCGCCCGGGCCAGGGCCGGCGCGGCCTGCTGCGGGGCGGTGGCGCCGCCGCGGTACGCCGCCCAGTCCGCGAAGCCCTCCGAGAGCCACAGCGGGGTCTTCGCGGTGGTCGCGGCGCGGGTGGCCACGTGGGTGACCTCGTGGGTCAGGACCACGCCGCGGCCCGCCGCGCTGAGCTCCGCCCATCCCTCCGGGTTCACGACGACCCGGTCGGCGGGAGCCGCGGCGGCGCCCACCCGGCCCGTCGTGACGGCTCCCATGCCCCGGTACTCGGCAGCCGGCCGTCCCAGCAGCTGCGCCATCCGCTCCAGGGAGCCGGGCACCAGCACGACCACCCGGCCCGCCCACGGCCGCGGCCAGGCGGCGCTCGCCGCGGGCACCGCCCGGTCCGCCTCCGCCCCGATCTCGGACAGGGTCTGCGGCGACTGGCCGACGCCGAGCACCAGCGCGTGCGCTCCCCGGACCACCTCCACCGGGCCCTGGTCCCACAGCTGCGGCGGAGCGCCCGGCGCCGCCCGGTCCCCGGTGACCCGCCATCCTCCGCCGTCCCGGCTCAGCCGCACCTCGCGCGCCGAACCGGCCGGGGCCGTGTCGTAGCCGGCGAGGCGGTAGTGCAGTTCCGCCCGGGCCGTGGCCTGCGCACCGTCCCGGCGGACCGCGGAGACCTCGTACGCCCATCCCTCCAGCGGGATCCCGGCGAGCTGCGGGGGCGGTGTCCGCGACCAGGCGGCCACGGCCTCCCGGATGTCCCCCTCGGCTGCGTCCCGCACCGCAGGCGCCCCGCACCCCGCGAGCAGCACGCTCAGCAGGAGCGGCAGTGCGCGTACGAGGAGCCGACGGACCGGGGACATCCGACGATCGTACGCACGGCCTGCGTCAGGGAAGGGGCAGGGACCGGGTCAGGGACGGGTCACCGAGGACACCGGCATCATCCCGACCGGGTCGTACCGCACCCGCGCCCCCGGGTACGGGGCGTGCACCACCTGCCCGTTCCCGACGTACATGCCGACGTGGCTGGCGTCCGAGCGGTACGTGACCAGGTCGCCCGGCTGCGCCTGCGAGAGCGGGACCTGGCGGCCCGCGTACCGCTGGGCCTGCGAAGTGCGCGGCAGCGAGACGCCCGCCTGCCGGTACGACCACACCATCAGCCCGGAGCAGTCGAACCCGGAGGGCCCGGTGGAGCCCCAGATGTACGGGCGGCCGACCGCGGCCCGGGCCGCCATCACGGCGGTCGCGGCGCGCCCCGAGGAGGGGCCGAGCGAGTTCAGCTCGGGCAGGCCCTCGGGACGGTCGCCGGCGCGGGAGGCCCGCTCGAAGTCGGCCCGTTCCTGCGAGGGCATGGCGTTGAGGAGCCGGCGCGCCGCGGCGAGCTTGGCGGTGACGGCACGCTTCTGGCGGGCCACGTCGGCGCGTACGGCGTCGAGTTCGGCGAGCTTCAGCGAGGCCTCGTGGCGCTGCTGGCCCAGCCGGCGCTGCTCCTTGCGCAGTTCGTCGAGCTGCCGGGCCTGCCGGTCGGTCAACCGGTCGAGCTGGGAGGCCTTGTCGAGGTACTCGTCCGGGTCCTCGGAGAGCATCAGCTCGACGGCGGGGTCGATGCCGCCGGAGCGGTACTGGGCTCCGGCGAAGGTGCCGAGGACGCCGCGCATGGTGTTGATGCGGTCCTGGCCGCGGGCCAGTGCGTCCTGGGCCCGGTCGATGTCGGTGCGCAGCCGGTCGGCCCGCTCCCCCGCCTGGTTGTAGCGCTCGGTGGCCTGTTCGGCCTCCTCGAAGAGCCGGTCGACCTGGGCGCGGGCGCCGGCCGGGGGTTCCTGCGGATGCGCTGGGGCCGCGCTCGCCGCCCCGCCCGCCAAGGCTGCCGCGGCGGTGGCCGCGGCGGCGGTGAGGACGGTGACCTTGGTGCTCCGGTCGAGTCTGCCGAGCCCGGGCCGGCGATGGGACGCCACGAGGAACCACTCCCTTCCGCTGCGCGGGACCGGGTCCGCCCCCCGTGGACGGTCGTGTGCCGGGCTCCGCGCTGGCAGACAGTAGCCGCGCGGCCACGCAGCGGCCAACGACCCCCGGAGGGCGGACACGACGACGCCCCGCCGGAGACGCAGGTCACCGGCGGGGCGTGTGGTCACAGCGGGGCCGCGGAATTCGCCCGGATGGGCGGTGTGCGGCGCGTCCCGCGAAGGAGACCCGGGAGCGTCAGCCGATGCGGACGCCGAACTGGAACGGCATGTTGCCGATGGCCTCGTACTTGACGCCACCGCGCGGGTTCGAGGCGTGCAGGACCATCCCGTTGCCCGCGTACAGGGCGACGTGGTGCAGGTCCGAGTAGAAGAACACCAGGTCGCCGGGCTGCAGCTGGCTCTTGCCGATGCGCGTGCCGTCGTTGGCCTGGGTGTAGGTGGTGCGCGTGATGCTGACGCCGGCCTGCTTGTAGGCCCACTGGGTCAGCCCCGAGCAGTCGTAGGCGCTCGGGCCGGTCGCGCCGGAGACGTACGCGCTGCCCAGCTTGGTCTTCGCGGCCGCGAGGGCCGCGCCTGCGCGGCCCGAGGCCTTGACGTTGCCGAGGTCGGCGCGGTCGCTGTCGCTGCGGCTGGCGCGGGTGTCCTCGTCCTTGAGCGCCGCGCGCTCCTGCGCGGTCAGGGAGTTGAGGAGGGCCTGGGCCTCGGTGAGCTTGTCCTGCGAGGCCTTCTTCTTCTCGCCGAGCTCCGTGCGGGTGGCGTCGAGGTCCGCGAGCTTGCCGGAGGCCTCCTGGCGCTGCTGCGCGAGCGAGCGCTGCTTGGCCTGGATCTTCTGGACCGTTTCGACCTGCTTGCCGCTCAACTGCTCCAGGGTGGAGGCCTTGTCGAGGTAGGTCTCGGGGTCGCCGGAGAGGAAGAGGGCGACGGACTGGTCCATGCCGCCGGTGCGGTACTGGGCGCTGGCCATCGAACCCAGCGTCGTGCGCAGCTGGTTGAGCTCGTCCTGGCCGCGGGCGACCTGGTCCTGGAGCTGGCCTATCTCCTTCTCGAGCTTCTCCTGGCGCTCCTTGGCCCCGTTGAACTTCTCGGTGGCCTGCTCCGCCTCTTCGTAGAGGGCGTCGACCTTGGCCTTGACCTCGTCCTTGTTCGGCTGGGCCGGAGCGGCGGAGGCGCCGTGTGCGGAGAGGGCGACGGCCGCGGCGGCCGTGGCGGTGAGCACGGTCACACGAGTGCGGGTCGGCTGCTTGGGTCGACGGTGGGACGCCACGAAGGCGAGCTCCTTCTTCCTAGAGCCGCCGAAGGAACGCAACTCGGCGACACCCCCGCCGCCACCCCGAATGGGTGATCTACCGCACGAAGGTTTGAGCAGACCCTAGTGACCCGGCTGTGATCAGTTCAAATCCTGTCGAGAAAAAAATCGCTTGCCGACCAGGTTCTTTACCTACAGCCCACGCTCTGTGCAGGGCACTTGACGGTACGTTCCCTCTCGGCCATGCCAAATCGGGCATTCCGTCGACGAGTTACGAAACGCGCGAAAGCCGCTTCAGCAACAAAGCGGACGTCACCGGCCGGGCGCCGGCCTTCGCCACGCCGTCGGCCACCTCGCGGTCCGTGGAGACCACGACCACCGGCCGGCCGGGGGGCTCCGCGCGCACCAGCTGGCGGATCAGCTCGTCCGCCGTGACCCCGGGCTTGGAGAACAGCACGCGTACCCCGCGCGGCGGCGCGAGCAGCACCGGAGCCGCCAGTTCCGCGCCGTCGAAGACACAGGTCATCTCCGCTCCGGTCTGCGCGGCCAGCATCGACAGCCCGCCCAGGAGCCGCAGCCGCTGCTTCTCCAGCGGCATCGTCGGATAGCCGGTCTTGGTCACGTTGTAGCCGTCGACCACCAGATGGGCCTGGGGCAGCGCCAACAACTGGTCCAGCAGCGCCGGGTCGGTCTCCGACAGGGCCCGCGCCGCGATGTCCTTCGGGGTCATCCGGCCCGGCTCCACCGCATCCACGGTGTCGGCCGGCCGCGTCGACACCGGTGGCAGCGCCAGCTCGCGGCGCAGCCCCTGGGCCGCGTCCAGCACGGTGTCCAGCAGCAGCCGCAGCCGCATGTCCTCGACGCTGCGGCCCTCACGGGTGGCCCGGCGAGAGGTCTCCAGCGCCGCCTCGACCTCCGCGAGGCGGGACTTGAGCCGCCGGGTCTCGCTCTCGGCGGCGGCCACCTGCGCGGCCGCGTCGCCCCGGATCCCGTCGACCTCGGCGGTGACCTTGCGCAGGGCCGCCTCGCCGCGCTTCACGTCGCTCTGGGCGCTGCGCAGCTTGCGCTGAAGCGATTCCGCTTCCTTGCGCACCGCCTCCAGCTCGGCCCGCACCTGCTCCCCGCCCAGGCGCTGCGCGTCCCGTGCGTGGGCCAGTTCCTCGCGCAGGCGGTCCAGTTCGCGCCGGGTCTCCTCGCCGACCCGCTCGGCGTCGGCGCGCTGCGCCTCCTCGCCGGCGGAGGCCACCAGCTTGACCCAGCCGACCGGCCGCAGCACGTACGCGGCGGCCGCCACGTCCAGCGGGTCCGCGGCGGCGGGCGGCGCACCGGACTCCAGCGCACCGGCCAGCTCGGCCTGCGCCTCGCGCAGCTTCTCGGCGACGCGGCCCCGGAAGACGGCGTCCGTCTCCACGGCCGCGGCCATGGCGTTGCCCGCGAACTTCGCGCGCCGGGTCGGGGTGAACCGGGCGTACTGGCGCAGCTGCGCCGGGAGGTCCGCGACCGTCAGTCCGCCGAAGGCGTCCGAGACGAGCGCGACGACCCGGCGCCGCACGCCTTCCGGCAGCGGGCGGTCGAGCACCTCCGCGGCGTCGCCGGCCGCGTCGGCCGGCTCAGCGCCGCTTGCTGGCTCCACAATCCGTCACCCCTACCGTGATCTACCTGTGGGCCCGGCTCCGTCAGGAGTCCGTGCCCGGCCTGTCCACGAGCTCGATCTGGTCCACCGCGTTGCACCACCGGCAGCGGACCGACTCGATGGTCTCATTGACCACCTCGCGCTCCTCGACCTTGGGCTCCCCGGCAAGATCCAGGTGGACGTACTCCACGACCTTCGACGAACGAGTGACGTCGAAACGCGTGAGGTTGCCGCACAGCGTGCAGCGCCACCGGGTGGTGTCGGTCGGCAGGGGAACCGTCATCAGGCCGCTCTCTCCTTCGTAGCTGATTCAATTAAAGCCGCCGTCCGCGTCAATCGGCGGACCGCAGCACGTAACCCTACGGCCTGCCGGTGCTCCGGGTGGGTCCGCTTGGGTCATGCTCAATCGCATGATCGTAAGGTGGCAGGCCCTCCGGGAAGCCGTCCGGGGCCCGGTGGTCGTCCACGCGGTGATCGCCGGCTGCTGCGTGGTGTTCCTGCTCGGTCCGGCCTCGGGGCTGAACCCCTCGTACGGGACGGGCGAGCGGTTACTGGAAGCGGGGACCGCGTACTTCCGACGCTGGGGAGTGGTCCCGGACGAGCTGTTCACCGGGTCGGGGCGGGCGCTGCTGACCCCGCTCACCGCGCTGTTCGTGCACGGCAGCTGGCTTCACCTGCTCGGCAACATGCTCTTCCTCTACGTCTTCGGCGTGATGACGCAGGAGCGGATGGGCCGACCGGAATTCCTGTCCTTCTACGTCTGTACGGGTTACCTCGCCCTGGCGGCGTACGCGGCGGCCAACGCCTCCTCGCCCCAGACCCTGGTGGGCGCATCGGGGGCGATCTCGGCGGTGCTGGGGGCCTTCCTGTGCCTGTTCCCCCGGGCGAGGGTGACGAGCCTGTTCCCGTTCCTCCTCTTCCTCCCGCTGCGCTTCCCGGCCTGGATCGTCCTCCTGTTCTGGTTCGGCCTCCAGTGGCTGGCGGCGCACCGCGCGGGGAGCGGCCCGGGGGTGGCGTACCTGGCCCATGTGGTGGGCTTCTCGCTCGGCTTCGTCTACGCGTGGGTGCGGTATCGGCGTACGACTAGAGTGAGGAGACCAGCGACGGCCACCGAGGGAGACAGCCAGCCGTGATCACCGCGATCGTGCTCATCAAGACCAGCGTGGACCGCATCCCCGAGATCGCCGAGTCGATCGCCGCGCTGGAGAACGTCAGCGAGGTCTACTCCGTCACGGGGACGTACGACCTGATCGCGCTGGTCCGCGTGGCCCGCCACGAGAACCTGGCGGACATCATCCCGGGCCGCATCAGCAAGATCCCGGGCGTGGAGGCGACGGACACCCACGTGGCGTTCCGCACGTACTCCCAGCACGACTTGGAAGCGGCGTTCGCGATCGGCCTCGACGCGTAGCGCCTGGTTCGTCCCGGCTCGCGGATCCCGGCCGCATCAGGCCCTCGGCAGTGGCGCGAGGTCATGTGCCCAGCTCCGGCACGCTCTCCCCCGTCCGTGCCGGGCGGCCTTCGGCCAGCCAGAACAGGTAGTCGCGGAGGTGGTCCGCCAGGTCGCCGTCGATGTGGGCTACGTACGCACGGGCCCCGGCCGCGGCGTCGTTCATCCAGTCGCTCCGGGCCGATGCCCAGGGTCCGCAGCCCGCCCTCACGGCCCACTCGCGCACCCGGGCCCGGTCCCGCCACCAGTCCCGGACCAGCTCCGGGGTCCAGTGGGCGTCGCCGTCGCCGCCGTACGCCCGGAAGGGTTCGCATTCGGCGGCGCAGACCAGGGCGTGGACCTCCGAGGGCGTCCGGGGCTGGTGGTACACGAACTCACTGCCGTACGCGTCCTCGTACATGACGTGGTCGGGCGCGCACTGCCGCCCGGTGAGGCAGGTGTCGGTGTGGGCCGCGTAGAAGGGGCCCGGCACGCTCCGCCAGTCCCGCTGCTCCCAGCCGTCGGGCGCAGGCCCGGACCAGTCGCGGCTCACCCGGTCGCCCCGCCACAGCGGATGCGGCTCGCCCGCCATGGCCCGGGCGGTCGGTATCGGATCCCAGTACGTCATGCGGCGAAGCGTATGCCGGGACGGTGACGACGGACGGAGTCCGGCGTGTCAGGAAATGGGCACGCAGCGGCCCTCTTCGGTGCGGTACTGCCACTTGGCGCCGTCGGCGACGAGTTCCTTGACCGCGCGGACGAAGCGGTCGACGTGCTCGTCGGGCGTGCCCGCGCCGAAGCTGACGCGGATCGCGTTCAGCGAGCGCTCGCCCGGGGCCGCCTCGGGGGCTCCGCATTCGCCCTGGGCCTGCGGCTCGCTGCCCAGCAGGGTGCGGACCAGGGGGTGGGCGCAGAACAGGCCGTCGCGGACGCCGATCCCGTACTCCGCCGACAGCGCGGCCGCGAAGTGCGAGCTGTTCCAGCCGTCCACGACGAAGGAGATGACGCCGACCCGCGGGGCGTCGTCCCCGAAGAGGGAGAGGATCCGAACGGCCGGGACCTCCGCCAGCCCGTCCCGGACCTTGGCGATCAGGTGGTGCTCGCGGGCGACGAGGCTCTCGAAGCCCGCCTCGGTCAGGGCCTTGCAGGCGGAGGCGATCGAGTACACGCCGATGACGTTCGGGGAGCCGGCCTCGTGGCGGGCGGCCGTCGTGTGCCACTCGACGTCGACGCCGCCGTCCGCGCGGCGGGCGACCTTCCGGGAGGCGCCGCCGCCGGCCAGGTACGGCTCCGCCTGCTGCAGCCAGTCCGCGCGGCCGGCCAGCACGCCCGAGCCGAACGGCGCGTAGAGCTTGTGCCCGGAGAAGGCCACCCAGTCCACGTCCAGTTCCTGCACGGAGACGGGGTGGTGCGGGGCCAACTGGGCGGCGTCCAGCACGATCCGCGCGCCGTGGGCGTGCGCGGCCGCGGCGAGCTCCTTCACCGGCCACAGCTCGCCGGTGACGTTGGAGGCGCCGGTGACGCAGACCAGCGCCGGGCCGTAAGGGTCACGGGCGGCCAGCGCCCGCTCGAGGGTCTCGACGGCCTGGGCGGGAGTACGGGGGGCGTTGAGGTACGTGACCTGCGTGTCGGCCCACGGCAGCAGCGAGGCGTGGTGCTCGGTCTCGAAGACGAAGACCTGGCAGCCGGCCGGGAGTACGGCGGCGAGCAGGTTCAGCGAGTCGGTGGTGGACCGGGTGAAGACGACCTGGTCGGCGGGGCGGCAGTCGAGGAACTCGGCGACCGTGGTGCGGCTCTGCTCGAAGAGGTCGGTGGAGAGCTGGGAGAGGTAGCCGGCGCCGCGGTGCACGCTGCCGTAGTAGGGGGCGTACGCGGCGACGTCGTCCCAGACCCGCTGGAGCGCCGGGGCGCTGGCCGCGTAGTCGAGGGCCGCGTAGGTGACCTCGCCACCGGTGACGAGCGGGACGGTGACGTCCCGGCCGAGGACCGGCAGCGGCTCGGCACGGGCGGGGTCGACGGGGGCGGCAACGGGGGCGGTCACGGCGGCGGTGGCGACGGCGTTCGGGTACGTGGACATGGCGGTATCTCCCGGCGGGACAGGCTGAATGGCTTCGGACGGCCCGTACACGGGTGCACGGATGCGCGGACGCGCATGCGGCTGTGGGGTACGGGAGTTGCCTCGACGCACGGACGGCTGGGGGCCGTGCGGAGGGTGAAGAGGGGCGGAGTCGCCCTATCGCATTCGCTTGCTCACGGAAAAAGCTCCTCGAGAGACCAGGACCCCTGGTGTCGAGGGATCCGCGCTTGCCGTAGGCCTTTCTGCCTACGACCTGGTCATCACCCGGGGCACCCCGCCACGGAAGGAGGGTTGCCGGACAGCAAGCCGGGGCCTAAACGCTGTCACTCGTGACCTGGTCAGCATCCTGCCACAAGATCCCTCACGCACAAGACCCCGGTCCGCATCGTGGACCGGGGTCATCGCTTTCACGCCTTTCCGGCGCGGCCGGGCGCCAGGCCGGGTGCTAGGCGTTGCTCGCTCGCACCCAGCGCTCCAGGGCGGCCCGCGCCGCACCCGAGTCGATCGACTCGGCCGCGCGGGTGATACCGGCCGCGATCTGCTCCTCCAGGGTGCCGGTGCCCGGGTCCAGCGCCACGAGGGCGGCGGCCGAGTTCAGCAGGACGGCGTCGCGGACCGGGCCGGTCTCGCCGGCCAGCAGGCGGCGGGCCACGTCCGCGTTGTACGAGGGGTCCCCGCCGGCCAGGGCGGAGACGTCGACCAGGGAGATGCCCACGTCACGCGGGTCGAGGGTGTGCTCGGTGACCTTGCCGTCGCGGACCCACCAGATCCGCGAGGTCGACGCCGTGGTCAGTTCGTCCAGGCCGTCGTCGCCGCGGAAGACCAGCGCGGAGGAGCCCCGCTCGGCGAGGACGCCCGCGACGATCGGGGCCATCCGGGGGTCGGCCACGCCGGAGGCCTGGGCCCGGACCCGGGCCGGGTTGGTCAGCGGGCCGAGGATGTTGAAGGTGGTGCGGATGCCGAGTTCCTTGCGGGCCGCCGCGACGTGCCGCAGCGCCGGGTGGAACTTCACCGCGAAGCAGAAGGTGATGCCGGCCTCGGCGGCGACCTCGACGACCCGCGCCGTGCTGAGGTCGAGGTTGACGCCGAGCTTCTCCAGGACGTCGGAGGAGCCGCTCGCGGAGGACGCGGCCCGGTTTCCGTGCTTGACGACCTTGGCTCCGGTGCCGGCCACCACGATCGACGACATCGTCGAGATGTTCACCGTCTTGGCCCCGTCGCCGCCGGTGCCGACGATGTCCACGGTCCGGCCCGGCACCTCGATCAGGTTGGCGTGCTCGTACATGGAGCGTACGAGGCCGTTGATCTCCGCGACGGTTTCGCCCTTGGCCCGCAGCGCCACCACGAAGCCGGCGATCTGGGCGTCGGTGGCCTCCCCGCGCATGATCCTGTCCATGGCCCAGGCGCTCTCCTCGGCGCGCAGGTCCTGGCCGCTCAGCAGCGCGTCGAGGACGCCCGGCCAGCCACGGGCCGCCACGCTGTCGCCGCCTGCCGGGGTCGCAACGTTCATGGTCCGCTCCTGCTTTTGGTCGGCCACCCGGGTCGGGGCCCACGTCGGATGGGAAGGGCTCCAGCCTATCCAGCCCCGGGGACGGCAAAGAGCCCCGTCCGGACACTGGACGGGGCTCTTGCCGTGGCGACACCAGGACTGACCGAAATCAGTCCCTCAAGCGGGATCAGTGGTGGCCGTGGCCGCTCTGGATCTCCTTGTACTCCTCCACCGTGGGCTTCGGAATCTGGCTGTCCTCCGCGTAGTAGCCCTTGCTGAGCTTCGCGCGGAGCTTCTCCATACGGCCGACCTTGCGCTCGACGCCGTTCTCGTCGACCGTCGGGCCGATCTCGACCGGCTTGTACTGCTCGTGCGAGGTCAGCGTGTGCAGCTGGCCCTGCGTCAGCGGCTCGTGGACCTCGACGAACTCACCGTGCGGCAGGCGCTTGATGATGCCGGTCTCACGACCGTGCAGCACCTTGTCCCGGTCCCGGCGCTGGAGGCCGAGGCAGATCCGCTTGGTGATGACGAAGGCGATGACCGGGCCGACGAAGAAGCCGATACGGGCGAACCAGGTGATGTTGTTGATCGACAGGTGGAAGTACTGCGCGAACATGTCGTTTCCACCGGCGATCAGCAGGATGACGTACCACGTCAGCCAGGCCACACCGAAGGCCGTACGGGTCGGGACGTTGCGCGGGCGGTCCAGGATGTGGTGCTCGCGCTTGTCCCCGGTGACCCAGGACTCGATGAACGGGTAGACCGCGATCGCGGCCAGCACCAGCGGGAAGATCACCAGCGGGATGAACACGCCCAGGACGAGCGTGTGGCCCCAGAGGTTGATCTCCCAGCCGGGCATCGCACGGATGAGGCCCTCGGAGAAGCCCATGTACCAGTCGGGCTGCGCGCCGGTGGACACGTGGTCCGGCCGGTACGGGCCGAGCGCCCAGATCGGGTTGATCGAGGCGATCGCCGCGATGGCCGCGATGACACCGAAGACCAGGAAGAAGAAGCCTCCGGCCTTGGCCATGTAGACCGGCAGCAGCGGCATGCCGACGACGTTGTTGTTCGTCTTGCCGGGACCCGCGAACTGGGTGTGCTTGTGGTAGAAGACCAGGATCAGGTGGGCCACCAGCAGGCCCATCATGATGCCGGGCAGCAGCAGGATGTGGATCGAGTAGAACCGCGCGACGAAGTCGCCGCCGGGGAACTCGCCGCCGAAGAGGAAGAACGACAGGTACGTGCCGACGATCGGCACGGACAGGATCGCGCCCTCCATGAAGCGGACACCGGTGCCCGAGAGCAGGTCGTCCGGCAGGGAGTAACCGGTGAAACCGGTGAACATGCCGAGGACCAGCAGCAGGAAGCCGAAGATCCAGTTGACCTCGCGCGGCTTGCGGAACGCGCCGGTGAAGAACACGCGCATCATGTGCACGAGCATCGCCGCGACGAAGATCAGGGCCGCCCAGTGGTGGATCTGCCGGATCAGCAGACCACCGCGGACGTCGAAGCTGATGTCCAGCGTCGAGGCGAAGGCCTCGGACATCTGGACGCCCTGCATCGGCACGTACGAGCCGTGGTACACGACCTCGTTCATGCTCGGGTGGAAGAACAGCGTCAGGTACACACCCGTGAGGATGATGATGATGAAGCTGTAGAGGCAGATCTCACCCAGCATGAAGGACCAGTGGTCCGGGAAGATCTTGCGCATGTTGGACTTGGCCAGGCTGTAGATGCCCAGGCGGCCGTCCGCCCAGTCGGCTACCCGCTCGCCGGCCGGCGCTTTGCGCTTCGAATCGGTGGCAGTGCTCATCCGCGCTCCCAGAATGCAGGGCCGACGGGCACTTCGAAGTCGCCGAGCGCCTCGAGGAAGCCTTCGCCGTTCACGCCGATCCGCAGCTGCGGAAGCGCGTGGCCGGCCGGGCCGAAGATGACACGGGCGCCGTCGGAGAGGTCGAAAGTGGACTGGTGGCACGGGCAGAGCACGTGGTGCGTCTGCTGCTCGTACAGGCTGATCGGGCAGCCGACGTGGGTGCAGATCTTCGAGTAGGCCACGATGCCCTCGTGGGACCACTCGAGTTCCTGCTTGTCCTTGATGTCCTCCGGCTTGATCCGGACGATCATCAGGGCTGCCTTGGCGATCTGCGTCTGGAAGTCGTGCTGCTCCTCCTCCAGGCCCTCGGGCCGGGCGAAGGTCAGCGAACCGACCTGGACGTCCTCGGGACGCAGCGGCTCATTCGTGTTGTCGTTGATGAGCAGCTTGCCCTTGGCCCACACCGTGTGGCGCAGCTTGTCCTCGGGCAGCGGGCCCAGGTCACGCATGATCATGACGGCGGACAGCGGCAGCATGGCCAGCGCGCCCAGCATCGTGTTGCGGATCAGCGGACGGCGGGCGATGCCGGACTCGTTCGCACCGTCGGCGAAGTCCGACAGGACCTTCGCCTTGACCTCCGGCGGCGCCGCGATCTCGTGGCGCTCGTCGGCGACCTCCACGTCGGACATCAGGGTGCGGGCCCAGTGGACCGCCCCCGCGCCGATGCAGAAGAGGGCCGTGCCCAGGGTCATACCGAGCGCGAAGTTCAGCGCGCTCACCTTCCCGATGGGGAAGATGTAGACGATCTTGTCGACCGGGAAGGTCACGTACGAGGCGATGAAGCCGATCGTGGCCAGCATCGACAGCGTGAACAGCATCGCCACGGTGCGCTCGGAGCGCTTCGCGGCCCGCTCGTCGATGTCCTGGATACGGGGCTTGTGGACCGGCAGGCCCGGGTCGGCGAACGGATCGTCCGCGACTGCTACGCCACCGTGGTGCGCGTCGCCCTGCTCGCTCGGCAGGTGCTTCTCTTCGGGAATCTCTTGGCTACTCATGACTTCTTGGCCTTAGCGGTGTGGGCCGCGACCCAGACGGCGACAGCGATCAGCGCACCCAGGCCGAAGATCCAGCCGAACAGACCCTCGGAGACGGGGCCGAGGCCACCGAGCTTCAGGCCGCCAGGGCTGACCGACTTCTCGCCGTTCACGTGCTGGAGGTACGCGATGATGTCCTTCTTCTCCTTCGTCGGCATGGTGCTGTCCGGGAAGGAGGGCATGTTCTGCGGGCCGGTGAGCATGGCCTCGTAGATGTGCTTCGGCTCGACGCCCTCGAGGTTCGGGGCGTACTTGCCGTTCGTCAGCGCGCCGCCTTCGCCGGTGAAGTTGTGGCACTGCGCGCAGTTGTTGCGGAAGAGCTCACCACCCCTGGCGATGTCGGCGCCCGCCGGGTCGTACTGCTTCTCGGTCGGCACGATCGGGCCGGCGCCGAGGGAGGCGATGTAGGCGGCGAGCTGGTCGATCTGCGCCTGGTCGTAGACGACCGGCTTCTTCGGCACCTGCACGCCGGGCTGCTGGGCGGGCATGCGGCCCGTGCTCACCTGGAAGTCGACGGCCGCGGAGCCGACGCCGACCAGGCTGGGGCCGTCAGTGGAACCCTGACCGCCGGTTCCGTGGCAGCTTGCGCAACCCACGGCGTAGAGCTTCTTGCCCTCCTCGATGGCGAGGGACTGGGCGGTTTCATCGGCCTGCGCCTTGCCCGCGGGAGCAAAGGCGGCGTACAGCCCCCCAGTGGCCGCCAGCGCGAGGAGTAGAACGACGACCGCCGCCAGCGGATGGCGTCGTCGTGCGGAGAGCTTTTTCACGGATTACCCCGGTGTCAGGATCTTCTGCGTCGGTGTTTCTGGATGGAGTGCCGGGTCTGGCCCGGTGACGTGTTCGCTACTTGATCAGGTAGATCGTCGCGAAGAGGCCGATCCAGACGACATCGACGAAGTGCCAGTAGTAGGACACGACGATGGCCGACGTGGCCTGTTCGTGGGTGAACCTCTTGGCCGCGTACGTCCGGCCGAGGACCAGCAGGAAGGCGATGAGACCGCCCGTCACGTGCAGACCGTGGAACCCGGTGGTCAGGTAGAACACGGAGCCGTACGGACCGGACGAGAGGCTCATGCCCTCGTGCTTGACCAGCTCGGTGTACTCGAACACCTGGCCGCCAATGAAGATCGCACCCATGACGAAAGTGATCATGAACCACGACCGGAGCTTCTTCACGTCACCGCGCTCTGCGGCGAATACGCCGAGCTGGCAGGTGAGGGAGGAAAGCACCAGGATCGTCGTGTTCGTCGCCGAGAAGGGCAGATTCAAGGCCGAAGCCTGCTCTGTCCAGTACTCGGCACCTGTCACGGATCGCAGGGTGAAGTACATCGCGAAGAGGGCCGCGAAGAACATCAGCTCGGAACTCAACCAGATGATGGTTCCGACGCTGACGAGGTTCGGCCGGTTGACCGTCGGGTGCGCGTGCCCGGTATCTACTGTCGTTGCTGTCGCCACGACCGACATTATGTCGGTCGCTTATCCCGCCCTCACCCCGGGGGGTGCCGTTCGGAGTGTCAGGGGCGTGTGCAAGGCCCGAACGGCCCATCAGATCGGCCCGGGGCGTTCATCGGCGAGGCTGTCCGAACCGATGTTGACACCGGGTCGGACGGAGTAGCATCCCGCGCAACATCAACGTTGTTCACGGCACCGTGGAGGAACGAAATGCGGTCGACTGCACGGGTTCTGGTCTACAGCGACGACGCGAGCACCCGGGAGCAGGTGCGGCTGGCGGCCGGGCGCAGGCCGGCCGCGGACCTGCCGCCGGTCGAGTTCGTGGAATGCGCCACCCTCCCGGCCGTCCTGAGCGAGTTGGACGCGGGCGGGATCGACGTGTGCGTGCTGGACGGCGAGGCGGTTCCGGCCGGCGGCATGGGCGTGTGCCGGCAGATCAAGGACGAGATCTTCCGGTGCCCGCCGGTACTGCTGCTGATGGGGCGTCCGCAGGACGCCTGGCTGGCCACCTGGAGCCGTGCGGACGCGGCGGTGACCCTCCCGGTCGACCCCGTGGAGTTCGCGGACGCCCTGGCGGGCCTCCTGCGCCCCCGCCTGGCCTCCAACTCCGCCTGACCCACCCCTCCCCCCTGCGCCCTACCCCGCCGCCGCTGACGGCACCGGTTGGCTGAGCCGAAGGAGCCGCGTCGGCGAAGGAGGGCGAGCGCCCGGAGGAATCCGCGAGGAACGAGCGGATTCCGAGGACGCACGCCCTCCTGGAGCCGACAAAGGCGGCCCCGGAGGCGAAGCCGACCTAAACGGTCGGCCGCAGGCGGGCCTTGTCGATCGGGCTGCGCCCTTCCTGGGTGCCCTTGAGGAGGGCGCTGCCGTCGCGCCACTCCTTCCAGTCCAGGTTCCAGTCGCCGAAGCCGTTGCCGAACGGCTCCATGTCATCACCGATACTGTTGATCACCCGGACGATGTCGCCCTCGGTGATGTTCTCGTAGAACCAGGCGGCGTTGCCCGTGCTCATGCCGGTGCAGCCGTGGCTGACGTTCTCGTAGCCCTGCGAGCCCACGGACCACGGCGCGGCGTGCACGTATTCACCACTCCAGGTGACGCGGGTCGCGTAGTAGACGGGCAGGTTGTAGTACTCGCTGCCGCCGATGCCGACGGTGTCGCCGCGCATCTGGACGAAGTACTGCTTGCCGAGCACCACCTTGACCCCGTTGCGGGTGGAGAAGCCGGGCTTTCCGGTGGTCACCGGAATGGTGTTGATCACTTCTCCGTTGCGCTCGAACGTGAGGTAGTGCGAGGACGCGTCGGTGGTGACCTCGACCCGGTCCCCGATCTCCAGCTGCAGCGGCTTGGTGGCGGCCCCGTGGAACTCGTCGGAGATCTTGATGCCCTCCAGATTGCTCCGTACGGAGACGGCGGAGTGGGCGGGCCAGTATTCCTTCGGGCGGAAGTGCAGGTGCTTGTCGTCCACCCAGTGCCAGGCGCCCTCGACGCCCGGCGGCGTGTCGACGACCAGGCCCCGTTCCACGATCGCTCGGGCGGCCTTGTCCGTGATGGGCTCGTTGAGTTCGGCCGTGATGGGCTGTCCGACGCCGTACTTGCCCTCGTCCGGCCCGAATTCGACCTTCAGGACCTGCTTGGCCGGAGTCGTCTTGAACGTCAGCCTGCGCTGCCCCGGAGCCCCGCGCTCGTCCTCGGTGTTCACCAGGACCGTGTATTGGGCGCCGGCGGCCATCGGGGCGGTGCTGTGCCAGCGGTCGCCCTTGGCGCTCAGCTCGCCCGCGAGGCGGCGGCCCTGGGCGTCCACGGCGGACACGTCGGTGATCCGGTTGCCGCCGGTGCCCTTGGCGGTGATCTCCAGGGGCTTCTCGGGGTCCAGGGGACGGCCGCCCGGGGGCTGGTTGAAGACGACCTTGTCGCCCGCGTCGTACGGGCGGGCTGACAGCGGGTTGTCTCCGGGCCCGCAGGCGGTGGCGCCGGCCCCCAGGGACGCGACCAGCACGGAGCAGCTGAGAACCGTCCAAAGACGCGGTGAGTGCTTCATGGAGCCCACGCTATGAAGGTATGACCATTGCTGCGCGCGGGGTGACTGCAAACGAGGGGCCCGGACTCCTCCATTGGAGGTGTCCGGGCCCCAGGTCTTGTCTCGGTGCTGCGGTCCTACTGGTTCTGGTTCTCACCGCGGTAGTACTCGTACACCCAGCCCCACAGGCCGATCAGGATGATCGGGGCCGAGAAGTACATGAGCCACCAGCCGAAGATGACGCCGCTGAAGGCGAAGGCGCCACCGATCGCCAGCGAGAGCGGCTGCCAGCTGTGCGGGGAGAAGAACCCCAGCTCGCCCGCCTCGTCGGCGACGTCGGCCTCCAGGTTGTCCTGGGCCATCTCGTCCACGCGCTTGGCCGTGAAGGCCAGGTAGTAGCCGATCATGACGCTCAGGCCGAAGGCCAGGAAGAGCGCGGTGGTACCGACGGGCTCCTTCGACCACACGCCGTACACGACGGCCATGATCAGGATGAAGAAGGAGAGCCAGAGGAACATCTTGCCCTGGATCTTCACTTGCCGGCCTCCTTGCCACCGGTGACGGCCTTGGTGGCGACGCTGTGGTCCTCGAGGTGGTCGAGGGCCGCGATCTCAGGGTGGTGCAGGTCGAACGCCGGGGATTCGGAACGGATCCGCGGCAGGGTGAGGAAGTTGTGCCGCGGCGGCGGGCAGGACGTCGCCCACTCGAGCGAACGGCCGTAGCCCCACGGGTCGTCGACCTCGATCTTCTTGCCGTACTTCGCCGTCTTCCAGACGTTGTACATGAACGGCAGCATCGACATGCCCAGCAGGAACGAGCTGATCGTCGAGATCGTGTTCAGGGCGGTGAAGCCGTCGGCCGCGAGGTAGTCCGCGTAACGGCGCGGCATGCCCTCGGCGCCCAGCCAGTGCTGCACCAGGAACGTGCCGTGGAAGCCGATGAACAGCGTCCAGAAGGTGATCTTGCCGAGGCGCTCGTCCAGCATCTTGCCCGTGAACTTCGGCCACCAGAAGTGGAAGCCGGCGAACATCGCGAACACCACGGTGCCGAAGACGACGTAGTGGAAGTGCGCGACGACGAAGTACGAGTCGGAGACGTGGAAGTCCATCGGGGGCGAGGCCAGGATGACGCCGGTCAGACCACCGAAGGTGAAGGTGACCAGGAAGCCGATCGTCCAGAGCATCGGGGTCTCGAAGGACAGCGAGCCCTTCCACATGGTGCCGATCCAGTTGAAGAACTTCACACCGGTCGGGACCGCGATCAGGAAGGTCATGAAGGAGAAGAACGGCAGCAGTACACCGCCGGTGACGTACATGTGGTGGGCCCACACGGTCACCGAGAGGCCGGCGATCGCGATCGTCGCACCGATCAGACCGATGTAACCGAACATCGGCTTGCGGGAGAAGACCGGGATGATCTCGGAGACGATTCCGAAGAACGGCAACGCGATGATGTACACCTCTGGGTGTCCGAAGAACCAGAAGAGGTGTTGCCAGAGCAACGCTCCGCCGTTCGAGGCGTCGAATACGTGCGCACCGAACTTACGGTCGGCCTCCAGCGCGAAGAGCGCGGCGGCGAGCACCGGGAAGGCGAGCAGGACCAGGACACCGGTCAGCAGGACGTTCCAGGTGAAGATCGGCATGCGGAACATCGTCATGCCGGGGGCACGCATGCAGATGATCGTGGTGATGAAGTTGACCGAGCCGAGGATCGTGCCGAAGCCGGAGAAGGCCAGACCCATGATCCACATGTCGGCGCCGATGCCCGGCGAGCGGACCGCGTCCGACAGCGGGGAGTAGGCGAACCAGCCGAAGTCGGCGGCGCCGTTCGGCGTCACGAAGCCGGCCACCGCGATGGTCGAGCCGAAGAGGTACAGCCAGTACGCGAACATGTTCAGCCGCGGGAACGCCACGTCGGGCGCGCCGATCTGCAGCGGCATGATCCAGTTCGCGAAGCCCGCGAAGAGCGGGGTGGCGAACATCAGCAGCATGATCGTGCCATGCATGGTGAACGCCTGGTTGAACTGCTCGTTCGACATGATCTGCGTGCCCGGACGGGCCAGCTCGGCGCGCATGGCGAGCGCCAGCAGACCGCCGATGATGAAGAACACGAACGACGTGACCAGGTACATCGTGCCGATGGTCTTGTGGTCGGTAGTGGTCATCCACTTCACGACGACATTGCCCGGCTGCTTGCGCCGCACCGGCAGCTCGTTTTCATACGAGTCGGCGGCGGCACCCTGAGATTCGTTGAGGATGCTCACAGTTTGTTCGTCTCCGCATTCCGGGCCGGGTCAGTCTGCTTGATGCCGGCCGGGAGGAAGCCGGTCTGCCCCTTCTCGGCCAGTTCCTTGAGGTGCGCCCGGTAGGCCTCGGGCGAGACGACCTTGACGTTGAAGAGCATCCGGGAGTGGTCGACGCCGCAGAGCTCGGCGCACTTGCCCACGAAGGTGCCCTCCTGGGACGGGGTGACCTCGAAGACGTTGGTGTGGCCCGGGATGACGTCCTGCTTGAACAGGAAGGGGACCACCCAGAAGGAGTGGATGACGTCGTTCGACGACAGGATGAAGCGGACCTTCTCGCCCTTGGGGAGCCAGAGGGTCGGCCCCGGGTTGCCCGTGTCCGGGTTCCGGTCGCCGGGAACGCCCTTCTCGTAGACGCCTTCGGCGCCCGCGGGGAATTCCTTGGTGAAGCGGTCCGGGATGTTGGCGAGTTCCTTGGGAACCTCGCCCGCCTTCGGGGTCACCGCATCGCCGTCGACGTTCTCGACGTAGTTGAAGCCCCAGCTCCACTGGAAGCCGATCACGTTGATCGTGTGCGCCGGCTTCGGGGTGAGCGCGAGCAGCTTCGACTCGTCACGTGCGGTGAAGTAGAAGAGCACCGAGACGATGATGAGCGGGACCACGGTGTACAGCGCCTCGATGGGCATGTTGTACCGGGTCTGCGGGGGGACCTCCACCTTCGTCCGGCTGCGCCGGTGGAAGATGACGCTCCAGATGATCAGGCCCCAGACCAGGATGCCCGTGATGAGAGCGGCTGCCCACGACCCCTGCCACAGGGACAGGATGCGAGGCGCCTCCTCCGTGACCGGATAGGGCATTCCGAGCCGGGGGAAGTCTTGCCAGTTGTACGAGCAACCAGTGGCGGTCGCCAGGACCGCGCCCGCAGTCAGCGCCTGCAGCAGCTTCCGCCGCATCGGGCGCCGCGGCGAGCGGTCGGAGCCGTAGGGACTCACGTAGCGCCTTCCCGAGAGTCTCGGCCCGCGCGGCCGGCCGCGGCCGTATTCGGGTCGGTCGCCGGCCCTGACGCAGGCAGGGGTTTGGATGTTTATGCGGACCAAACCCTACTGGACGCTATTTGGGGTCGCGCGGGGAGGGTGCCCAACGCGCCGCTACTGCCCCCGAAGGGATGGATCCGCCGTACGGGGGACGGCCCAACACCCCCTGAATGGCGGCCTCCGGGGGGCATCTGACGGCCCCTGACCTCGAACGGACCCGGCCGCCGGTTAGCGTGGCGGGATGCCGTACTTCGACACCGCGTCCGCCGCCCCCCTGCACCCCGTGGCCCGGCAGGCGTTGCAGGCCACCCTGGACGAGGGGTGGGCGGACCCCGCCCGGCTCTACCGGGAGGGCCGGCGCGCGAGGCTGCTGCTGGACGCGGCGCGCGAGGCGGCGGCGGAGGCGGTGGGCTGTCGCCCCGACGAGCTGGTGTTCACTCCTTCGGGGACGCACGCGGTTCACACCGGGATCGCGGGAGCGCTCGCCGGGCGCCGGCGCGTCGGCGGCCATCTGATCGTATCGGCGGTCGAACACAGTTCTGTCCTCCACGCCGCGCAGGCGCACGAGGCCGCCGGCGGGACCGTGACCCGGGTCCCCGTGGACCGCACGGGCGCGGTGTCCCCCGCCGGATACGCCTGCGCACTGGACGCGTCGACGGCCCTGGCCTGCCTCCAGTCGGCCAACCACGAGGTGGGTACGGTCCAGCCGGTGGCGGAGGTTGCCGAGGTCTGCGCGGCGGCGGGGGTGCCGCTGCTGGTGGACGCGGCGCAGTCGCTGGGCTGGGGCCCGGTCGAGGGCGGCTGGTCGGCGCTCACCGCGAGCGCGCACAAATGGGGCGGCCCGCCGGGAGTCGGGCTGCTGGCGGTCCGTAAGGGTGTCCGCTTCTCGCCCCAATTCCCCGCGGACGAAAGGGAGTCCGGCCGCTCCCCCGGTTTCACCAATCTCCCGGCGATCGTGGCGGCGGCGGCCTCGCTGCGCGCGGTACGCGCCGAGGCCGACGCGGAGGCGGCCCGCCTGCGGATCCTCGTGGACCGCATCCGGCGGCGCGTGGCGCGACTGGTGCCGGACGTGGAGGTGGTCGGTGACCCGGAGCGGCGGCTGCCGCACCTGGTCACGTTCTCCTGTCTGTACGTCGACGGCGAGACGCTGCTGCACGAGCTGGACCGGGCGGGCTACTCCGTCTCGTCCGGCTCCTCCTGCACCAGCTCCACGCTGACCCCGAGTCATGTGCTCCAGGCGATGGGCGTGCTGTCGGAGGGGAACGTACGGGTCTCCCTGCCGTCGGGGACGACGGCGGAGGAGGTGAACGGCTTCCTGGAGGTCCTGCCCGGGGTGGTGGCGGGGGTCCGCGCCACCCTCGGCGTGGGCGAACCGGTGGCCGTGGCGCCGGTGTCGGACGCGCTGGAGATCGATGCGCTGGGCCTGCGCTGCCCGCAGCCGGTGATCGAGCTGGCGCGGGTCATCGGCACGGTCCCGGTCGGCGGGACCGTGACCGTCCTGTCGGACGACGAGGTGGCCCGGCTGGACATCCCGGCCTGGTGCACGATGCGCGGCCACACGTACCTGGGCGAAGCCCCCCGCCCGGTGGGGGTGGCGTACACGGTCCGCCGCCGGGTGTGACGCCGGCGGGGCTGCTTCCAGCCCCGCCGGCCCTGCCCCGGCCCCGGCCGCTACGCGGCCAGGTGGGTGCGGACCTCCGACGCCGCGGCGTCGCCGTAGGCCTTCGTGAAGCGCTCCATGAAGTGCGCACGCGCCAGCGTGTACTCCTGGGTGCCCAGGGTCTCGATCACGAGCGTGGCCAGCATGCAGCCGACCTGCGCGGCCCGCTCCAGGCCCACGCCCCAGCCCAGACCGGTCAGGAACCCGGCGCGGAACGCGTCGCCGACGCCCGTCGGGTCGATCTTCGCCGTCTCCTCGGGGCAGCCGACCACGATCGGCTCCTCGCCGACCCGCTCGATGCGCACGCCCCGCGAGCCCAGCGTCGTCACCCGGGTGCCGACCTTGGCGAGGATCTCCTCGTCCGACCAGCCGGACTTCGACTCGATGAGGCCCTTCTCGTACTCGTTCGAGAAGAGGTACGTCGCACCCTCCATCAGGGTGCGGATGTTCTCGCCGTCCATGCGGGCGATCTGCTGCGAGAAGTCCGCCGCGAACGGGATGCCCCGCGTCCGGCACTCCTCCGTGTGGCGCAGCATCGCCTCGGGGTCGTCGGCGCCGATGAGGACGAGGTCGAGCCCGCCGACCCGGTCCGCGACCGCCTTCAGCTCGATCAGGCGGGCCTCGCTCATCGCGCCCGTGTAGAAGGAGCCGATCTGGTTGTGGTCGGCGTCCGTGGTGCACACGAAGCGCGCGGTGTGCAGGACCTCGGAGATCCGCACGGAGGCGGTGTCGACGCCGTGCCGGTCCAGCCACGCGCGGTACTCGTCGAAGTCGTACCCGGCCGCGCCGACCAGGATCGGGCGGGTGCCGAGCTGGCCCATGCCGAAGCAGATGTTCGGGCCGACACCGCCCCGCCGTACGTCGAGGTTGTCGACGAGGAAGGAGAGGGAGACCGTGTGCAGCTGGTCCGCGACGAGCTGGTCGGCGAAGCGGCCGGGGAAGGTCATGAGGTGGTCGGTGGCGATGGAGCCGGTGATGGCGATACGCACGGCGTGGACGCTCCTGCGAGGGACGGCGAGGGGGACAGTCAAAACTACCCGGTCGCTGCCCCGCGGCCGACCGCACGAAACTACCCCGTAGTAGGTCTTTCTTCACCCGCCGAGCCGTGCCTACCGTGCCCCATGACCTCTACCGATGGTTTCGGGTACGAGAACGCGGCCGACACGCAGCCCGAATTCGCGCGGCTGCTGGGCGACTGCGCCAGGATGGCCCCGCACTGGACGGTCCCGGCGCACCCCCGTCCGACCCGGGTGGCGCCCTCCCAGATCCACGGGATCAGCGTCCCGCCCTCCTCGGCCCGCCTGATCGCCTCCACGGCCGAGTACGGCGACTAGGGGAACCGGTTCGCCGTCTGTTCCGTCACAGCCGCATCAGCCACTGCGGTACAGGCGAAGGAGCAAGCGGTGACCAGCGAACAACCCGACACATCACGCGGCACACGGCGGCGGCCGGCCTGGGCCATCGGCTCGATCGCGGCCGCCGTCCTGCTCGCCGGCGGCGGTACGGCGTACTGGGCGGCGGCGGCCTCCGGCGACGGTACGCCGGGCGGCCGTACGGGTGACAGCGCGGCCTCCGCGCCCCGCGTCGCGCCGAGCCCCTCGGGGCCGGGCATCGCCCCCGGCGAGCCGGATCCGCACGGCAGCGGGGTGACGTACCGGGCGGACGTCGCCCTCCCCGAGGCTCCGGCGACCGCGCCGGCCTTCGCCGTGACCGGCGAGGTCACCTCGGAGGAGGTGGCCCGGCTCGCGACGGCCCTCGGCGTCCCGGGCGCCCCGCAGCTGACCGGCGACGTCTGGCAGGCCGGGGAGACCGCGGACGGCGTCGGACCCCGGCTCACGGTGAACCGCAAGGCGCCCGGTACCTGGAACTTCTCCCGCTTCCAGGGGACGGGCGGCGCCGGTGACGACTGCAAGCGCGGCAAGGACACCTGCGGCCCGGCCACGCTCCCCCAGGGTGCCCAAGAGGCGGACGGCGCGGGCGGTACACCGGTGAGCGAGGAGGCCGCCAAGGCCGCCGCCGCCCCGGTGCTCGCGGCCGCCGGGCAGGGCGGGGCCACGCTGGACGCCCGGCTCGTCCAGGGCGCCGTCCGCGTGGTCAGCGCCGACCCCGTGATCGACGGGCTGCCCACGCAGGGCTGGTCCACGAAGGTCAGCGTGGGTGCGGACTCCCAGGTGGTGGCGGGCAGCGGCGAGCTGAAGGCACCCGTACGCGCCGCCGATCAGCCGGTGGTCGGGGCCGTCGAGGCGCTGGCCCGGCTGAACCGGTCCTCGGCCGGGACGGGCGGTACGGACCCGGGGCCGAGCGGGTGCGCGACCTCGGTCCCGCTGACCCCGGACACCCCGGTCGGGCCCTCGGACACGCCGCCCTGCAACCCGGAGCCGCGCCCGATGAAGCCTCCGCGGACGGAGACCGTGAAGGGGGCCGTGCTCGGGCTGGCCCCGGGGACCGTGGACGGCGCGCGCGGCCTGGTGCCGGCCTGGCTGTTCGAGGTGGCGGGCAGCAACGGCGGGCCCGGGCGCACCGTGGTCCAGCCGGCCGGAGAGAACGGCTCCACCGCGCCTTCGGCCCCCAAGGGCGGCCGGACCGTGCCCGGGTTCTCGTACAAGGAGGCCGACCGGAAGCTGACCGTGAACTTCTGGGGCGGGGTGTGCAGCACCTACGCCCTGGAGGCGCGGGAGGAGGCCGGGTCGGTCATGGTGAAGATCACAGACACCCCGAACGAGCCGGGCCGGGCCTGCATCATGGTCGCCCAGGACATGACGGTGTCGACGACCCTCCAGCAGCCGCTCGGTGAGCGCAAGGTGGTCGACGTGACCTCGGGCAAGCCGCTCCCCCGGCAGTAGCCCCTACGCGAAAGGCCCCCGGCACCGAGAGGTGCCGGGGGCCTTTCGTCGTTCGGGCTCGCTCAGGGCTCGGCCGGACGACGGGCTTAGCTGAACGAGTCGCCGCAGGCGCAGGAGCCGGTGGCGTTGGGGTTGTCGATCGTGAAGCCCTGCTTCTCGATGGTGTCGACGAAGTCGATCGAGGCACCGTGCAGGTACGGGGAGCTCATCCGGTCCGTGACGACCTTCACGCCGTCGAAGTCCTTGACGACGTCACCGTCGAGGGAGCGCTCGTCGAAGAAGAGCTGGTAGCGCAGGCCGGAGCAGCCGCCGGGCTGGACGGCGACGCGAAGCGCCAGGTCATCGCGGCCTTCCTGCTCCAGCAGGGTCCTGACCTTCTCGGCGGCGGCGTCGGACAGGAGGATGCCGTCGCTCACAGTGGTCTTGTCGTCCTGTACGGACATCTGCATTCACTCCCGAAGTGGGCGGCTCCCCGCCGGAAGCAGGGAAACGTCGGACTCTTGCCGTGGATGGCAACGAGCGGGGTCGCGGATTCATTCCGGACCCGACGTATGTCTTAGACATTCATGCTCGCACACCGTCGAGAGCAGCCGGGCCCGACGGACCGAGTGCTTCATCTCAGGGGAATTCGTCACATCGACACTATCGGCATCGTCAAAGTGACGTGAAGCAGCTATCATAGATAGCGTCAAATAGACGAGAAGTCGAAGCTCTGCTTCAGAAGTCCCCTTGTCGCAGAACAGAAAGGGTGCGTGTCGTGACCACCGCCCAGCCTTTGGACGTCCAGCCGACGCCCCTTGCCCTGCTGCTGCTCGGCCGTGAGGCCGACCCCAAGAGCGAGCGCGGGGTGGAATGCCCCGGCGACCTGCCCTCGCCGTCGGACCCGAACCTCGTGGCACGCGCCCGCGCGGCCAAGGAGAAGCTCGGGGACAAGGTCTTCATCCTCGGCCACCACTACCAGCGTGACGAGGTGATCGAGTTCGCCGACGTCACCGGCGACTCCTTCAAGCTGGCCAAGGACGCGGCCGCCAAGCCGGAGGCCGAGTACATCGTCTTCTGCGGCGTCCACTTCATGGCGGAGTCCGCGGACATCCTGACCTCGGACGACCAGAAGGTCGTGCTGCCCGACCTCGCGGCCGGCTGCTCGATGGCCGACATGGCCACCGCCGAGCAGGTCGCCGAGTGCTGGGACGTGCTCACCGAGGCGGGCATAGCCGACGTGACGGTCCCCGTCTCGTACATGAACTCCTCCGCCGACATCAAGGCGTTCACCGGCAAGCACGGCGGCACGATCTGTACGTCGTCCAATGCGAAGAAGGCCCTCGAGTGGGCCTTCGAGCAGGGCGAGAAGATCCTCTTCCTCCCGGACCAGCACCTGGGCCGCAACACCGCCGTCCGCGACATGGGCATGTCCCTGGACGACTGCGTGCTCTACAACCCGCACAAGCCGAACGGCGGCCTGACCGCCGAGCAGCTGCGCGACGCCAAGATGATCCTGTGGCGCGGTCACTGCTCGGTGCACGGCCGGTTCTCGGTCGACTCGGTCAACGACGTGCGCGCCCGCATCCCCGGCGTGAACGTCCTCGTCCACCCCGAGTGCAAGCACGAGGTCGTGGCGGCCGCGGACTACGTCGGCTCGACGGAGTACATCATCAAGGCGCTGGAGGCGGCCCCGGCCGGCTCCAAGTGGGCCATCGGCACCGAGCTGAACCTCGTCCGCCGCCTGGCGAACCGATTCGCCGCGGAGGACAAGGAGGTCGTCTTCCTCGACAAGACGGTCTGCTTCTGCTCGACGATGAACCGCATCGACCTCCCCCACCTGGTGTGGACCCTGGAGTCCCTGGCCGAGGGCAACCTCGTGAACCAGATCCAGGTCGACAAGGAGACGGAGAGCTTCGCGAAGCTCGCCCTGGAGCGCATGCTCGCGCTCCCGTAGCCGGACCGCCCGTACGCCCGTACGCCCGGAGTACGCCCGAAGGGCCGCCCCTCGATCGAGGGGCGGCCCTTCGGCGTTCGTCAGAACGTGCGTCAGACCGTGACCGGGGACTCCTCGTCCGAGGACGCGTCCGGGGACGGGACCACCGTCAGGCGGGCCGTGCGCTTGGCCTCGTGCTTCGCGCGGCGGCGCTCCTTGCGGAGCTCGACGGCCGTGTACAGCGTCGGTACCAGGAGCAGCGTCAGCAGGGTCGAGCTGACCAGGCCGCCGATCACCACCACCGCGAGCGGCTGCGAGATGAACCCGCCGCTGCCGGTGACGCCGAGCGCCATCGGGAGCAGCGCGAAGATCGTCGCCAGGGCCGTCATGAGGATCGGGCGCAGCCGGTGCCGGCCGCCCTCGATGACGGCCTCGACGACGCCGAGGCCCTGGGCCCGGTACTGGTTGACCAGGTCGATCAGGACGATCGCGTTGGTCACGACGATGCCGATGAGCATCAGCATGCCGATCATCGCCGGGACGCCCAGCGGGGTGCCGGTCACCAGCAGCAGGCCGAGGGCGCCGGTCGCCGCGAAGGGGATCGAGACCAGCAGGATCAGCGGCTGGTTCAGCGACCGGAACGTGGCCACGAGCAGCATGAACACGATCGCGACGGCCGCGAGCATGGCCAGGCCCAGGTTGGCGAACGCGTCGTCCTGGTCGGCGGAGACGCCGCCGATGGTGGCCGTGGCCCCGTCGGGCAGGTCGAGCGCCTTGATCTTCGTCTGGAGCGCGGCGCCGATCGCCCCGGTGTTGTCGCCGACCGGCTTCGCGGTGACGGTGGCGGCGCGGGCGCCGTCGATCCGGGTCATCGAGACCGGGCCGGGGACCTCCTTGACCTCGGCGACGTCGCCGAGCTTGACCGGGCCGACGGGCAGCGCCTGCAGTTCGGCCAGGGTGGTGGCCGGGTGCGCGGACTTGATGACGATGTCCCGCTCGGTGTTGTCCAGTACGGCCTTGCCCGCCGGGTTGCCCCGTACGGCCTGGGCCACGATCGCGCCGAGCGCGGCCTGGTTCAGGCCCGCCTCGGCGGCCTTCGGGGTGGCGGTCACCGAGATGCGGGGCACGGACTGGGACAGGTCGCTCTGTACGTCGGTGACGTCGTCGAGCGTGGCCACCTCGGCCCGGACCTGCTCGGCGGCCTTGGCGAGGACGCCCGCGTCGCCCGCCTTGACGATCACGCTGAGGTTCTGGCTGCCGAAGCCGCCGCCCGCCGAGATGCCGGTGTCTCCGATGCCGTCGAGCTTGCCGAGCGCGTCCTCGATGCGCTTCTTGACGGCCTCGGATTCGCCGGAGTCCTCCAGGGTGACCTGGTAGGAGGCCTGGTTGGAGCCCGTACCGCCGCCGAAGGCGGCCAGGAAGCCGGAGGAACCGACGGTGACCTGGTAGTCCTTGACTCCCTTGACCTCGGTCAGGGCCTTCTCGACCTTCTGGCTCGCCGCGTCGGAGGCGGCCAGCGAGGTGCCCGGGGGCAGCTGCTGCTTGACCGTCAGGACGCTCTGCTCGCCCTGGTCGAAGAAGTTGGTCTTCAGCAGCGGCGTCATTCCGAAGGTGGCGAGGAGGACGATCACCGCGACGGCCTGGGTGGCGAACCGGCGGCGGGTGACCAGGCGCAGGGCCCGCACGTAGAAGCGCTGGAGGCGGCTGTTCGCCTCCTTCTCCTCGGCCTCGCGGCGCGCCTTCGCTGCGCTCTCGGGGTCCCCGGCCGTCACGCCCTCCGGCGCGCGCAGGAACCAGTACGAGAGCACCGGCACGACCGTCAGGGAGACGATCAGCGAGGCCAGCAGGGCCGCGGCGACGGTGAGGGAGAACGGGCCGAAGAACTCGCCGACCATGCCGCCGACGAAGGCGATCGGCAGGAAGACGGCGACGGTGGTCAGCGTGGAGGAGGTGACCGCGCCGGCGACCTCCTTGACCGCGGCGATGATGGCGGCCTCGCGCTCCTCGCCGTAGCCGAGGTGGCGCTTGATGTTCTCCAGGACCACGATCGAGTCGTCGACGACGCGGCCGATGGCGATGGTGAGCGCGCCCAGGGTCAGCATGTTGAGCGACAGGTCGCTGGTCCACAGCACGATCAGCGCGAGGACCACGGACAGCGGGATGGAGACCGCGGTGACCAGCGTCGAGCGCAGCGAGGCCAGGAAGACCAGGATCACGATCACCGCGAAGAGCAGGCCGAGCAGGCCCTCGGTGGTGAGGCTGGAGATGGACTTGGCGACGGGCGGGCCCTGGTCGCTGACGACGGTCAGTTCGGCGCCGGCGCCGAGCGCGGTGCGCAGCTCGGGCAGCTTGTCCTGGACGGCGTCGGAGATCGCGACGGCGCTGCCGTCCTTGTCCATGGTGAGGACGAGGGCGAGGCTGGGCTTGCCGTTGGTGCGGGTGATGGAGACGGCCTTGGCGGGCTCCTGGTTGACGGTGGCGACGTCGCCCAGGCGCACGGCCGGCTTGCCGGGGCCGGCGCTCAGGCGCAGGTCCTGGAGCTGGGCGAGGGAGGTGTAGCCGCCGCCGACGCGGACGGTCCGGTTCTTGCCCGCCTCGTCGAAGGAGCCGGCGGGGACGGTCGCGCCGCCCGCCTGGAGGCCCTGCGCGAGGGCGGCGCCGTCGAGGCCGGCCGCCGCGAGCTTGGCGTTGTCGGGGATGACGGCGACCTGGAGGTCCTGGACCCCGTCGACGCTGACCTGGCCGACGCCCTCGATGTCCTCGAGGACGGGGACGACGGAACGGTTCAGCTGGTCGGCGAGCGCCTGCTGGTCCTTGTCCGAGGTGACGGAGAGGACGACGGTCGGGATGTCGTCGGTGGAACCGGCCACGACCTGCGGGTCCACCTCGGCGGGCAGCCGTACGCGGGCCCGGTTCACGGCCTGCTGGACGTCGGCGACGAGCTGCTTGGTGCCGCTGTCGCCGTAGTCGAACTTGGCCATGATGAGGGCGTTGCCCTCGCTGGCGGTGGAGGTGATGCCGGTGATGCCGTCGACGCCCTTGAGCGTGGCCTCGATCGGCTCGATGACCTGCTTCTCCACCACGTCGGGCGAGGCGCCCTGGTACGGCGCGAGCACGGACACCATCGGCAGGTCGATGGACGGCAGCAGCTGCTGCTTGAGCTGCGGGATGGCTATGGCGCCGAAGAGCAGCGCGGTGATGGACACGAGGCCGATCAGCGCTCTTTGCGCCAGGCTGAATCGGGACAGCCAGGACATGGGTGGGATCTCTCTGCTGGGGCGTGCGCGGGGCTGGGCCTGAAGGCCGCGGGCCTTCAGCCTTCCGCACGCCGGGGCGGCGCTGCGTCGCCCCCAGGTGCCGCGTCTTTATCCGCCGCATACCGCGTCCGCAGTACGCGCCCGTACTCCACGGCCCTGCGCGCCGGCCTGCGCGCGGTCGCGCCGCCAGGGCCTGTCTTTCGGATCATGCCGGGCTCGCGGGGCCCGGCACGCGCCCCGATCCGGCCTGATCCAAAAGGCAGGCCCTAGTCCGCCCGGGGCCGGACGAGTCCCGATTCGTAGGCGGTGACCACCAGTTGGGCCCGGTCGCGGGCGCCGAGCTTCGCCATGGCCCGGTTCACATGGGTCTTGACGGTGAGCGGGCTGACCTCGAGCCGGCCGGCGATCTCGTCGTTGGACAGGCCCGCGGCGACGTGGACGAGGACCTCGCGCTCCCGGACGGTCAGCGCGGCGAGCCGCTCGGCGTGCACGGCGGCGGGGCCGGCGGGGTCGGCGCCGCCGCCCTGGGCGAGGAAGGTGGCGATGAGCCCTTTGGTGGCGGCCGGGGAGAGCAGGGCCTCCCCGGCGGCGGCGACGCGGATGGCGTTGAGCAGTTCCTCGGGTTCGGCGCCCTTGCCGAGGAACCCGGAGGCGCCGGCCCGCAGGGACTGGACGACGTACTCGTCGACCTCGAAGGTCGTCAGCATGACCACGCGGACAGCGGCGAGTTCGGGGTCCGCGCTGATCATGCGGGTGGCGGCGAGACCGTCGGTGCCGGGCATCCGGATGTCCATGAGGACCACGTCGGGCCGGGTCTCCCGGGCGAGCGCGCAGGCCTGGGCCCCGTCGGAGGCCTCGCCGACGACCTCCATGTCGGGCTCGGAGTCGACCAGCACCTTGAAGGCGCTGCGGAGCAGGGCCTGGTCGTCGGCGAGCAGCACCCTGATGGTCGTCGGCGTATCTTCCACGCCCCGAACCCTACGTGTTCCGCTCCGGGGGCACGGGGGTCAGCCCAGGGCCAGGACGACGAGGGCCGTGGTCGCCGCGATCTCGGCGAGGGCGCCGAACACGTCGCCGGTGACCCCGTCGAAGCGCCGTACGCAGCGGCGCAGCAGGTGTTCCGCCGCCGCCAGGGCGATCAGGACCGCGCCCGCGCACTGGACGGCGGCCCCCGGGCCCACCGGCAGGGCGGCGGCCCCGGCCAGGAGGGCCACCAGTGCGGCGATGCCGGCGGCCGAGCCCTTGGGGAGCACCCCTGCGACCGCCGCCCCCAGCCCCTCGTGGCGGGCCGGTGGTACGCCGTCGCGGGCGGCCAGCGTCATGGCCAGCCGGGCGGTGACGGCCGCGATGACCGTTGCCAGGGCCCCGTGGACCCAGCTCTCGGCGTAGAGGTCGGCCAGCGCCCCTGCCTGGACCAGCAGCACCAGCAGCAGCGCCACCACCCCGAAGGGGCCGATGTCGGACTGCTTCATGATGCGCAGCGCCGTCTCGGCCGGCTTCGCGCTGCCCAGCCCGTCGGCGGTGTCGGCGAGCCCGTCGAGGTGCAGACCCCGGGTCAGGGCGGCCGGTACGGCGACGGTGACGGCCGCCGCGAGCAGCGGGCCGCCGCCCAGGATCAGCAGCAGCACCCCCGGCACGGCCGCGATCAGGCCCACGACGAGCCCGGCGAGCGGCGCACACGCCATGCCGGTGCGGGCCGCGGGCCGGTCCCATCGGGTGATGCGGGCGGGCAGCACGGTGAGCGTGCCGAACGCGAAGCGCACGCCGTCGCGCAGCGAGGCGCGCTCCGCGGGCGGCGTCAGGGGCGACGCGGGGGGCTGGTCGTCGAACGAATCTTTCATCGGCGCGAACGCTACCCGCTCGCCGAGGGCGGTAAATTGCCGCATACGGGAAAATTGGGGAGCTGCCCACAACAGGGAGCCGGCGGTATGGGTCACTGGTGGTACCGGAACATCGTCGAACCGGGGAAGCTCCCGCTGCTCCTGGCCCTGCTTTCGTTCGTCATGTCGTTCCTCGTCACCCGTGTGATCACCCGGCTGATCCGGGCCGGGCGGGGGCCGTTCAAGAACGTCACCCCGGGCGGTGTGCACATCCACCACGTGGTGCCCGGCGTCGTCCTCGTGATCATCGGCGGTTTCGGGGCGGTGGGCAGCGGCCGGCACGGCTTCGGCGCGATGCTCTCCGCCGTCATCTTCGGGCTGGGCGCGGGCCTGGTGCTGGACGAGTTCGCGCTGATCCTGCACCTCGACGACGTCTACTGGAGCGAACAGGGCCGCAAGAGCGTCGAGATCGTGGTCCTGACGGCCGCGCTGGTGGCGTTGGTGCTGGGCGGGTTCCTGCCGTTCGGCGTCAACGACCTGACCGCCGACGAGCGGCAGAGCCGCGGGCTCATCATCATGAACACCGCGACGAACTTCTTCCTGGCCCTGATCGCCCTGTGGAAGGGCAAGGCGCGCACCGCGTTCTTCGGCACGGTCATCCCGTTCGTGGCGCTGATCGGGGCGATCCGGCTGGCCCGCCCCGGCTCCCCGTACGCGAAGAGGTTCTACGCGAAACGTCCGCGGGCCCGCGCCAAGGCCAAGCTGCGCGCCTTCCACCACGACCGGCGCTGGGCGGCCCCGCGCCGCAGGTTCGAGAACTTCATCGGCGGGACCCCGGACCCGGAGCGGACACCGGTCTCGAAGTCGACCAAGCACTAGAGGAAGCACTGGACGAAGCGCTGGACGGAGCGCTGGACATGGGGGCGGGGGGGGGGGGGGGGGGGGGGGGGGGGGGGGGGGGGGGGGGGGGGCTGGGGGGCGGGAGGGGGGGGGGGGGGGGGGGGGGGGGGGGGGGGGGGGGGGGGCGCGCCCGCCGGGCGCCACG
>NZ_JBVIGX010000002.1:202967-236252 GCF_055570595.1 Streptomyces sp. NPDC031132
GACCCCGGCACCGGAGTGGACCCGGGTCTAAAATCAAACCAAGCACGAGAGGAAGCACGGGACGACGGGCGGGAAGGAGCGCGGGACGTGGGGGCCCCCGGCCCCCCCCCGCGGGGGGACGGCCGGGCGCCGTCACATCCATGTCCTGCTGCCGGGCGGCTCAGCCCGGGATCAGGCCGTCGTCGCTGAGCATCTCCTTGACCTCGTCGAGCGAGGCGTCCTCCGCGGGCAGGATCAGCTCGGACGGCTCCAGCGCGTCGTCCGGCAGCGGCGCGCCGAGCCGCCGTACGGCCTCGAGCAGCGCGCCCAGCGTGCGCCGGAAGCCCTCTTCGTCGCCGCTCTCCATCTCCGCGAGCAGGTCGTCGTCCAGCTTGTTGAGCTCGGTGAAGTGGCTGTCGGCCACGTTCACCTGACCTTCCCCCATGATGCGGACAATCATGACGGGCCCCGTCCTACTGCTTGTCGAACCGGTGCTGGGTCTGCGGCTGCTGGGCGTTGCCCGGGGCACCGCCCTCGATGGCCTGCTGCTGCGCCGACGGGCCGCCCGCCAGTTCGGCCTTCATCCGCTGGAGCTCCAGCTCCACGTCCGTACCGCCGGAGAGGCGGTCCAGCTCGGCCTGGATGTCGTCCTTGGAGCCGAGGCCGCTCTGGTCGTCGAGGGCGCCGGAGGCCAGCAGCTCGTCGATCGCGCCGGCGCGGGCCTGCAGCTGGGCGGTCTTGTCCTCGGCCCGCTGGATGGCCAGGCCGACGTCGCTCATCTCCTCGGAGATGCCGGAGAAGGACTCCGCGATCCGGGTCTGCGCCTGCGCCGCCGTGTACGTGGCCTTGATGGTCTCCTTCTTCGTACGGAAGGCGTCCACCTTGGCCTGCAGGCGCTGCGCGGCGAGGGTCAGCTTCTCCTCCTCGCCCTGGAGGGTCTGGTGCTGCACCTCCAGGTCGCTGACCTGCTGCTGCAGCGAGGCGCGCCGGGACAGCGCCTCGCGGGCGAGGTCCTCGCGGCCCAGGGCGAGCGCCTTGCGGCCCTGGTCCTCGAGCTTGGCGGACTGGCCCTGGAGCTGGTTCAGCTGCAGCTCCAGGCGCTTGCGGGAAGTCGCCACGTCGGCGACGCCGCGGCGCACCTTCTGAAGCAGCTCCAGCTGCTTCTGGTACGAGTAGTCGAGGGTCTCGCGCGGGTCCTCGGCCCGGTCCAGGGCCTTGTTCGCCTTCGCGCGGAAGATCATCCCCATACGCTTCATGACACCGCTCATGGGCTTCGCGCGCCCCCTTCTGACGGACTTCGCTCCAGGTCACCAGCCATGGCGGTCACCCCGGCATGCCGGGCCGACCACCATCAGAACCCACAGTACGGGCCCTGTCTCCATTACCGCACTGTTCGTGTACGGATGCGCTCCTCCTCCAGGACGACTCCGCCGCCGCCCTTGTCAGGCGTAGGGAGTAGGTGCTCCCCCGACGGCCGCCGGAAGCTCCGGGAAGACCCGACCCGCTGTACGAACCCTGCACAGGGAAGACGCCCGCCGTTGCCGGATCGTTCCCCGGCGGGGTGGGGTACCCGCCCGCAACCACGTAGGCTTGGGTTTTGTGTTTGGTAGCCGTTCCTCCAAGGAAGAGAAGGCCGCAGCCACCGACAAGGTGACCGCCGACCTCTCGCAGCCCCGTGACCCGCAGGCCCCGAAGGGCCGCCCGACGCCGAAGCGTGCTGTGGCCCAGTCGCAGCGCAAGGCCGTGGTGGCCTCGACCGGCAATCGCAAGGAGGACGCCAAGCGTGCGCGTGAGCGCCGCCGGGTGGAGATGACCAAGCAGCGCGAAGCGCTGGCCAGTGGTGACGAGCGCTATCTGCCCGCCCGCGACAAGGGCCCCGTCCGCCGGTACGTCCGCGACTTCGTGGACTCCCGCTTCTCCGTCGCCGAAATGTTCCTGCCGCTGGCAGTGATCATCCTGGTGCTCAGCATGGTGCGGGTGCCGTCGATCCAGAACATCGCCCTGATGCTGTGGCTGGCCGTGATCGCCCTGATCATCGTCGACTCCATCGGCATGGGCTTCCGCCTGCGCAAGGCCATCGCCGCGCGCTTCCCCGACGAGCCGCGCCGCGGCGCCATCGCGTACGGCCTGATGCGCACCCTCCAGATGCGCCGCCTGCGCCTGCCGAAGCCGCAGGTCAAGCGCGGGGAACGGCCCTGAGCGGAGGGAAGCCCGGAGCGTCGGGAGACGGCTTCGCGGGGGGCGCCAGGCTGTGGCTCGAGGGCTTGGGCGGACTGCGCAACGCCGTCCGCCAGGAACTCGTGGGCCGCCAGGTCGACGAACAGATCGCGCACCGCTTCCCGGTCGGGCAGCGGCTGCGCGTCCTCGACGTCGGCATGGGCCAAGGTACCCAGGCGCTGCGTCTGGCCCGGGCCGGGCACAAGGTCACCGGACTGGAGCAGGACCCCGCCATGCTCGCCGTCGCCCAGGAGGCGCTGGCGGCCGAGCCCGCCGGGATCCGGGACCGGGTCCGCCTCATGGAGGGCGACGGCCGCGAGACCGGCGCGCACTTCCTGCCGGGCAGCTTCGACGTGGTGCTGTGCCACGGCGTGCTGATGTACGTGCCCGAGCCGGACGCGATGCTCGCCGGGCTGGCCCGGATGCTGGCGCCCGGCGGACTGCTGTCCCTGCTGGTGCGCAACGGCGACGCCCTCGCGATGCGGCCCGGACTGGACGCCGACTGGTCGGCCGCCCTGGCCGCCTTCGACACCATCGACTACACGAACCGGCTGGGCCTGGACGTACGGGCCGACCGGCTGGCCGGGCTCACGGCCACGCTGTCCGGGATCGGCGCACCGCTGCAGGCCTGGTACGGCGTACGGGTCTTCACCGACGGGACCGAGGCCGGCGAGGAACTTCCCCCGGACGAGGAGCTGGAGCGGCTGCTGGCCGCCGAGGAGCGCGCCGGGCGGACCGACCCGTACCGCGGTGTCGCGGCGCTGCTGCACCTGTGCGGCGTACGGGGCTGACCCGCCGCCCCGGCGCCCCACCCGCAGAACCGGAGAAGCCCGGGCCCCGTGCGGGGGCCGGGCTTCCTGCATCGGCAGCGGCCGCTCAGGCGTCCAGCGCCGCGCGCAGGCTCATCGCGTACAGCTCGGTGCCGTTGTCGTCGGACAGCTTCACCTGCTCGGTGCCGCCTTCCAGCAGGTCCTTCCAGTACTCACCGATCCAGGACTCCGCGTCCCCTTGCGTGGTGAACTCCTCCGGCTCCACCGACGGGCTCGTCTCGGTGCCGTCGGCCTTCTCGAACCGCCACGTCCACGCCATGTCCGCCTCCGTTGCTCGTCCGCTGCTCGCACGCTCTTCGTCTTGAGTCTGCCCGCAGAGTAGCCGGGCGCGCACCAGTCCCGGCGACGCGGGAGGATCTTCTCGTGGAACTCACTCTGCTCGGCACCGGCACACCCGAAGGACTGCCCCGCCCCGGCTGTCCCTGCGCGGTCTGCGCGGTCTCCGTCGGCCCCCGGTCGCGCGCCGCGACGTCCCTCCTCGTCGACGGGGCGCTGCTGCTCGACCTGACCCCCGGGGCGGTGTTCGCCGGCGCCCGCGCGGGACATTCGCTGGCCGGCGTACGGCAGGTCCTGCTCACCCATCCGCACGACGGGCCGCCGGTCGAGCTGCCGCCGGGGCTGCCGGCCGCCGGGCGGGTGCCGGACGGGCGGGAGCTCGCGGTGATCAGCGGGCACCGGGTGCGGGCGGTGCCGATGGACGCGCCGGGCACCGGGTACGAGGTGACCGGGCCGGACGGGAGCCGGCTGCTGTACCTCCCGCCGGGCGGGGCGCCGGCCGGGACGAACGGCGCCGTCGGGCAGCGCCCGTACGACATGGTCCTCGCGGACGTGCTGGGCCGGCCGGAGGCGCTGGTGCGGCTGCGGGCGAGCGGCGCCGCCGGGCCGACCACGGACGTGATCGCCGTGCACCTGGACCACGACACCCCGCCGGGCCGGGAGCTGGCGCGCCGGTGCGCGGCGGCCGGGGCGCGGGCGGTGCCGGACGGGACGACGGTGACGGTGGGCGAGTACCACGCGGTGCCGCACCTGCCGCGCCGGACGCTGGTGCTCGGCGGAGCCCGCTCGGGGAAGTCCTTCGAGGCGGAGCGGCGGCTGGCGAGCTTCCCGGAGGTGGTCTATGTGGCCACCGGCGGCTCCCGGGACGGCGACGCGGAATGGGCGGCGCGGATCGGCCTGCACCGGGATCGGCGGCCGGGGAGCTGGCGCACGGTGGAGACGTGCGAGCTGGTGCCGCTGCTGGTGGAGGGCGGGCCGCCGCTGCTGATCGACTGTCTGGCGCTGTGGCTGACCGACGCGATGGACCGGACGGGGGCGTGGGACGACGCCGTCTGGGCGGCGCAGGGTCAAAAGGAGCTCCGGGAGCGGGTGGCGGAGCTGGTGGGGGCGGTGCGGGCGACCCGCCGCACGGTGGTGGCCGTCAGCAACGAGGTGGGCTCGGGCGTCGTTCCCGCGACCGCGTCCGGCCGGCGTTTCCGCGACGAACTGGGGCGCCTGAACAGCCTGGTGGCCGCCGAGTGCGAGCACGTCCTGATGGTGGTCGCCGGGCAGGCGGTGGTCCTGAAGGACTGACCCCGCGCCCCCGTCCGGCGAGCGGCCGGACGGGGCTTGGGGAGGGCCTTACCCGCTGTACGCTCTGGCAGATGACCACGCTGAATCTCGACGACTTCTCCGATCTGATCGAGCGCCCCGACGGGGGCGTCCGGCGTGACGCCGAGGAACGCCGTGAGCGGCTGGCCGTGCCGGCCGGGGCGCTGGGCCGGCTCGACGAGCTCGCCGAGTGGCTCGCCGCCGCACAGGGGCGGGTGCCCGTCCGGCCGATCGAGCGGCCCCGCGTCGTGCTGTTCGCCGCCGACCACGGGATCGCCGCCGAGGGGGTGTCCGCCCGCGCCGCCGGCACTGCGCACGAGCTGGTGCGCTCCGTGCTCGACGGGAACAGCCCCGTCTCGATCCTGGCCGGGCGCCTCGGCGCCACCGTACGGATCGTGGACGCCGGGCTGGACTGCGAGCCCGGGCTGCTGCCCGAGGACGTGGTCCGCCACCGCGTACGCCGTGGCAGCGGGCGGATCGACACCGAGGACGCGCTCACCCTCGAAGAGGCCGACGCGGCCCTGCGGCTCGGGATGCGGATCGCCGACGAGGAGGCCGACTCCGGCACCGACCTCGTGGTCCTGGGCGACGTCAGCGTCGGCGGGACCACGGTCGCGGCCACGCTCGTCGCCGCCCTGTGCGGAACCGATGCTTCAGTGGTCACCGGCCGCGGCGGGCTGCCCATCGACGACCTGACGTGGATGCGCAAGTGCGCGGCGATCCGCGACGCGCTGCGCCGGGCCCGCCCGGTCCTCGGCGACCAGGTGGCCCTGCTCGCGGCGGTCGGCGGCGCCGACGTGGCCGCGATCACCGGCTTCCTGCTCCAGTGCGCGGTGCGCCGTACGCCGGTCATCCTCGACGGCATCGTCTCGGCGGCCTGCGGACTGGTCGCCCAGCGCGCCGCGTTCCGGGCCCCCGACTGGTGGCTGGCCGGGCAGGCCAGCGGCGAGCCGGGCCAGGCGAAGGCCCTGGACCGGATGGCACTCAACCCGGTGCTCGACCACGGCGTCACTGTGGGAGAAGGAACCGGGGCATTGCTGGCCCTCCCCCTGGTCCAGGCGGCCGCCGCACTCGCGGCGGAACTCCCGGAGCAGGTGGCGCAGGAGCCGGCGGAGCCGGAAGAGCCGAAGGACTGAGCGTCCGGTCGGCGGCGCCCCATATGATCGCGTTTCATGGGAGAGGCCCGCTTGACCAGCGCAGACATCGACCGGCCCGCACAGGCTGCCAAGGCAGCACAGGGATCCGGCAAAGACACGAACAACAGCAGGAAAGACGAGAAGAAGGACGAAGGGGGCGGCCGGGAGGCCGGCCGGGGATCGGCCCGGTCACGGCGCAGCGCCGCGTTCGCGGTCTGGTACCTGCGCGCCGTCACCTTCGTCAACTTCCTGAGCGCGGTGTGGCTTTCGCTCGGGCAGGACCTGCGCCGGCACAACACCGCCGATTTCTACACCCCGTACCTGCTCACGGCGGGCTTCGCGTCCGGCCTGTTCTCGCTGCTGCTCGCGGTCACCATGGGCCGCCGCAAGCGGGCCGCGTGGATCCTGAACCTGGTGCTCAGCGGCATGCTGCTGCTGGCCTTCGCCACCGCGGCCTTCGCCCCGTGCACCAGCGGTGACTTCAACCTCTGCTACCCGGAGTTCCGGGACCACACCCAGAACTGGGTCTCCCTCGCGCTGACCGCGGCCTTCGTCGGCGCCCTGCTGCTCGGCCGCCGGGAGTTCTACGCCAAGGGCGACCGCTCCAACCCCAAGCTGGCCACCCTCGTCGGCTCCGTCGGCCTGCTGGTCACCTCGCTGCTCGCCGCGCTGATCGTCGGCGCCGCCAACACCGACCCGGACGCCGCCGACGCCACGTTCCTGGCCCGCTGGCGGTACGGCGTGATGCGGCTGATCACGCTGGAGCCCAACGCCCGCGACTACGCGGCGATCACCACGCCCGGCTGGGTGGACATCGTCATCAACGTCATGTCGACGCTGCTGCTGATCGCCGTGCTGCTCGCCGCCTTCCGCTCGCGCCGCGCCGTCGACCCGCTGACCGAGGAGGACGAGGAGAAGCTGCGCGCGCTGCTCGCCAAGCAGGGCGACCGCGACTCGCTCGGCTACTTCGCGCTGCGCCGCGAGAAGTCCGTCATCTGGTCCCCCACGGGCAAGGCCGCCGTCACGTACCGCGTCGTGGGCGGGGTCTCGCTGGCCTCAGGCGACCCGATCGGCGACCCCGAGGCCTGGCCCGGCGCCATCGAGCCGTGGCTGGCCGAGGCCCGCGAGCACGGCTGGGTACCGGCCGTGATGGGCGCGAGCGAGGAGGCCGGGCAGATCTACGCCCGGCACGGGCTGGACGCGCTGGAGCTGGGCGACGAGGCCATCGTCGAGACCGACGAGTTCACCCTGGAGGGCCGCGCCATGCGGACCGTCCGGCAGGCCTACAACCGCGTCAAGCGCGCCGGGTACACGGTCCGGATCCGCCGCCACGCCGACATCCCGGCCGAGGAGATGGACGTCCTCCTCACCCGGGCCGACGACTGGCGCGACGGCGCGACCGAGCGCGGTTTCTCCATGGCTCTGGGCCGACTGGGCGATCCCGGCGACGGCCAGTGCGTGATGCTGGAGTGCACCGACGGCAACGGCGATCTGCGCGCCGTGCTGTCCTTCGTGCCGTGGGGCCCCAAGGGGCTGTCACTGGACCTCATGCGCCGTGACCGCGATTCCGAGAACGGTCTGATGGAGTTCATGGTCATCGAACTCCTGGAGCGCTCCAAGGAGATCGGCGTCACACAGGTCTCGCTCAACTTCGCGATGTTCCGTTCCGTCTTCGAGCGGGGGTCCAAGCTCGGCGCGGGTCCGGTGCTGCGCATGTGGCGCTCGCTGCTGAGCTTCTTCTCCCGCTGGTGGCAGATCGAGTCCCTCTACCGGGCCAACGCCAAATACCGGCCGATCTGGGAACCGCGGTTCATGCTCTTCGAGAAGAGCTCCGACCTGCTGCGGATCGGCATCGCGGCGGGCCGGGCCGAGGGCTTCCTGGAGGCTCCCGGGCTGCCGAAGTGGCTGAACCGCAGACATCTGGAGACCAATCGTTGACGGCGTGGACGACCACCCCCCTCCGGCGGTTCGCCCACCGAGAGTGGGGGCCCCTGTTCCGGACCGTCCGGGACGCGCTCGTCCGCGACAAGTGGCGGGCCGCCCCGATGACGCTGGGGGCCGTCTGCCTGACCTCGGTCTTCCAGGTCGTCCAGAACACGTCCTGGGGGTTCCAGCCGGTCCAGAACCTCGGCTCGGTCAAGGCCGTCGACCCGCTGTGGCTGGCCCTGCTGCGCACCCCGCTGTCCCTGTTCGTCCCCGCCCTCGACCTGCCCGTGTGGGGGGCCCTCGCCCAGATCCTGCTGGTCTTCGGGATCTCGGAGATCTGCATCGGCTGGTGGCGCACGCTGCTGATCGGCTACGTCGCCACCCTCGCCGGGACCACGTACGCGCGGATCGGGCTCTCGCTGGGCCCCGACCACCCCTTCGGCCTGCCGGTGTCCGACCGCGTCGTCAACGACACCGGCCCGTCGGCGGCGGTGGTCGGCCTGGCGATCTACGTGTGCTGGCGCTACCGGGCGTACCTGACCGGCGGCACCGTGATCGCGGTGATGATCGGCGAGGTGCTCGTCAAGGACAACCTGGCGGGCAAGGAGCACCTCGCGGCCATCGCCGCCGTCATGGCGGTGTGCGTGGTCCGCGCGAAATGGGGCCCGGAGCGCTCCCGCGCCCCCCTCGGCCGGCGCCCGCCCCCGGCCGCCCCGCTGCCCCCGCAGCGTCCCGGCTTCTGACGCCGTCCGGCCGGCCGGAGGCAGGCCGTACCGTATCGGGGTGACGACAGACCTCGGGCCGTTCGCCCCCACCCGGCACTGGATGCGGACCCATCCGCTCGCCACCGATGCCGTTCTCGCGCTCGGGGCGCTCGTCTCCATGCTCGTCGGCTCGTTCGCCGATCCGCACGGCCCGCACGGGCCCGCCTTCGGGACCCGGACCCCCGAGCCGTTCTCCCTGCTGCTGATGGTGCTGGGCGCGGTCGCGCTGGTGTTCCGGCGGCGGCACACGCGCACCGTGCTCGCCGTGACGATCGGGCTGTGCCTGCTGGAGCTGACCACGGGCGAGCCCCGGGCCCCCGTCGCCATGTCCACGGTGATCGCCCTGTACACGCTGGCCTCCCGCACCGACCGGCCCACGACCTGGCGGATCGCCCTGCTCACGATGGCCGGGCTGACGGGCGTGGCCATGCTGGCCGGCCCGCTGCCGTGGTACGCGCAGGAAAACATCGGCATCTTCGCCTGGACCGGGATGGCCGCGGCCGCCGGCGACGCGGTGCGCAGCCGGCGGGCGTTCGTCGACGCGATCCGGGAGCGGGCCGAACGGGCCGAGCGGACCCGCGAGGAGGAGGCCCGGCGGCGGGTCGCCGAGGAGCGGCTGCGGATCGCCCGCGACCTGCACGACGTGGTGGCCCATCACATCGCCTTGGTCAACGTGCAGGCGGGGGTGGCCGCGCACGTCATGGACAAGCGTCCCGACCAGGCCAAGGAGGCCCTGGCCCACGTACGGGACGCGAGCCGCTCGGCGCTGAACGAGCTGCGGGCCACGGTGGGCCTGCTGCGGCAGTCCGGCGACCCCGAGGCGCCGACCGAACCGGCGCCGGGGCTGACCGTGCTGGACGAGCTGGTGGACACCTTCCGGCACGCAGGGCTGCCGGTGAAGGTGATGGTCGAGCTGGGCCGCGAGCGGGACCCGCTGCCGGCCGCCGTGGACCTGGCGGCGTACCGGGTGATCCAGGAGGCCCTGACCAACGTGCGCAAGCACGCGGGCCCGGAGGTCCGGGCCGAGGTCAGCGTGGTCCGGGTGGGCGCCTCGGTGGAGGTGACCGTGCTGGACGACGGCGGCACCGCCGAGCTCCCCGCGGACGACGGCGAGGGCGGCGGCCACGGGCTGCTCGGCATGCGCGAGCGGGCCACGGCGCTGGGCGGCTCCTGCTTCGCCGGGCCCCGGTACGGCGGCGGCTACCGGGTGCACGCGGTCCTTCCGGTGGCTTAGGCCTTCCCCTTGGGCGGGCAGAACTGCCGCCAGACGCCCAGTTCGTACTTCTTCTGCAGCGAGCTGAGCTTCAGCTCTTGCGAGCGCCCGCACCACGCGCCGATCCGGCTCTCGTACTCCACGTGGAAGACGGCCTTGCCCGCCGCGATGAACGGGGTGAGCCGATCGCACTCGTCGTACTCGGCGCACTGCTCGTTGACCGCGAAGTCGAAGTCCCCCACCAGCTGCGGGATCTGGTCGAGGTCGTTCTTCAGCCCGACCGCGAGGCCCCGGTCGTGCGCCAGCTTCGCGATCAGCCGGTTGTACTTCAGCTGGTCGTCGGCGGTGAGCGGGAAGCCGGACTTGTTGCGGTAGCCGTCCATGTTGTCCGGTTCCACCGCGTCGAAGCCCTTGTCCCGGCACATGTCGAACCGCTTCGCGATCAGCGGCTCCAGCTCGGCCAGCCGCCGGACGTCGAGCCAGCGCTCGCCCTCCCAGCCGTTGCCCTCGCCGAGCATCGCCTTCGGGAAGGCGGCGGCGTCGGGGCGGAAGTCCTCCCAGGCGCCGGTGGAGAGGTAGCAGATGGTCCGCCGGCCGGCCTTGTTCAGCTCGGCGACCTGCTCCTTGGTGGTGGTGAACCCGTCGACGTCGTAGACCGCGGCCTTCACCGAGGTGTCCAGCTTCCCGGTCAGCTGCCACTGCCAGCTGACCCCGGGCTTCGGCTGCCAGCGCTCCCCCGGCGCCGGCGCGGGCGACACGTCGTCCGGCTCCTGCCCCTCGGTGGTGCAGGCGGCCAGCACGAGCAGCAGGAGCAGCGCCGGTACGCGGCCGCGCCGGAGCGAGCGCGTCATCCGGCGGCCTCCAGGGCATACGGAAGGGTCCCCCACGGGTGCGCACCGGTCCCGGGGACCGCGCAGTGCACCGCGGCCCCCCGCTGCCGGGCGAGCTCGGCGGCGGGCGCGCCCGGCGGGACCGCGTACACGAGGTGGCAGAAACGCTGGGCGGGGTGGTCGGCCGTCCAGGGCGGCACCGACGCGTCGCGGTAGGCGTCCCAGGGGCCCTCGAAGGTGACCAGCAGATCGGCGAGTCCCGCGTAGCCGGGGTGCGGGTGGACTCCGTGGTTGAGGACGAGCGTACGGGCGCCGGCGGCCCGGGCGGCGACGGTGAGCCGCCCGTAGTGCGACAGCAGCGCCGGATCGGCGGAGGCCTGGTCGAGGAAGGCCCCGTCCGCGCCGTACCAGTCGCGGTGGTGCAGCAGGTCCGCCACGACGGCGGCGTGCGGACGCCGCCCGTAGTCGGTGTCGGTGTAGCCGAGGACGGGCACCCCGGCGTCGCGCAGCCGCTCCGCGACGGCGGCGAACCGCTCGTCGGGGGCCTCGCCCGGCCCGCTGGCCGGGTTGAGGACCACGGAGTGCAGCCGGCCGGCGGAGCGGATCAGCAGTTCCCAGTCCTCGGGCCGGTCGGCGGGGTGCTCGTAGAGGGGCACCAGCAGCATGAGGTCCTTCTTCTCGTACGGGTCACGTTGTACGGGGTCACGTTGCACGGGTCACGTCGTCAGGGTCACGGAATCGACTCAGCGGTGGGCCGTCGCGCGGCCGAGGAGCAGACAGACCAGCGTGCCCAGCGCGGCCGCGGCGGCGCCCGCCACGACGAGCTGGACCAGCCGCGGCTGCCCCACTCCCAGCAGCAGCGCCAGGCTCTGGGCGACGGCCGCCGAGGCGCAGACCACCGCCGCGGGCCGGACCGCCCCGAAGGACTGGAGCAGCAGCCCGGTCCACATGACGGCGCCGAGCAGCAGCAGGGTCGCGACCCGGACCGCGGTCAGGTCCGGGGCCCCCGGCCAGAGCAGGGTGCCGACCAGCCCGAGGGCCAGCAGCACCGCCAGGTACGCGGCGAGGCAGCGGCCCAGCGTGCCGAGCATCCGCAGCCAGAACTGCCGGGGCGAGCGGGCCGCCCGCAGCCCGGCCAGGCTCCCGCTGCGGAACCGGTGGAGCAGCCATTCGGCGGGACCCATGCTGAGGGTGAGCGCCACCGCCGAGGGGGCGGCGACGGCCTCGGCGGGCCCCCCGGCGAGCACCTCCCCCAGGGCGGCGTACAGCACGAGCAGGCCGGTCCCGAGGCCGAACACCCCGTACGGCACGGAGTCCCCGATGCGGGGTCCGCGCGGGCCGTACTCCTCCTCGGCGCCCCGCAGCATCCGCCAGCGCACCGGGCCCTCGCCGGGCCGGTGTCCGGCCCAGCCCCGGATCCGGCGCACGCCGGCCCGTACGCCCTCGGCCAGCGGCAGCTCCCGTACGGCGAGGGTGCAGGCGGCCAGCAGGGACATCAGCAGCAGGCCCACGCGCAGCGGCACGGGCGGGTCGGTGAACAGCGCGAGGAGCGACCCCGCGGCCATCGGGGCGAGCGCGGCGAGCAGCACCCGCTCCCGGCCGAGGACCAGCAGCACGGTGGCGGCCCCGACGTACAGGGCCTGCCCGGCCGCGAACGCGTACGAGAACGGCGGCCCGCCGGGCACGGTCAGCGCGGCGGCGATGCCGAGCAGGGCGCCGGCGGGGGCGCCGACGAGCAGGGTCCGCCCGGCGGCGGCCCGGTCGCCCAGGCCCAGCCAGGAATAGGCGCGGTGGGACAGGGTCTGGTCCCACACCCAGCCGATGAGCGCCCCGGCGAGCAGGGTCAGCGTCCCGGCGGGAAGCCCGAGCCGGTCCTGCGGGCCCTCCAGCAGCGGGGCGCCCAGGACGTACGCCAGACCGGGCAGCGCGAAGATCACCCCGCGGAGCAGGCAGGCGGTGAGGGAGACCTTCCAGGGGTCGGGGACGTGCTCCGGCTCCGGGAAGGCGCGGGGCACCCGGGCGTAGAGCTCCTCGGCGAGGCCGAAGGAGTCGTGGCGCCCGTAGGTGAGCCGGATGTGCTCGTCGGTCATCCCGTCGGATTCGAGGACGGCGGCGATCTCGTCGGGGTGGACGGCCGCCGCGATGAAGGGTTCGAGACGTTCGGCGAGTTCGTCCATCGGGTCGCCGGCGGGGTCGGGGTCCCCCGGCCCGGTGCGCCGGGGCCGGGGGATGGCGGGCAGGGTGTCGCCGCCGGGGACGCGCAGCCAGAGGGATCCGCTCACCAAAGGCTCCCGTCGGCGGCGAGTTCGCGGTACCAGGGGTCGGCGACCCGCTGCGTCCAGTCGTCGCCCGCGCGGACGGGCGGCACGGGCTGCCCTGCTTGGGCGAGGCCGCGGTAGATGTGCCGGAAGCCGTCCACGGACTGGTGGAGCGTGAACTTCTCGATCACCCGCTTGCGGGAGCGCCGGCCCAGTTCGGCGCGGCGTTCGTCGTCGCGGAGCAGGGCGAGGGTGGCGCGGGCCATGGTCTCCGGTTCGCGCGGCGGGACCACGAGCCCGGTGTCGCCGACGGCCTCCCGCACCCCGCCGACGTCGGTGGAGACGGTGGTGCGGCCGCAGGACATGGCCTCGATGATGCTGAAGGGGAAGCCCTCGCTGATGCTGGAGAGCATCACGACGCTGCCCGCCGCGTAGGCCCGGGCCACCTCGGAGATGCGGCCCTCGTACGAGATGCCGTCGCTCACCCCGAGTTCGGCGGCGAGTTTCTCCAGGCGGAGCTTGTACTCCTCGCAGCCGGCCGGGACCGGGCCGAACAGGCGCAGCCTCAGGGCGGGCAGTTCCTCGCGCATGAACGCGTAGGCCCGGATGAGCGTTTCGAGGTCCTTGATCGGGTCGATGCGCCCGCACCAGCTGAGGGTGGGCACCTCGGGTTCGGGCCCGGCGTCGGGGAAGGCGTACGGGTCGACGCCGTTGTAGACGGTGCGGATGCGGTCGGGGGCGGCGCCGCCGCGCTCCTCCCAGCGCCGGTTGTACTGGTTGCACGGGGTGATGAGGTCGGCCTGCCGGTAGCCCTCGGTGTTGAGCTCCCGGTAGAAGCCGAGCATCAGCGCCTTGACCGGCCAGCGCTGTTCGGCGGTGCGGTAGCCGAGGTAGCGCTCGCGCAGGTAGATGCCGTGCTCGGTGAGCAGGAAGGGCACCTTGTCGAGGTACTTGGCGGCGAGGGCCGGGAGGGTGGCGAGGCCGCTGCTGACGGCGTGCGCGACGCTGTCGGGCGGGATCCGTACGGCCAGCGGCCGCAGCGCGTGCTCGATCAGGTCGGTGGCGGTGAGCGCGTCGTGGACGGTGGGCTCGGCCGCGGCGGTGACGAGGCTGGGGCGGGTCCATACGGTCATCAGCAGCCGCAGGACCGTTTCGGAGCGCAGGGCCGGGGCGAGGCGGCCGGCCCGGGCCAGGACGGCGAGTTCGTGGAGGGCTTCGGAGAATCCGCCGCGGTCGGGGTCGAGGAGCGAGAGCAGGAAGGTTTCGTAGGTCTCGGTGAAGCGGCGGTGCGCCTTGCCCCGCAGGGCGGAGCGGCGGCTGCGTCCCGGCGGCGGTCCCCAGAGCGGGACGGCGGTGTGCCGGTAGACGTTGCGCGGCAGCTCCCAGGTGACCGGCTCGCGCCCGGAGCCGGTCAGGGCTATGACGTTGAAGTCGACCTCCGGCATCCCGCGTACCAGCTGGTCGCACCAGGTGCTGACTCCCCCGTGGACGTGCGGATAGGTGCCTTCGGTGAGCATGGTGACATGACGCCCATGGCTCATGCGCTGTGTCCCCCCAGGACTGTTTTTTTGGGGCTCGTTCGCCTCCGGGGGCGCTGGTCGGCTCCAGGAGGGCGTGCGTCCTCGAAAACCGCTCGTACCCCGCGGTTTTCTCCGGGCGCCCGCCCTCCTTCGCCGCCGCGCCCCCTTCGGCTCACTCACCCGTGCAGATGGTGCGGGCGGCAGGTCAGCTGGGCAGCTTGAGCGTGACCGCGCTCTGCAGCAGCTCGGGCGCGGTCCACGCCGAGCGGTTGCCCGCGTAGGCGGTGCCGAAGTCGGCGGTGCCCAGCAGGAGCTGCTTCTTGGTGCCGGTGGGTGCGGTCACCGGGGCGACGACCCCGGACGGTGCCTTGACGGTGACGGCCGTCCCGATGCGGTAGGCGGTGACCTTGCCTTCGGCCAGCGCCTTGTCCCAGGCGGCCCGGCGGTTCAGCTCGACCCCGGTGTCCTTCATGCTCTGGTTCACGATCGGGGCGCTGGGCGCGTAGAGCGCGCGGTAGGTGTCGAGGACCTGGTTGAGCACCGGGTAGAGGGTGCGGTCCTCGGCGAGGTTGGACTGGTGGACGTAGTGCGGACGCGGGTCGTTGGCCAGGACGTGGCGCAGGGCGGTCCGCGCCTCGGCCGGGACGATGTAGTCCAGGTAGCCGGTGGTGCTGCTGAGCGGGGCCGGGAGGCAGGTGGAGGTCGCGGGGTTGTCCTCGCAGACGCCGCTGCCGCCGTCGGCGCGGCTGGTGTAGATCCAGTTGTACTCGTCGGCCATCTCCGCGTTGGTGCCCGTGTTGTAGTACACGTTCATCGGGTAGCGGGGGACGGTCAGCGCGGCGCCGACCGCGCGCTGTGCGGGCTCGCGCGAGTTGTCGCTGCCCGCCCACTTGACCCCGTTGTCGGCGAGCGCGCCCGCCAGGTTGGGGTTGTCCTGGCCCTGCTGCGGCAGGGTCTTGAGGCCCGAGTGCTCGCCGGTGACGAGCTCGGTGCGGTCGGTGGTGATGCCCTTGGCGGCCGCCCAGTTGTTGTTGTCGCGGATCTGGGCGGAGATCTCGGCGCGGCTCATCCAGTTGACGGCGCCCTGGGCGTTCTTCGTACAGGTCCACGGGCTGGTGGTGGTGTCCTGCACGCAGCCGAGGAAGGGGTGCGTGTAGGTGTGGTTCATCCAGCGGTACTTGGCGCGGTCCGCGACCAGTTGCGCGGTGAGGGCGTCGGTTCCGCCGTTCTCGGCCTTCCACTCCTCGCCGGCGCCGGCGTTGAAGAGGAGGTCGAGTTTGAAGTTCTTGCTCGTCTGCCACTGCGCCGCGTACTGGGCGTCGGCGGCGGTCATGCGGATGGTGCTCTCCTGGCCCTCGCCGCCCGCACAGGCGTAGTCGCCGGGCGTGCAGTTGAGGTCCTTGCTCCAGCGGGCGTCCGGGGCGAAGACGTCGTCGACGTGGACCGCGAAGTAGCTGCGGCTCTGGCCGAGGTGGACCCCCTGGGTGAGCCAGTCGACGATGCCGCGGGCCAGCAACCGGAACTGCTGCTGGTACTGGTTGTAGCCGAAGGTGACGACCAGTTCGCTGCGTCCGTCGTGCGTGTACTCGCCGACGAGCGAGGCCCGTCCGCCGGCGACGGGTGCGTCGAGGTAGCTGGTGTAGCCGGCCCGCGGCTTGCCCATGAACCCGAAACTCTCCGGAATCAGGGTGGAGTTGTCCTCGAAGGTGACTTGACCGGCGAGGTAGTTGAAGGGGCCCGCCTTGCCGGCGGCGGTGACGGCGGCCTGGGTGCCGTCGAGCTGCCCGCTGAAGCCGCCGTTGTCGGTGTACTCGAGGCCCACGCCCGGGTGGGCCCAGGTGTACGCGTCGACCTGGCGGACGTTGTACGTCGTCTCGTACGCGGTGAGCGCGGCCATCTCTGCCGAGCCCTCGCCGAACGGGTTCTCGTTCGGCAGCACGACCCCCTGGTACTTGGCTCGCGGCCGCCCGTCGACCGTGTCGCTGAGGAACGCGGCGTTGATCACCGGGCGGCCGGAGCCGCCCAGCAGGACGCGCGTGTAGGGGACTCCGGTGTCCCGGAGCTCTGCGGTGATGGCCTCGACCGAGCTGCCGCCGTCGTCGACGACGAGCACCTTCAGGTCGATGCGCGGTGTGGCGGCCGCCTGTGCGGTCGCAGCGGGCATTGCCACGGACATCAGCGCTGCCACCGCCATTGCGGCGGCAGCCCTGTTCATCCGGTTCTTGTTGACCATTTCGGCCTTTCCCCCCGCAGGCATCACTCGACAACGGCCCTATGGCGGTCGGCCGGGCCGAGGAGGCTCTGTGGAAATCATGCAAAGGGACCCCGCGTCCCCTTGCGAGAGTGGCTCGAGTCTCTCGGACCTCGTCAGGTCTAAAGGGCAAACCTGGTCCGGAAGCCACGGATGGGTGAACCTGGTGGCGTCTTGATCGAACAACTTGCCAAACCTTCGAGTGGCGTACGGACCAGCCGGTACGCGTAGGCTCATTTCTGGCGGCCGTCGGGCCGGAATACGATCGCTACGGATGGCCGTCCACCCACTCGGCCCACAACACAAACGGAAGCGAGACTTCACCACCGTGACTGCTCTGACTCTCAGCACTGCCGGCGCGGCGACGCTGCGCGCCGACGCCCTCGTGGTCGGCGTGGCGAAGGGCCCGAAGGGCCCGGTCGTCGCCGCAGGCGCCGAGGCCGTGGACAAGGCGTACGACGGAAAGCTCGCCGCCGTGCTCGACGCACTCGGTGCCTCCGGTGCCGAAGGCGAGACCACCAAGCTGCCGGCGCCGGACGGCCTGAAGGTCCCGGTCGTGCTGGCGGTCGGGCTCGGCCCCGTCCCCGAGAAGGACGAGTCGTACGACGAGGAGGCCCTGCGCCGCGCCGCCGGCGCCGCCGCCCGTGCGCTGCACGGCACCAAGAAGGCCGCCTTCGCCCTCCCCCTGGACGACGCCTCCGCCGTCACGGCCGTCGCCGAGGGCGCGCTGCTGGGCGCGTACGCCTTCACCGCCTACCAGGGCGGCGAGAAGAAGGGCTCCGCCGCCGGCAAGAACGGCAGCCCGAAGCTGCCGCTCGCCGAGGTCGCCCTGCTGGGTGCCAAGCCGCGCGACAAGGAGCACAAGGCCGCCGTCGAGCGCGCCACGGTCGTCGCGACCGAGGTCAACATCGCCCGCGACCTGATCAACACCCCGCCGAACGACCTCACCCCCGAGGCCTTCGCCGCCGTCGCGTCCGCGACCGCCAAGGAGCACGGGATCAAGGTCCAGGTCCTGGACGAGAAGGCGCTGACCAAGGGCGGCTTCGGCGGCATCATGGGCGTCGGCAAGGGCTCCGAGAACCCGCCGCGCCTGGTGAAGATCGCCTACACCCACCCCAAGGCGGAGAAGCACCTCGCCTTCGTCGGCAAGGGCATCACCTACGACTCGGGCGGCATCTCCCTGAAGCCGGCCGGCCACAACGAGACGATGAAGTGCGACATGTCCGGCGCCGCCGCCGTGTTCGCCTCCGTCGTGGCCGCGGCCAAGCTGGGCCTCGAGGTCAACGTGACCGGCTGGCTCGCGCTCGCCGAGAACATGCCCTCCGGCTCCGCCACCCGCCCCGGCGACGTGCTGCGCATGTACAGCGGCAAGACCGTGGAGGTCCTGAACACCGACGCCGAGGGCCGCCTCGTCCTGGGCGACGCGCTGACCAAGGCCTCCGAGGAGAACCCGGACGCGATCGTCGACGTCGCCACCCTGACCGGCGCGATGGTGATGGCCCTGGGCAACCGGACCTTCGCGATCATGGCCAACGACGACGCCTTCCGCACCGCGATCCACGAGATCGCCGAGGAGGTCGGCGAGGCCTCCTGGCCGATGCCGCTCCCCGCGGACCTGCGCAAGGGCATGGACTCCCCCACCGCCGACATCGCCAACATGGGCGAGCGCATGGGCGGCGGCCTGGTGGCCGGCCTCTTCCTGCAGGAGTTCGTGGGCGAGGGCATCGCCTGGGCGCACCTCGACATCGCGGGCCCGGCCTTCCACGAGGGCGCTCCGTACGGCTACACCCCCAAGGGCGGCACCGGTTCGGCCGTGCGCACCCTGGTGCGGCTGGCCGAGCGTACGGCCACGGGCGACCTGGGCTGACGTACCTCACATACGGCGCGTACCACGCGTGAGGCGTGCCGTTCGACATGTGATGTGTGACGCGTGACGCACCCCGGGGCCTCGAAGATCAGTCGATCGAGGCCCCGGGGTCGTTCACCCCCAACGAAATCCGTAGGTTTCTACGCCTCGGTAACCCCTGCTTCGGGCAGAACGACCTGCCACAGTCCGGGCCCGGCGTCCCGCGTTCCCCCGACAAATGCGAAGATGGGTTCTCGGCAGGACAGGGCCCCCACCACAGGGCCGAAGAAACAAGCGGCCGATTACCAGCCGCCGCCCGGTCACAGAGGACCGGTGCCCGGCGCACATGCATGGAGGACGTGACGTGGCGAACGACGCCAGCACCGTTTTCGACCTAGTGATCCTCGGCGGTGGCAGTGGCGGTTACGCCGCGGCTCTGCGCGCATCCCAGCTGGGTCTGGACGTTGCCCTGATCGAGAAGAACAAGCTCGGCGGCACCTGCCTGCACAACGGCTGCATCCCCACGAAGGCCCTGCTCCACGCGGGCGAGATCGCGGACCAGGCGCGCGAAGCCGCCCAGTTCGGCGTGAAGGCCACCTTCGAGGGCATCGACATCGCGGGTGTGCAGAAGTACAAGGACGAGGTCATCTCGGGCCTGTACAAGGGCCTGCAGGGCCTGGTCGCCTCCCGCAAGGTGACGTACATCGAGGGTGAGGGCCGCCTTTCCTCGCCGACCTCCGTCGACGTGAACGGCCAGCGCATCCAGGGCCGCCACATCCTGCTGGCGACCGGCTCCGTGCCGAAGTCGCTGCCGGGCCTGAACATCGACGGCAACCGCATCATCTCCTCGGACCACGCGCTGGTCCTGGACCGCGTCCCCGAGTCGGCGATCGTCCTGGGCGGCGGCGTCATCGGCGTCGAGTTCGCCTCGGCGTGGAAGTCCTTCGGCTCCGACATCACCGTGATCGAGGGCCTCAAGCACCTCGTCCCGGTCGAGGACGAGAACAGCTCGAAGCTGCTGGAGCGCGCGTTCCGCAAGCGCGGCATCAAGTTCAACCTCGGCACCTTCTTCGACAAGGCCGAGTACACCGAGACCGGCGTGCGCGTCACGCTGGCCGACGGCAAGACCTTCGAGGCCGAGGTGCTGCTGGTCGCCGTCGGCCGCGGCCCGGTCTCGCAGGGCCTCGGCTACGAGGAGCAGGGCGTCGCGATGGACCGCGGCTACGTCCTGGTCGACGAGTACATGCAGACCAACGTGCCGACGATCTCGGCCGTCGGTGACCTCGTCCCGACCCTGCAGCTCGCGCACGTCGGCTTCGCCGAAGGCATCCTGGTCGCGGAGCGTCTGGCCGGTCTGAAGACCGTCCCGATCGACTACGACGGCGTTCCGCGCGTCACGTACTGCCACCCCGAGGTCGCTTCCGTCGGCATCACCGAGGCCAAGGCCAAGGAGATCTACGGTGCGGACAAGGTCGTGGCCCTGAAGTACAACCTGGCGGGCAACGGCAAGAGCAAGATCCTGAAGACCGCGGGCGAGATCAAGCTCGTCCAGGTCAAGGACGGTGCCGTGGTCGGCGTCCACATGGTCGGTGACCGGATGGGCGAGCAGGTCGGCGAGGCCCAGCTGATCTACAACTGGGAAGCCCTGCCGGCCGAGGTCGCGCAGCTCATCCACGCGCACCCGACCCAGAACGAAGCGCTCGGCGAGGCCCACCTGGCCCTGGCCGGCAAGCCGCTTCACTCCCACGACTAATCCACAGTCACGGGCGCGACGACCACTTCCGCACTTTCGTAAGGAGCAACTGAAACCATGTCGGTTTCCGTAACCCTTCCGGCGCTCGGCGAGAGCGTCACCGAGGGAACTGTCACCCGCTGGCTGAAGGCCGAGGGCGAGCGCGTCGAGGCCGACGAGCCGCTGCTCGAGGTCTCGACCGACAAGGTCGACACCGAGATCCCGTCGCCCGTCTCCGGCGTCCTGGCGTCCATCAAGGTCGCCGAGGACGAGACCGTCGAGGTCGGCGCCGAGCTGGCCGTCATCGACGACGGCTCCGGCGCGCCGGCTGCCGCCGAAGCCGAGACCGTCGTCGCCGAGGTTCCGGCCGCCGCTCCGGCTCCGGCCGCCGAGGCCCCCGCGGCCCCGGCCCCGGTCGCCGAGGCCCCTGCCGCCGCCGCCCCTGCCGCCTCCGGCACGGACGTCGTTCTCCCCGCCCTGGGCGAGAGCGTCACCGAGGGCACCGTCACCCGCTGGCTGAAGCAGGTCGGCGAGTCCGTCGAGGCCGACGAGCCGCTGCTCGAGGTCTCCACGGACAAGGTCGACACCGAGATCCCCGCGCCGGTCGCCGGCACGCTGCTGGAGATCCGGATCAACGAGGACGAGACCGCCGAGGTCGGCACCGTCCTGGCCGTCATCGGCGCCGCCGGTGCCGCCCCGGCCGCCGCTCCGGCCCCGGCCGCCGCTCCGGCCCCGGCCGCCGCTCCGGCTCCGGCCGCGGCTGCTCCGGCCGCTGCCGCCCCGGCTCCGGCCGCCCCGGCTGCCCCGGCCGCCGCTCCGGCTCCGGCCGCCGCTCCGGCTCCGGCCGCCGCTCCGGCTCCGGCCGCCCCGGCCGCTCCGGTTGCCGCTCCGGCCCCCGTGGCTGCTCCGGCTCCGGTTGCCGCTCCGGCTCCGGTTGCCCCCGCTGCCCCCGCCGCCCCGGTCTCCGCCGGTGACGAGGGCGCGTACGTGACCCCGCTGGTGCGCAAGCTCGCCTCGGAGTCCGGCGTCAACCTGGCCTCGGTCTCGGGCACCGGCGTCGGTGGCCGTATCCGCAAGCAGGACGTCCTGGCCGCCGCCGAGGCCGCCAAGGCCGCCGCTGCCGCCCCGGCTCCGGCTGCCGCCGCTCCGGCCGCGAAGGCCCCGGCCGCCGCGGTCTCCGAGCTGCGTGGCCAGACCGTCAAGATGACCCGCATGCGCAAGGTCATCGGCGACAACATGATGAAGGCGCTGCACTCGCAGGCTCAGCTCAGCTCCGTGGTCGAGGTGGACATCACCAAGATCATGAAGCTGCGCGAGCAGGCCAAGGCGTCCTTCCTGGCCCGCGAGGGCGTCAAGCTCTCGCCGATGCCGTTCTTCGTCAAGGCCGCCGCCCAGGCGCTGAAGGCCCACGCGGTCGTCAACGCCCGGATCAACGACGACGAGGGCACCATCACCTACTTCGACTCGGAGAACATCGGCATCGCCGTCGACTCCGAGAAGGGCCTGATGACCCCGGTCATCAAGGGTGCCGGTGACCTCAACCTGGCGGGCATCTCCAAGGCGACCGCCGACCTGGCCTCCAAGGTCCGCGGCAACAAGATCACGCCGGACGAGCTGTCCGGCGCGACCTTCACCATCAGCAACACCGGCTCGCGCGGTGCGCTGTTCGACACGGTCATCGTGCCCCCGAACCAGGTCGCCATCCTGGGCATCGGTGCCACGGTCAAGCGCCCGATGGTCATCGAGACCCCCGAGGGCACCGTCATCGGCGTCCGCGACATGACGTACCTGACCCTGTCCTACGACCACCGCCTGGTGGACGGCGCGGACGCGGCCCGGTACCTCTCGGCCGTCAAGGCGATCCTCGAGGCCGGCGAGTTCGAGGTCGAGCTCGGCCTCTGAGGCTGACGCCCCATCGGCAGACGCCACGCACGGCGCCCCCGCCCGGAACCACTTCGGGCGGGGGCGCCGTCGTCATACCCTGGTGGGTCCATGTGTGACATCTCGGGGGGCGTCGTATGGCACGGGCACGGGCACGGGTGACGGATCTCGTCGTGGTACTGCCGGGCATGACGGGCAGTCGCCTGGCGGACGCCGACGGCACGGCGGTCTGGGACCTGTCGGGCGCCGCCCTGTTACGCGGCCTGCAGGCCTTCGGCCGCTCAGCGGCGGCCCTGCGCCTGCCGAAGGACATCGGCGACGGGGACCCGGGCGACGGCGTCGTCCCCGTGGGCCTGATGCCCGATCTGCACGCCCTCCCCGGCATATGGAACCCGGTGGACGGCTACACGGACCTGCTGCGCTGGCTGGAGCGGCACTTCACCCTGTCCGTGTCGGACAACCTCCTCACGTTCCCGTACGACTGGCGGCTGTCCTGCCGCTTCAACGCGGAGCGACTGAAGGGCCGCATCGACCTGGAGCTGGAGCGCTGGCGGGCCTCGGCCCCGGAGCGCCGCGAGGCCCGGGTGGTCTTCCTCTGCCACTCGCTGGGCGGGCTGGTGGCCCGGCACTACGTGGAGCGCCTCGGCGGCCACGAGATCACCCGCCGCCTGATCACCCTGGGCACCCCGCACCGGGGCTGCGTGGAAGCCCTGGCCAACCTGGTCAACGGCAGCCCCCTGCCGGGCCCGGACCTCGGCCCGTTCGCCCGCAGCCTGCCGTCCCTGCACCAGCTGGCCCCCGACTACGCGTGCGTGACGGGGCCGCAGGGCCTCGCGCACGCCCGCGACCTGCCGGGGCTGCCGGGCGTGGACGCGGCCCTGCTGGCGGATGCGGCCCGCTTCCACGCGGACCTGCGCAGCGCCCCGCCGCGGGCCGAACTGCACGCGATCGCCGGCACCGGCCAGGCCACGGCGGCGGCCGCCTCGTACGCGGACGACCGCCTGACGCTCCTGCCGGACCTCGACGGCGCTGCCGGGTGCGGCGACGGTACGGTCCCGCTCCTTGCGGCCCTCCCGGCGGACGCGTCCGGCGACGGCTGCGCGGTGGCCGAGCCCTTCACCCCGTACGAGCAGCACGGCTCCCTGCACCACAACCGGGGCGTCCGGGACGCCCTGTGGGGCCTCCTGGGCCACGCGCCCCCGCCCCACCGGCGCGAGCACCCCGCCGCGGCCCGCCTGGGCGTGCGGGCGCCCGCCGTGCTGGCGGCCGGAGCCCCGTACGAGGTCACGGTCACGGCCCCCGACGAGGAACTGCGGCTCACTGCGGAACTGCGCCCGGCGGACGGTGGCCGCCCGACGGCCCGCCCCCTGCGCAGTCTGGGCGGCGGCCGCTACGCCGCCGTGTTCCCGCCGCCGCAGCCGGGCGCGTACCGGCTGTCGGTGGGCCGGGTCACCGCCTTGGGCGTCGTCCTTGTTACCAGCCTCACCCAACGGCCCTGACCAGGAACGCATCCCAGCGGGCTACTCCGCCGTATTGTCTACGCATCAGAGCTCTGCATGCCCCCACAGGAGATGAAGCCCGGATGATCACCCCACCCGTCGTGCACTCGCTGCGCGAGCAGATCCGCGAGCACATCGTGGAGGGGATCGTCAGCGGGCGCTGGAAGCCCGGCGAGCGGATCGTCGAGCGGCGGATCGCCGTCGAACTCGAGGTCAGCCAGACGCCCGTGCGCGAGGCGCTGCGCGAGCTGGAGACGCTGCGGCTGATCGAGTCGGCGCCGAACAAGGGCGTGCGCGTACGGAACCTGTCGGCGGCCGACCTGGAGGAGATCTACCCGGTCCGGGCCGGCCTGGAGCAGATCGCGGCCGAGCTGGCCGCGCCCCGGCTGGCGGCCGACTGCTCGGCGCTGGAGCCGCACGTGGCGGCCCTGTGGGAGGCCGACCGGACCGAGGACGGGACCGCGCAGGTGCGGCACACCGTGGGGTTCCACCGGGAGCTGGTGCGGGCGGCCGGGAACAGCGTGCTGCTGCACACCTGGGAGAGCCTGGGCATCGAGGTCTTCACGGCCCTGTCCATCCGCTGGCTCGGGACCGTCCAGAAGTCCTACGCCGAGGAGCACGCGGCCCTCGTCGAGGCGTTCCGCAATCAGGATCCGGACATCGGCGTGCTGGTGAAGCGGCATGTCCTGGGGTGCGCACCCCGCGCCTGACGGGTCACTCCGTCCCGGTTTGCCCGGCACCGGGTGCCTGATTCCATGGCACCGGGTGCCGACTTTTGGCCGGATGGCCATTTCATCGTCACATTTATTTGATCGATCATCGATCAGCGATTTACAGTCGACGGCGGGCCCCACCCGGGCCCATCGACCCTGTCCTGCCCGTCAGGGATTTCTTCACCACCTCTCCTTTGTCCGGAAGGCGGCGCACACCGATGTCCGACCCCGTAGGAAAGCTTCCGAGCGAGCTCGACCAGCTCCCGGACCGCGACACCGAGGAGACCGCCGAATGGGCGGCCTCCCTCGACGCCGTCGCCAAGGCCGCCGGTACGCGCCGCGCCGAATACCTGCTCCGCCGCACCCTCCAGCACGCCGAGGCCGCCGGCCTCGCCCTGCCGAAGCTGCTGGAGACGGACTACGTCAACACCATCCCCACCTCCGCGGAGCCCGAGTTCCCGGGTGACGAGGAGATGGAAGCCAAGATCACCGCATGGAACCGCTGGAACGCGGCCGCCATGGTGACCCGCGGCTCCAAGTACGGCGTCGGCGGCCACATCGCCACCTTCGCCTCGGCGGCCTGGCTCTACGAGACCGGCTTCCAGCACTTCTTCCGCGGGAAGGAGGCCGACGGATCGGGCGACCAGCTCTACATCCAGGGCCACGCCTCCCCCGGCATCTACGCCCGCGCCTTCCTCGACGGGCGCATCTCCGAGCAGCAGCTCGACAACTTCCGCCAGGAGTCCGGCGGCAACGGCCTGCCGTCCTACCCGCACCCGCGGCGCCTGCCGTGGCTGTGGGAGTTCCCCACGGTCTCCATGGGCCTCGGCCCGCTCTCCGCGATCTACCAGGCGCGCTTCAACCGCTACCTGCAGAACCGGAGCATCAAGGACACCGCCAACTCGCACGTCTGGGCCTTCCTGGGCGACGGCGAGATGGACGAGCCCGAGTCGACCGCCGCCCTGGCCCTCGCCTCCCGCGAGCAGCTCGACAACCTGACCTTCGTCATCAACTGCAACCTGCAGCGCCTCGACGGTCCGGTCCGCGCCAACTTCCGCGTGGTCCAGGAGCTGGAGGCCCAGTTCCGCGGCGCCGGCTGGAACGTCATCAAGTCGCTGTGGGGCTCCGCCTGGGACGAGCTGTTCCAGCTCGACACCACGGGCGCCCTGGTACGCCGCCTGCGCGAGGTACCGGACGCGCAGTTCCAGACGTACGCGACCCGCGACGTGGCCTACATCCGCCAGCACTTCTTCGGCGCCAACGCCGAGCTCGTGCAGCTGGCGGGCGTACTGTCCGACGCGAAGATCGCCGAGTGCTTCCACAGCTCCCGCGGCGGCCACGAGCCCCGCAAGGTCTACGCCGCGTACAAGGCCGCCCTGGAGCACAAGGGCGCGCCGACGGTCATCCTCGCGCAGACCGTCAAGGGCTACACGCTGGGCGCCGGGTTCGAGTCGAAGAACGCGAACCACCAGATGAAGAAGCTGTCGACCGACGAGTTCAAGGACATGCGTGACCTCCTTGGCCTCCCGATCCCGGACAGCGCCTTCGTCGACGGCAAGGTCCCGTACGGCCACCCGGGCGCGAACAGCCCCGAGGTGCAGTACCTGAACGAGCGCCGTGCGGCCCTCGGCGGCCCGGCCCCGGCCCGCAAGGTCCACCACGTGGCCCTGCCGGCTCCGGCCGAGCGCTCCTTCGCCCCGCTGCTCAAGGGCTCCGGCAAGCAGGAGATGGCCACCACCATGGCCTTCGTCCGGCTCGTCAAGGACCTGATGCGGGACAAGGAGACCGGCAAGCGCTGGGTGCCGATCGTCCCCGACGAGGCCCGTACCTTCGGCATGGAGTCCCTCTTCCCGTCGGCCGGCATCTACTCGCCGCTGGGTCAGACGTACGAGCCGGTCGACCGCGACCAGCTCATGTACTACAAGGAAGCCAAGGACGGCCAGATCCTCAACGAGGGGATCACCGAAGCCGGCGCCATGGCCGACTTCATCGCCGCCTGCACGTCGTACGCGACGCACGGCGAGCCGATGATCCCGTTCTACATCTTCTACTCGATGTTCGGCTGGCAGCGCACCGCCGACCAGATGTGGCAGCTCGCCGACCAGCTCGGCAAGGGCTTCATCGTCGGCGCCACCGCCGGCCGCACCACGCTGACCGGTGAGGGCCTGCAGCACGCGGACGGCCACTCGCACCTGATCGCGTCCACGAACCCGGCGTCGCTGAACTACGACCCGGCGTTCGCGTACGAGATCGCGGTGATCGTCAAGGACGGTCTGCGCCGCATGTACGGCGAGAAGCCGGAAGACGTCTTCTACTACCTGACGGTCTACAACGAGCCGAAGGTCCAGCCGGCCATGCCGGAGGGCGTGGAGGAAGGCATCCTGCGCGGCCTCTACCGCTTCAACGAGGCCTCCTCGCTGGAGGCGGCCCCGGCCGCCGACGCCCCGAAGATCCAGCTGATGGCCTCGGGTACGGCGATCCACTGGGCGCTGGAGGCGCAGCAGCTGCTCGCCGCCGACTGGAACGTGGCCGCCGACGTCTGGTCCGCCACCTCCTGGGGCGAGCTGCGGCGCGACGCGCTGGAGTGCGACGAGGCGCTGCTGCGCGGCGAGATGCGCACCCCGTACGTCACCCGCGCGCTCGAGGGCGTCACCAGCCCGGTGCTGGCCGTCTCCGACTGGATGCGTCAGGTCCCGGACCAGATCAGCCAGTGGGTGGAGCAGGACTGGACCTCGCTCGGTACGGACGGCTTCGGTCTGTCCGACACCCGCGAGGGCGCCCGCCGTCACTTCGGTGTCGACGCGCAGTCGATCGTGGTGGCCGCGCTGGCCCAGCTCGCCCGCCGCGGCGAGGTGCCGGCGTCCGCCATCAAGGAGGCGCGCGAGCGCTACGGCCTGTAAGACGCAGGCGGGCGCTGCGAGCGCCGGCACGGCAGACGGCAAGACGAAAGGCCGGTGTCCGACCCCCTCGATCCGGGGTCGGACACCGGCCTTTGGCCGTATGAGCGGTGGCGGCGAGGGGGCGCACCCGTGATGCTGGAGCGGTGATGGACGAGACGGAGTTCTGGGAGATCGTCGACCGTACCCGCGAGGCCGCCGAGGGCGACCCCGAGGAACACGCCGAGCTGCTCGTGGAGCGGCTGGCGCAGTTCGATCCGGACTCCGTCCTGGACTTCGCCCGGCACTTCGAGTCCCGGTACAACCGGGCGTACACGTGGGACCTGTGGGGCGCGGCCTGGGTGCTGCTCGACGGGGCGAGCGACGACGCGTTCGACTACTTCCGGTGCTGGCTGATCGGCCAGGGCCGGGAGGTCTTCGAGGGGGCGGTGCACGACCCCGACGCACTCGCGGAGCTCCTGGACGAGTTCGACGAGGACATCGACGGGGACGGCGAGGAGCTCGGGTACGCGGCCGACGAGGCGTACGAGCAGCTGACCGGCGCGGTGGCGCCGGACTTGGGGATTCCGCTGCAGGCGGCCGAGCCGGAGGGCACCCCGCTGGACTTCGAGAACGAAGCCGTGCTCGCGGAGCGCTTCCCCCGGCTGTGGGACCGTTTTCGCTCTTAGCGGCGTCTCAGTAGTGGGTACCGCCGTCGATACGGATCTCCGTACCGGTGATGAAGGCGCCGTCCTCGGAGCCCAGCATGGCGACGACGCCGGCGACGGTCTGCGGACCGGCGAAGCCCTGGCCGATGGCCGGGGCCAGTTTCGTGAACAGGCTCCAGTCGGTGTCCTCGGGCAGACCGGGGCCGTTGCCCGTGGTCATGCCGCTCTCGATGGAGCCGGGCGCCACGGCGACGAAGCGCAGGCCCTGCTTGCTGTACTCGGCGGCCAGCGCGTGGGTCATGGACTGGATGCCGCCCTTGCTGGCCGCGTAGGCGGACATGTAGGGGTGGGCGAAGGACGCCGAGGTGGAGCTGAAGTTCACGACGACCGGCTGGTCGCCCTCCAGGAGCGCCGGGAGCGCCTCGCGGATCACGAGGAAGGTGCCGGTGAGGTTGACCCCGATGACCTTGTTCCAGAACTCGAGCGTGGTCTGGTGGGTGTGCGCGGAGCGCAGGATGCCCGCGGCGTTGACCAGTACGTCGAGCCCGCCGAGCGCCTGGACGGCGGCGGCGACGCCGGCCTGCACGGCGGCTTCGTCGGATATGTCGAGGACGGCCGTGGTGAGCCGTTCGCCCCGCCCGTCGGCGGCGGCCTGCGCCGCGGTGCCCTTGAGCCCCTCCTCGTTGACGTCCACGGTGTGGACTCGGCCGCCCTCGGCGAGGATGCGGTGGACGGTGGCCTGGCCGATGCCGGAGCCACCGCCGGTGATGAGGACGCGACGTCCTTCGTAACGGTTCATGGGGGCGAGCGTACCGAGTCGATGACACGTTTTGCCAGACTGTCAAAGCATGCAATTACACTCGTTCCCGGGAGGTAGGCTTCACCCGTGAGATCCCCTCGTCCGTACTCTCCCCAGGCCGGCCCCGGAGCCCAGTCGCTGACCGAGCGCCGCAAGGCCGCCACCCAGCTCGACATCGCCCGCGCGGCCTGCGCACTCTTCGCCGAGCACGGCCCCGACGGCACCACCGCCGAGGACATCGCGCACCGCGCCGGCGTGGCGCTGCGCACGTTCTACCGGTACTTCCGCAACAAGCAGGAGGCCGTGGCCCCGCTGCTCGCCGGCGGCGGCGACGCCTGGCGCGCCCTGCTCGCCGAGGAGGACCCCGGCACCCCGCTCGACGAGGCCCTGGAACGCGCGGTGACCCGCTCGCTCGGCGACTCCCAGGCGGTCGAGGAGGGCCTCCAGGTGACCCGCGGCCTGCTCCGCGCGGCCTCGACCGACGAAGCGCTGCGCGCGGTCTGGTACCGGGTGAACCAGGACTCCGAGGAGCGCCTGGTCCCGGTGATCGCCCGGCTGGCCGGCGAGGACGCCGACCCCCTGGGCGTCCGCCTCCTCGCGGCGGCCGCGACGGACGCCATCCGCATCGCCCTGGAGCTGTGGTCGACGACGGAAGCCCCCGTCGCGGGCCCCGGCTCCCCACCGGAACTGGCGGTCCGCTGCCTGCGCGAACTGACGGGCGGCATGCCCCTGCTCCGCAGGGTCAGGGGAACCGGTCCGGCTTCGGCCTAGAAGGCGCGGCACACCCCGCGAGGCGACTCAACTCTCTGCTGCCCGCGGGAAGTTGGTCCGTGATCCCGTCCCGATGTCTCACACAGCGCGTTCACAGAATGCCCATGCCCGTGGTGTTCACTTACACGGCGCGACAGGAGGAAACGTCAACTGGAGAGGTAGAGCGTGTTAGTACGCAGCACCCGCAGGACGACAGCAGCCGTCCTCATGGCCATGGCTCTGATCCCGGCCACCCTCACGACCGCCGCGGCGGACGAGACCCCCGCAGCACCGGCAGTCCCGGCGGTGACGGTCGGCAAACAGGCCGCCGACCCGCAGAAGGTGCGGGACTTCTGGACCCCGGAGCGCGTCAAGAAGGCCCTCGCCCACGAGAAGGGCGACCAGACCGTCATCGCCCGCGACGCGAAGGCCGCCGCCGAGAAGGCCGCGTCCGAAGCGACCGGCACCGCCGGAAAGGCAGAAGGTGCCGGCCTGACGGCCGAGTCTCCGCAGGTTCTCCCGGCCGAGAAGACCGGTACGGCATCGACCGTGGCGGCCGCGGCCGACGTGCCCGAGATGCCCGTCGCCCGCAAGGTGCCGTTCCCGCAGAACTCCCCGGCCACCGTCGTCGGGAAGATCGTGTTCATCGACAACGCCGGCAAGGAACACGGCTGTACCGGGGCGTCGATCGCCGCCGACGGCAACAACACCGTCTGGACCGCCGGACACTGCGTCCACCCCGGCGACGGCAGCGGCTCGGACGGCTTCTACGACCTGGTGCTGTTCATCCCCGGTTACAAGGAAGACCCCACCAGCCCCGGTGACTACCAGGCTCCCTGGGGCGAATGGGTGGCCCGGTCGTTCGTGGCCCCGCAGGCATGGACCCGCGACAAGAACTACGAAGAGGGCGACCTCGCCGCCTTCACCGTCTCCGCCCCGACCGGCTACACGAACCTGACCGACACCGTCGGCGCGCTCGGCTACAAGTTCGGGTACGGCTCCGACTGGTCCGACATCATCGACTCCGGCTTCCCCGGCGAGGGCTTCAACCGCACCGACATGGACGGCTACACCCAGTTCTACTGCACGGGTGACGTCGTGGACGCGGTGGACTGGTACCCGTGGGACAACCGCCTCGAGATGGACTGCGACATGGGCGCGGGCGCGTCCGGCGGCCCCATGGCAACCCCCGAGGGCCAGATCGTCGGCGCGAACTCCCACGTCGAGACCGACGACAACGACGTCCGCACCAACGACAACCTGTACTCCTCGGACCACGGGGACCAGGCCGTCGCGGTGATCAACGCGATCAACGCCGCCAACTAGCCCTGCACGGCAGAGGGGCCCGCAGCCGGACGATCGGCTGCGGGCCCCTCTGCCGTGCCCGATCAGTCAGCCCGGCGGGCCATGCCCGGGTCGATGTCCTCGGCCTTCGGGGCGTTGACCACCTTCTGGTGCAGATACCGGCCCCGGATCTCCTCCGTGGTCAGCACCTCCCACCCCTCCGGCAGACCCTTGCCCGCCTTCTCCAGCTCAGCCGTCCACGCCGTCACGAGCGCCTCGCGGGACTGCGGCACCGCCGCCCCGGACGCAGCCTGCGGGCTGATCGTCACCTCGGGAGTCCGGTCCCACAGCACCCCGGAGAGGAACCCGCCGGCCGCCCCGACGAGCAGCAACCCGGCTCCCGCACCCCACAACAACCTTCGCGTCATCGCACTCCTCCCTCTGCAGCCGCGCCCCGGCCACCGTGCCACACCGGCCCGCCGACCGATACGGCGCGACGCAGGCTCGCCCCCTCGCGTCTCATGCCCGACAGCGAGGCGAAAACACGAAGGGCCGCCGCCGGCGTCTTCCGCAAAGGCGGAAAAACCGGCGACGACCCGAAGACGGCCCAGGGGGACGGAAAGCGTCCTGACCTGCGGCTGACTTAAATGTCGAAGTAGAGCTCGAACTCGTGCGGGTGCGGGCGCAGGGCGATCGGGGCGATCTCGTGCGTGCGCTTGTAGTCGATCCAGGTCTCGATCAGGTCCGGGGTGAAGACACCGCCGGCCAGGAGGTACTCGTGGTCGTCCTCCAGGGCCTTGAGGACGTCCTCGAGGCTGGTCGGGACCTGCGGGACGCTCGCGTGCTCGTCCGGGGAGAGCTCGTAGAGGTCCTTGTCGATCGGCTCCATCGGCTCGATCTTGTTCTTCACGCCGTCGAGGCCGGCCAGCAGCAGAGCCGCGAACGCCAGGTACGGGTTCGAGGACGGGTCCGGGGCGCGGAACTCGACGCGCTTGGCCTTCGGGTTCGAGCCCGTGATCGGGATGCGCATCGCGGCGGAGCGGTTGCGCTGCGAGTACACCATGTTGACCGGCGCCTCGAAGCCCGGGACCAGGCGGTGGTACGAGTTCACCGTCGGGTTGGTGAAGGCGAGCAGCGACGGGGCGTGCTTGAGGATGCCGCCGATGTAGTAGCGGGCGGTGTCCGACAGGCCCGCGTAGCCGGCCTCGTCGTAGAACAGCGGGTCGCCGTTCGCCCACAGCGACTGGTGGACGTGCATGCCCGAGCCGTTGTCACCGAAGATCGGCTTCGGCATGAAGGTCGCGGTCTTGCCGTTGCGCCAGGCGACGTTCTTCACGATGTACTTGAAGAGCATCAGGTCGTCGGCCGCGGCGAGCAGCGTGTTGAACTTGTAGTTGATCTCGGCCTGGCCGCCGGTGCCGACCTCGTGGTGCTGGCGCTCGACCTGGAGGCCCTGGGCGTCCAGCTCGAGGGAGATCTCGGCGCGCAGGTCGGCGAAGTGGTCGACCGGGGCTACGGGGAAGTAACCACCCTTGTAGCGGACCTTGTAGCCGCGGTTGTTCTCCTCGGAGCCGGTGTTCCAGGCGCCGGCCTCGGAGTCGATGTGGTAGAAGCCCTCGTTCGCGGTGGTCGCGAAGCGCACGCTGTCGAACACGTAGAACTCGGCCTCGGGGCCGAAGTACGCGGTGTCGGCGATGCCGGTGGAGGCGAGGTACGCCTCGGCCTTCTTCGCGATGTTGCGCGGGTCGCGGCTGTAGGCCTCACCCGTGATCGGGTCGTGGATGAAGAAGTTGATGTTGAGCGTCTTGTCCTTGCGGAACGGGTCCAGGCGCGCGGTGGTGATGTCGGCACGCAGCGCCATGTCGGACTCGTGGATCGCCTGGAAGCCGCGGATCGAGGATCCGTCGAAGGCGAGCTCCTCCGCCGGGTCGAATGCCCGAGCCGGGATCGTGAAGTGCTGCATCACACCAGGCAGGTCGCAGAAGCGGACGTCGACGAACTTGACGTCGTTCTCCTCGATGTACTGCTTCACTTCGTCGGCGTTCTGGAACATCCAACTCCTCCTACTCCCGACCCCGGGGCAGGGCGGGCTTTATAGCTCGTGGTGCGTCAGTGCGGTGCCGCACGCTGACCCGACCATAAGCAGACGGGATTTCTCAAGCATGACCCATTTGTTTCGCACAAGTTAACCAGGGTCCCGCCGGAACGCCGTGGAGCCGCACAGGTACCGTGTTCGGGTGGACAACAGGCAAGCACTCGGATCCTGGCTCTCCGGCCCCCGCGCGGCCGCCGAGGACATGGGCGTCGACTTCGGCTACCCGGGCCAGCGGCTCGGCCTGCCCCGCCAGGGGTCCGGCTCGGTGGCCCGGTTCGGCCGCCGCCTCGGCGGGGTCGCCATCGACTGGGTCGGCTGCCAGGTGATCGCATACGGGCTGATCACGGGCGGCAACGCGGCCGCCACGGGCAACTGGACACTGGCGCTCTTCGTGGTGCTGAGCATCCTCACCGTCGGCACCGTGGGATTCACCCCCGGAAAGCGGCTCGTGGGCCTGCGGGTCGTCGCGGAGGGCGGCGGCCGCCTCGGCCTCGGCCGGGTCGTGCTGCGCACCGTGCTGCTCGCCCTCGTCATCCCGGCGCTGGTCTGGGACCGGGACGGGCGCGGCCTGCACGACCGCCTCGCCCGCGCCGTCCAGGTCCGCATCTAGGGCCTGGTACGACAGGCAGAA